>JAFSHA010000091.1 GCA_017440565.1 Eggerthellaceae bacterium | reverse complement strand
CGTGCTCGGCGCCGCGGACCGCGGCTTCGCCACCCACGTCTAGAGCGCCTTCGGACGCGGCCTCGGCGAGGTGGACTGCGTGGCCTGCGGCCAGTGCGTCGCCGTATGCCCCACGGGCGCCCTCATGCTCAAGCGCAGCGTCGACGACGTCCGCGCCGCCATCGCCGACCCGGCCAAGACGGTCGTCGTGGTTCCCGCCCCCGCCGTGCGCGTGGGTCTCGGCGACAAGCTCGGCATGCCCGTCGGAGCCAACGTCGAGGGCAAGATGGTGGCCGCGCTGCGCCACCTCGGCTTTGACAAGGTGTTCGACGTCGACTGGGCCGCCGACGTGACCATCATGGAGGAGGGCACCGAGCTCATCGGCCGAATCAAGGACGGCGGCACCATGCCGATGTTCACCTCCTGCTGCCCCGGCTGGATCAAGTACATGGAGCACAACCATCCCGACATGCTGGGCAACCTCTCCACCTGCCGATCCCCGCAGCAGATGATGGGCGGCCTCGTGAAGACCTACTGGGCTGAGAAGGAGGGCCTCGACCCGAAGGACGTCGTGGTCGTCTCCGTCATGCCCTGCACCGCCAAGAAGTTCGAGGTGTCCCGAGAGGAGCAGATCCTCGAGAACGGCTGCATGCCGGTTGACTTCTCCATCACCACGCGCGAGCTCTCCGACATGATCGTCGAGGCCGGCATTATGTTCGACGTGCTGCCCGATGAGGCCTTCGATCCCGTCCTCGGTGACTCCACCGGCGCCGCTGTCATCTTCGGCGCTACGGGCGGCGTCATGGAGGCTGCGCTTCGCACGGCGGCCGTGGTGCTTGCTGGCGAGGGCGCTGACGTGCCGCTTGTCTTTGAGGACGTTCGCGGTATGGAAGGTGTCAAGGAGGCGACGTACGAGGTGGGAGGCGTGACGCTGCGCACCTGCACCGCTTCAGGCCTCGTGAACGCCGAGAAGGTTATCCGCGCTATGGAGGCGGGTGAGGTTGCGTATGACTTCATCGAGGTCATGGCCTGCCCGGGAGGTTGCGTGAACGGCGCTGGCCAGCCGGTGCACACGCCGGCCGAGCATGCGCTTGGCAACGTGAAGGGCAGGCGGGCGGCTGGCCTCTACGGCATCGACGAGAACATGCCGCGCCGCCGCAGTCACGAGAACCCCGAGGTCAAGGCCCTGTACGCCGACTACCTCGGTGAGCCTTGCGGCCACAAGGCTCATCATATCCTGCATACCACCTACGTTGCACGCGACAAGCACAACGTGTAGGCGCTTCGCAAGATAACGGGGCGGGGCGAGGGGCTTTAGATCCTCTCGCCTCGCTTTTTTCTTGCCCGAAAGGGATCGGGGGTTGTGGGCTCATGTCCGCAATCCCCCCGACCCCTTTCGGGCATGGGGTGTGAGCTGTTGCATAAGGTGCGAACAGCAGCAATATACCCCTTGTGCGTGTGCGTTCTTTCTGATAGTATTTGCAAGGTTGCGCTTACGAGGTGCAACTGGGAATAAGTGCGATGATACGCGCAGGTCGTGCATTCGACCGGCGGGTCGGCCCGCCGACTTGCTATGACCGCGCCTCAAAGCTATCGCAAATGCGTTTATTTCACAAGGAGAGAACATGTACGCAATCGTGAAAACGGGCGGCAAGCAGTACAAGGTTGCCGTCGGTGACAAGCTCAACATTGAGAAGCTTGACGTTGCCGTGGGCGAGAAGGTCGAGCTTCCGACCATCTGCGTGATCGACGGCGACAAGGTCGAGGCCGATCCGGCCAAGGCCGCCGAGACGAAGGTCGTTGCCACTGTCATCGAGCAGTTCAAGGGCAAGAAGGCCATCATCTTCAAGTTCAAGAAGCGCAAGAACTACAAGCGTCTGCGTGGTCATCGCCAGCAGCTCACTCGTGTTCAGATCGAGTCCATCGGCTAAGCAAGGGAGGGATAACCAATGGCACATAAAAAAGGCTTAGGCTCTACTCGTAACGGTCGCGACTCCCGCGCACAGCGCCTTGGCGTCAAGAAGTTCGCCGGCGAGCAGGTCAAGACGGGCATGATCATCGTCCGTCAGCATGGCACCCACTTCCATCCGGGCGAGAACGTCGGCCGCGGCAAGGACGACACGCTGTTCGCCCTGTGCGACGGCACCGTCGACTTCACCCGTGGCGTGAAGCGCAAGGTGCACGTGCGCCCCATCGAGGCGTAAAGCACGCCTCACGCGTCAAACGCAATTGCGAAGCGCCCTCTGACCTGCTTCAGAGGGCGCTTTTGTGCGTTTGGGGAGTTCGAAGGTTAAGGCGGGTTATCATAGCGCAGGAGCGTTTCATCCATTCGAAAGGTTTGTTCGATGTTCATAGATAAGGTGCGCATTAACGTTAAGGGCGGTAACGGCGGCGCGGGATGCATGTCGTTTCGTCGCGAGGCGCATGTTCCCAAGGGCGGTCCCGACGGCGGCGACGGCGGGCGCGGCGGCAACGTGATCCTGAAGGCAGATGCGGGCGTTTCCTCGCTTATCGAGTACCGCTTCAAGCACCACTTCAAGGCCGAGCGCGGCACGCATGGGCGCGGAAGCCGCATGCACGGCGCCCAGGGCGAAGACTTGGTGCTCACCGTTCCGGTGGGAACGGTGGTGTGCGAGTACGACGAGGAAACGGGCGAGACCGGCGAGCTCATCGCCGACCTCACGCATGACGGCGAGAGCGTCATCGTTGCGCGTGGCGGCATGGGCGGTCGCGGCAACATCCATTTCGTCACTTCGAAGAGGCGCGCTCCCTCGTTTGCCGAACTGGGCGAGCCCGCCATCGACTCGTGGATCGAGCTCGAGATGAAGCTTATGGCCGATGCGGCGCTTGTGGGCATGCCGAGCGCGGGCAAGTCCTCCCTCATTGCCAAGATGAGCGCGGCGCGTCCCAAGATTGCCGACTACCCCTTCACCACGCTTGTTCCCAATTTGGGCGTTGCCACCAGCGGCGACTACAGTTTCGTCGTAGCCGATATTCCCGGCCTTATCGAAGGTGCGCACGAGGGACGTGGCCTCGGGCATGAGTTCTTGCGCCATATCGAGCGCACGGCGCTCATCGTGCACGTGGTCGACCTGACGGGCGACTACGAGGGCCGTGACCCGCTTGAGGATTACGAGGTCATCAACCGCGAGCTGGCGCTGTACGCCGACGAGCTGGCCAACCGCCCGCGCATCGTGGTGGCCAACAAGATCGACGTTCCCGGAACCGAGGAGGTGGCGGCTAAGCTTGCCGAGCGGGTGCGCGCCGACTCCATCGCCGCGGCTGGCGGAAACGAGTTCGCGCCGAGCCCCATCGACCCGAAGCTCTACCTCATCAGCGCGTTGACGGGCAAGGGCGTCGAGCCCTTGAAGGCGGCCATTGCCGCGAAGGTGCACGAGCTGCGCGAGGCGGCGCGCGAGATGGCCGCCAACGACGTGCAGTACGACCACGTTTGGGAGCACAAGCGCGAGCAGCGTGAGCGTCGCTTCAAGGTCACCAAGCTTTCCGACGGCATCTTCCGCGTTACGGGCGGGCAGGTTGAGCGCATGGTGGTGCAGACCGACTGGGACAACGAGGAGGCCATCATCTTCCTGCAGCATCGCCTGAAGCGCATGGGCGTCGACGACGCGCTGCGTAAGGCCGGCGCGCTTGATGGCGACGAGATCCGCATTGTTGGCCGCGCCTTCGAGTACGAGTCGGCCAACAGGGTGAGCGAGATCTACGAGGACTTCGAGGAGCTTGATTTCTAATGGCTGCGGAAAAGGCTGCGGGCGGCGCGAAGGGAAAGCGCCTCATCATCAAGATCGGCTCGTCGACGCTGACCACGAGCGAGAGCCGGATTGACTACGAGTACATGGAGGGCTTGGCCGATCAGGTTGCCCGCGCTAAGGCTGCCGGATGGCAGCCGATCATCGTGACGTCGGCTGCTATCGCCTGCGGCCTCGAGGCGCTTGGGATCGAAAAGCGCCCGACCGACATGCCAAGCCTTCAGGCGGCGGCTTCGGTGGGGCAGGGAGCCCTTTCGACGGCGTACGCCAACGCATTTGCCAAGCACGATATTCTGACGTCGGTCGTGTTGCTCACTCGTCGCGATACGGCCGATCGCACGGCCTACCTGCATGCGCGCGACACCCTCAACCGTCTGCTTGAGCTTGGCGTGGTGCCCATCGTCAACGAGAACGACACTGTTTCAGTCGAGCAGATTCGCTTTGGCGACAACGATACGCTGGCTGCTTTGGTCGCGTGCCTCATCGACGCCGACCTGGTGGTTATCTTCTCCGACATCGACGGCCTGTACGACGCCAATCCCCATACTTGCGCAGACGCGAAGCTTATCGAGCGCGTCGAACGCATCGACCGCGACATCATGGCTGTGGCCGGCGGCGCTGGCTCGACGGTGGGTTCGGGCGGTATGATCACCAAGATCAAGGCTGCGCGCGTGCTCATGGTGGCGGGTATTCCCATGATCATCTGCCATGGGCGCCGTGCGGATGCCGTCGTGGACGCAGTGGCCGGTCGCCCGGTGGGAACGCTTTTCACCGCAAGCGAGAAGCCGCACGAGATCACGCCGAAGAAGCTCTGGCTTGCGCTGGGCGATTCCGTGCGTGGCTCGGTGTTGATCGACGACGGCGCGCGTCGTGCGTTGGTTGAGCGCGGAAGCTCGCTTCTGTGCGTAGGCGTTCGCGCGGTCGAGGGCCGCTTTGATGCGGGCGACATCATCGACATCAAGGACGGTGCGGGCCTTATCGTGGCGCGCGGCAAGGCGGCGTTTGCCAGCGACGAGGTCGAGCTTGCCTGCGGCCGCTCGCGTGAAGCGCTCGAGGCCAACCGTTTGCTCGCGCCTTTGGCGGAGCGTCCTCTCATCCACCGTGATGAGCTGGTGGTGTTTGAATAACGTAAGTTCGAGAAAGGGAAGCTTATGAGCGACGTGGCCCTTGAGGTAAGGAGTCTGGCGGAAAGCGCACGACGTGCGAGCGCGGGTTTGGCGCAGAAGAGCGCAGAAGAACGTAATGCGGCGCTTGCCGCGATGGCGGCCGCCCTGCGTGAGAAGACGCCCGAGATCGTGGCGGCTAACCAAGCCGACATGGACGCAGCGCGCGCTGCGGGCACGAAGGAGAGCTTGCTCGATCGCCTTATGCTCGACGAGGGCCGCATCGAGGGCATCGCGGCTGCGCTCGAGGAGCTTATCGCGCTTCCTGACCCCTTGGGCAAGGTTCATGAGCAGCGCACCCTCTATAACGGCATCGCGCTTTCCCGTGTGAGCGTGCCGCTTGGCGTGGTGGCCGTCATCTACGAGGCGCGCCCCAACGTCACGGCTGATGCTGCGGGCATTTGCCTGAAGTCGGGTAACGCCTGCGTGCTTCGCGGCGGGTCTATGGCGGCGGCCTCGTGCGCCACCATCGCGCGCATCCTTCATGAGGCGGCCGTTTCGGCCGGCATGCCCAAGGGCTGCATCGAGATCGTCTCCACCACCGACCGTGCGGCAACCGATGCGCTCATGCAGCTGCACGGGCTTATCGACGTGCTCATCCCGCGCGGCGGCGCTGGCCTCATTCGCCGCTGCGTTGAGTTCTCCAAGGTGCCGGTCATCGAGACGGGTACGGGCAACTGCCATGTCTACGTGCATGAAAGCGCCGATCAGAAGATGGCTTACGACATCGTCGTGAACGCGAAGTGCCGCCGCTATGGCGTGTGCAACGCGGCCGAGACGCTGCTTGTCGACGCCTCCATCGCGCGCGAGTTCTTGCCGGGTATGCTGGCGGCGCTGGCGGCCCGCGGCGTGCTTTGCCACTGCGACGAGGAGGCATTCAGCTGCGCGGCGTTCGCCGGGCTTGCGAACGGCAAGGATTTCGTGGCCGCCACCGAAGATGACTGGGGCACCGAGTACCTCGCTCCCGAGATCGCGGTGAAGTGCGTGAGCGGCGTCGACGAGGCCATCGAGCACGTGAACGCCTATGGAACCATGCACTCCGAGGCCATCGTCGCTACCGACGAGGCCGCACTCGAGGCGTTTCTCAATCGTGTTGACGCGGCGGCGGTGTACGCCAACGTGTCGACCGCCTTCACCGACGGAGGTCAGTTCGGCCTCGGCGCCGAGATTGGCATCTCTACGCAGAAGCTGCATGCACGCGGCCCCTTCGCGCTTGAGGCGCTCACCTCGTACAAGTACGTGCTGCGCGGAAACGGGCAGGTGCGCTCGTAATGGCAAGGCTCGATCCGCCGAAAGCGCATGACCCTCGTTGGCGCAAGTTCTTCGGCTTCGATGCGGTGAAGTGGGCGCACGAGCGCCTCGCAGCGGGCGAAAGCGCGCGTCTGGGGATTATGGGCGGCACCTTCGATCCCGTGCATTTCGGGCACCTTCATTGCGCCGAGCGAGTGCGGGAGGCGTGCGGCCTGGACATGGTCCTGTTCATGCCGACGTTCATTCCCAATTTCAAGCAGGGGAAGGTGTGCGCTGATGCGCTTGACCGGCTGGCTATGTGCAGGCTTGCCGTGGCGGGAAACCTCGCGTTCTGTGCAAGCGACAGGGAACTTGCGCGCGGGAGAGTGACGTACACGGTCGACACGCTGCGCGAGCTGCGCGACGAATTGCCCGAGGGCACGCAGGTGGTGTTCATCCTCGGCGCTGATTCCCTTGCGAGCATCATGCGCTGGCGCGAGGCGGAAAGCCTGCCGGTTTTGGCTGAGTACGCCGCTGTCACGCGGCCGGGGTACGAGGTTTCGCCTGACCTGCTCGAGCGCCTCGGTGAGGCTGGCTTCAAGGTAACCCTCGTCGAGGCGGCGGGGCTTGACGTATCCTCCACGGAAGTGCGCGAGCGTTTGGCCGAGGGCCGTTCTGCGCGCTATCTTGTGCCCGATTCCGTCCTTCGATACGTCGAGAGTCGCTCTCTCTACAAAGAATGCCAGCCCACATTGCGGGCGCAGGATGAAGCGCCTTCGGCGCAGGACGCGTTGTCGGCTGAGTTCTTTGAAGCGCGCAAGGCCGAGCTTGCCAAGCGCGTAAGTCCGAAGCGGTTCGCGCACGTCATGGGCGTAGTGGACATGTGCGAGCGCCTGGCGTGCGCCTACGGCGTCGATGTGCCCACGGCGCGCTTGGCGGGACTTTTGCATGACTGGGACAAGGGGCTTGATGACGAGGGCATCTGGGAGCGCGCGGCGAATCTCGGGCTTGACGAGGTGCTTGACCCGTGGGTGTTTGCCAACATGCCGCAGGTGCTGCACGCGCATACGGCGGCTGTTGCGCTTTCGCGAGAGTTTCCGCAGATTCCGCGGGAAGTCATTCAGGCGGTTGACAGACATACGGTCGGCGACGAGAATATGACGCCGCTCGAAATGGTGCTCTACTGCGCCGACTGCCTCGAGGAGGGCCGTCAGTTCGGGGACATTCCCGAGCTGCGCAAGCTGGTGGGGCAGGTAAGCCTCGACGAGCTGTTCTTCAGGGTGTACGAGTTTTGGGCGCTCATGCTTTTGAGCCGTCGAAACCAACTCCATCCTGTTACCATGAACGTATGGAATGCGCTGATTGCCAAAAGGCAACTGAGAAGGGAAGAGAATGACTGACAAGATTAGGGAGCAGGAAGAGTTCTCCCGCAAGTGCGCCATCACCGCAGCCGTTGCGGCTGATAGCAAGAAGGCCACCGACCTTATGGTCCAGCATGTGCGCGACCTTATTGGCGTGACGGACTATTTCGTCATCGCCACCGCGTCCAACAGCCGCCAGGTCGACGCCATCATCGACGAAATCGAAGACCAGCTGCGCGAGCAGCTGAAGGTAAAGCCCACGCATCGAGAGGGTTCGAGCGACGGTTCGTGGTCGCTTCTGGATTACGGTGATATCGTGGTGCATGTGTTCCAGCCCGAGACGCGTGAGTACTACCGTCTTGAGGCATTGTGGAACGATGCGCCGGTGCTCGACCTTGCTAAGGAAGCTGGTCTCACCGAGATCCCGTATTCCGATCGCATCGCCAAGATGCTCGGGAAGTAACCCGCTTGGGTTGCGCACCCTGGAAGTTGTGTGCAAAATCGGCCTCGCGTGCGGTTTTTGAGGCGCATGCGAGGCCTTCGGAAGGTCTCCGGCCCCCTTTTCTTCTTTCTTAGATGGAGAAAAGGGGGCCGATTTCGTTCTTCCGGTAGGTTTTCGAGCTTGCCTTTTCGCACGCGAGGCCGATTTTGCACACAGCTTTGGCGAGCCGGCGGCTCGATCGGGGCCGGGGAAGCCGATCGAGAGCGGGTCGAAGCTGACTGGCTGGGACGAAGCCTGGTTGAGGTTTAGTCGCGGGAGGGGAGCAGATCGCGGGCGGCGGGCAGGCCGAAGGCGCCGTCGGCTTCACGCACGGCGTTTTCGATGGCCAGCTGCATGGCCTCGGCTGCGAGTACTCCCACGACGTCGGGCACTGCACTTGCCTCACCCGATGCGAAGGTGAAGATGGCATCCCCGTCGTTTGAGGTGTGCACAGGTTTGATGGCGCGCGCATAAGCGTCGTGGGCGATGGACGACACCTTCGAGGCCTGCGCCTTCGTGATGCTCGCATTTGTGAGAACCACGCCGATGGTGGTGTTGGTGCAAGGCGCTGGCGAGACATCCTGCTCGACCTGAGCCATGGCGGCTGCTGCCTGGGCCATGGCGGCAAGCGGGTCGAGCACGCCGCCGTTTCCATCCTGCACGCCGGCTATCCAGCGACCCGATTTGTCGCGCACGCATCCGATGGCGTTGACAGCAACGATGGCGCCCACCTTGAGCTCACCCAGCTCAAGGCACGCAAGGCCAAGCCCCGACTTCATAGCGGCGCGGGGGTCGGCCAGCTTTCCTACGGTGGCTCCGCATCCGGCGCCCACATTTCCCTGCGCAAGGTTGGAAGGGCCGTCGAGTGCGGCTTCGGCCGCCTTGCGTCCCATGGACTTGTCGGGATGAACGGGCTTGCCGACCAAAAGGTCGAAAAGGCTTGCCCCCACCACGATAGGCACGTAGGCTCCGCCCAACTCGAAGCCTATCTTGCGTTCGGCGAGCGCGTCCATGACGCCGCATGAGGCTTCGAGGCCGAAAGCCGAGCCGCCTGAAAGCACCACGGCGTGAACGGCTTCGATCATGTTTTCGGGACGCAAAAGGTCGGTTTCTCGTGTGGCAGGCCCGCCGCCGCGCACGTCTACGCTGCATGTTGCCCCTTGGGGCGCGATGATGACCGTGCAGCCCGTTCCCGCCTCTTCATCTTGGGCGTGTCCGATCTGGAAGGAGGAAAGCTCGTTAAGGCTGCAGGTCTTTATCATGGATGCTCCTCTTGTGATGTGCGGGCTGACTCTGGCTCAATCATACCGCAGCTTCGTGTAAGGAGCTTGTAAAGCCTGAAGGCGTTCTGCCCAGTGAGGCCGTCGGGGCGTGTAACGAGCGGCGCGTTTCTCGCGCGAATGTGGACTATCTCTCACAATGCCCCTGGACTTGTGTTGCTTCGCTGTCGTTTTCGTCAAATCTAGAATCTCTGTTCTGCTTGCGCGGAAGTGCCGCGCGCCACTACGATGGCCGCCACCGTTGTCGAGCCGAGGTGAGGAGGCGTATCGTGACATCCTATATCGAGCAAGCAGCATGCAAGGGGAGGCAACCGCATGGTTTTGCCGCGCATCAGCGGCGGTCGAGGTCCAATCTCGTTGCGCGTCTTCTGCGCCAAAGGCGTGTCGCGCGCTTCATCGTGGCGCCGGACGGTTACGGAAAAAGCTATCTTGCCTTTGAGTATGCGCTCGTGGTTTTCTCCTTCAACCATGTCTTCTGGCTTAACGCGAGATCGCCCTGTTTCCTGCGAGATCTCGATGCGCAGACCATGTACGCCGAGATCAAGCAGGTTGACTATGATGAGTGCTTGGTCGTGTTCGATGACCTGCCCCACCTTGATCGCGAACGCGCCGTCTTGTTCTCGCGTTTGGTCGACCGGCTGCTTGCCGGCGGTAACGAGGTTCTCGTCACCTGCACGCCCTCGCACGACGTGTTTGGCGAGCTACACAAAGACCGCGTGGTGTTCGACGGTCGCGACATCATGCTTGACGAGGGGGAGATGCGCGCCGCTTTGACCGAGCGGGTGCGTGAATCGGGGGATGCGTCCCCGATCGTTGCCTGCGAGGCTATTGCCTGCCTGCGGTGGGATTCGGAAGGGATGGCAAGGCTCATGGAGGGCCTTGGGCAAGAGGAGCTTTCCGGTGAGGTCCTTCTTGCCGTCTTCTCGCTTTTGCTCCTGCAAAGCGGGCAGGTAAGCGACGCCGAGGCGTTTTTGGGATCGAGCTTGCCGCGAGGCACGTTGGATGACTTGGCGAAGTGGTATCCGCTTTTGGGGATAGATATGAAGGAGGGGGTCTACGAGGCCGTGCGGGCTGACGTCGACTCGCTTGTGCGGGGCTTTGGCCCTCACGTCGACTTCATGGCGGGCGTCTCGGCATTTGACGGGCATGAGGCTTTCGTGATGCGCTGCGCCGATGCGCTTGTGGTGCGTGGCCTGGGAGAACGGGCGCTTTCGCTCTCGCTCGAGCTTTCCCCCAAGCGCAGCGTGAGCCGCTGGCTTGCCTCGCGCGGGTGGAACCTGCTTGAATTGGTGACGCCTAAGGCGGTGGTGGATGCCTACGTGAGGCTCGATCGCAGCATTCCGCGCAGGAAGACCGTGTTTTACGCCTTCGTCGCTTGGGCGCTCATCATGCTGGACGATCGTTCGGAGGCTTTGGCGTTTGCGCGTCGGGCCGCTTTTTCGCAGGTCGAGGAGAACACGGCACGCGTTGTTGGCTGCGTTGTGCTTGCACGCATGGGGGAGGGCGACGAGCGGGAGAAGGCGTGCGGCCATCTGAGGAAGCTGATCGAAGCCCATGATCTGGGCGTAGCGCAAAGTGAGAGCGCCTACCCCGAGGATGATCCCGAGGTGGCGGCAATTTGGCCGCGTGCTGCCGATCTTGCCCTGGCCTTCGAGGAGGGAGTCGCATGCGGCGCGAGCATGCTCGCTCAGCTCATCGCGGAGTTCGAGCGAAGCGCGGGCGTCGGGGGCGGCTCGAAGGCGTTGCGAAACCTGCTGCTTTCAGGCTGCTCATGGGTTTTCGACGGAATCGCAGACGGTCGCGCCCGCGTGGGCGTTCCTCCCGACATGCGCTGGGCGAAAGGAGCGGATCTGCCGGTGGGCTTCATGGACGGTCGGGAGTTCGAGCGCATCCTAGACTTCTCCTGTAGGGCTGTCGAGCATGCCGCCATGGTGCGGGGGCGCGTGGGCTGGTTCGACATGCGCCTTGCCTCTGCTATCGAGCGCGCCTTCGAATTCGACCCTTTGGCGCTGACGCGTCTGCCTGCGTTCACGGCTCTTACGGTGATGCGCAGCGAGCAGCTTGCCTTGCTGGCTCAACGCGATGTGTATCGCCGGGTGGGGCCGCATGGTATTTCCGGTCTTTTGGCGCCTATGGGCTCCCTGGCGCGTGTGCCATCTGAATCGGCAAGCGAGCCGGGCTCTGCTGCGACGCGTCGCCTTCCTCCGATGCTGCGTGTCAACCTGTTCGGCACCTTCGAGGTGCGCCTGGGCGATGAGCGGGTGGACCCCCGCCTGTTCTCCCGACAGAAAACCCGCACGCTTCTGGCCATCTTGGTTATCAGCCGGGGAAAGGAATACACCCGCGCCCGCCTTGCGGAGATGCTGTGGCCCACGAGCAACGAGCTTTCGGCCAGGAAGAGCTTCTACGCGCTGTGGGCGCGCCTTAAGAACGCGCTTTCAGTCAACGGAGAATGCCCCTATCTGCTGCGTGACCAGTTCGGTTGCCGCGTGAACCCGAACCTTCTGGTCAGCGACGTTCAGGAGTTTGAGGAGATGTGCCGAATGCTTCTGTTCGGGCGCAGTGACGAGCGAGGGTGGGAGTACGTCTTCTCCCAGGTGAGCGTTGACTTCGCCGAAGTGCTTCTTCCCGGCGAGACCTCCAACGATTTCGTGCTGGCGATGCGTGATCATTATCAGACACAGCTGGTGGATGCGCTCGTGGCGGCTTCGTCGCGCATGGTGGCCAACGGCGAGGTGCGCGGCGCGCTCTGGTTCGCCCGCGAGGCGCTCAAGCGCGATCGTACGCGCGAGGACGTCTACGTGGCGCAGATGGAAGCGCAGATAGCCGCCGAGCAGCGCGTGGCTGCTATCGAGACGTTCTACCAGTGCAGGAAGTTCTTGGCCAAGGACCTGGGGATAGACCCGTCGATGCGCATCGTGAATCTGTATCGTTCGATTATCGAATCCGAGGAAGAGTTCTCCTGATGCTTTTCCTGCAGGCGCGATTTACGCGACCCCTTGCTTCAGGGGATGTTTTCACCGTGTCAACGGCCTGTTAAGGGTGTGGAGTTCAGGGTCGCGCGAGTCGCTTGTGCTAGAGTAAATTCGTTTACGCAAATGATGGAGGGGCGCGCTTCGCCCTTCCTGCTTCCCTGTTGTTTAGCGAGCATTTGAGAGAAAGTTGGGAACAGATGGGGTTCCTTTCGAAGATCCTTACCTTCGGCGAGGGTAAGCAGCTGAAGAAGTACGAGGCCATCGTAGCGAAGATCAACGCGCTCGAACCGAGCATGAAGGCTCTTTCCGATGCGGAATTGGCGGGTGTGACCGAGAAGCTTCGTGCGCGCTACGAACGTGGCGAGGGGCTCGACGCGCTTCTTCCCGAGGCTTTCGCGGCTGTGCGCGAGGCCAGCGTGCGCACTACGGGCATGCGTCACTTCGACGTGCAGCTCATCGGCGGCATGGCCCTTCACGAGGGGCAGATTGCCGAGATGAAGACGGGCGAGGGCAAGACGCTCGTGTCGACTTTGGCCGGCTACCTCAACGCTATTCCCGGTCGCGGCGTGCATATCGTCACCGTGAACGACTACCTGGCGCGTCGAGACAGCGAGTGGATGGGCCAGATCTATCGGGCTTTGGGCATGAAGGTGGGCCTCATTCAAAACGGCATGCGCCCGCCAGCCAAGATACCCGCCTACCAGGCTGACGTCACCTACGGCACCAACAGCGAGTTCGGCTTCGACTACCTGCGCGACAACATGGTCACGCGTGCTGACAGGCGCGTGCAGCGCGGGCATTACTTCGCCATCGTCGACGAGGTGGACTCCATCCTCATCGACGAGGCACGCACCCCGCTTATCATCAGCGGCGCGGGCATGCAGGCGACCGACACGTACAAGAAGTTCGCGCGGGTCATGCCGGCGCTCAAAGAGGGCGAAGATTTTGTCAAAGATGAGGCCAAGCGCACCATCGTGGCCACCGAAAGCGGCCTTGAGCGCATCGAGGCGATGCTGGGCATCGAGGACATCTACGCCGATCCGGCCGGCCTTCTCGCCAACCACCTGCAGCAGGCCCTGAAGGCTCAGTTCCTGTTCCACCGCGACGTCGACTACGTGGTGGTGAACGGCGAAGTCAAGATCGTCGACGAGTTCACGGGCCGCATCATGGAAGGAAGGCGCTATTCCGAGGGCCTTCATCAGGCGCTCGAGGCCAAGGAAAAGGTGCTCGTGCGTGAGGAGAACCAGACGCTTGCCACCATCACGCTGCAGAACTACTTCCGCCTCTACGAGAAGCTTGCCGGCATGACGGGCACCGCCATGACCGAGGACGCCGAGTTCCGCCAGATCTACAATTTGCCGGTCATGGCCATTCCGCCGAACAAGCCGGTTGCGCGCAAGGACGAGAACGACCTTGTGTACCGCACCATCGACGCGAAGTACCAGGCGGTGGCCGACGACGTGGCGCAGCGTCATGCGAAGGGCCAGCCGGTGCTCATCGGCACCGTTTCCATCGAGAACTCCGAGAAGCTCTCGCGCCTGCTCGACAAGCGCGGAATCAAGCACGAGACGCTTAACGCCAAGAACCACGAGCGCGAGGCGACCATCGTGGCGCAGGCGGGGCGCGCCGGCGCCGTCACCATCGCCACGAACATGGCCGGCCGCGGCACCGACATCCTGCTTGGCGGCAACCCCGAGGAGCTCGCGCGCGACAGGCTCTGGCAGAAGGGCCTCGACCCCGACCTCACGCCCGAGGCGCAGGCCGCCCTCGAGGCGGAGGGAGGGGAGTTCGCCCGCATGCCCACCGAGGCCGAGCGCGCCGCGGCGCTTGCGGCCGCCCGCG
>JAFSHA010000090.1 GCA_017440565.1 Eggerthellaceae bacterium | reverse complement strand
TCATGCGGTTCGTGATCGCGCTCGTGTTCGCATCGTTCCTGCTGCTTGCGGTGGCCGGCTCGGTGCATCCTGCTCTGCTGCTGCTGGCCTTTATGCCTTACGCGCTCGCAGAGGGCGTTGCGCGACCTGCGGCGTATCTGGTGCTGCTCGACCAGCCGCCTAACGTCGTCGGCACCGCCTCGGCGTTCGGGAACTTCTCGTATGGCGTGATCACCGCGCTCGCGACCGTGGCGGCCGCGTTTCCATGGCCGACGTTCACGTTCGGCCTCGTGGTGCTGACCGTTTGTTCGGGCGCCGTTGCCGCCGCGCTGTATGCCATCGGGCATCGCGGTTGGTAGAGACAAGTTGGATGAGTCAGTGCCCTGGCCCCCGACTCACTGGCAAAGCAGCTGCCTGCATGAGTCAGTGCTACGTCCCCTGACTCACAAAGAGGGGGTGGAGCTATGCAAATCGAGCACCTACGCGAATTCCTGATCCTGGAGAAGACGCGCAATTTCAGCGAGGCGGCTATTGTGTGGAAACAAAGCTCGTTCGCGCAAGCGGCTCTGTGCTGTCCTACAATTCAGTATTCGTATACGCTGTCCTCCTGACAGCTCAGCATCCACATGGAAAGAAGCGCCTCTTTGGGAAACGTGTTCAGGATATTCTTGCGCGACATCAAGCGCCTTGCGAAGGTGCCGCCGGCTTGGCTGGTGGTCATCTTCCTCATGGTGCTGCCCTCGCTGTATTCCTGGCTCAACATCATCGGGTTCTGGAATCCCTACGACAACACGTCAAACCTGCGTGTCTGTATGGTTAACGAGGACGCGGGCGCTTACGACGAAAACCTCGGGCAGCTGAACATGGGCGATCAGATAGCCGACCAGTTGCGCGACAACGACCAGCTCGATTGGGCATTCGTCGACCGCGAGGAAGCCATGCGCGAAGTCAGCGCGGGCGAAGCGTACGCTGCGTTTGTGGTGCCGGAAGATTTCAGCGCCGACGTCGCGACGCTTGCAAGCGGCGACTTCCAGCAGCCCCAGCTGCTGTACTACGTGAACGAGAAAACGGGGCCCGTCGCTCCCAAGATAACCGATACGGGTGCGAACACCCTGGACACGACCATCAACGAGACGTTCTTCTCCACGGTGAGCGGCGCCGTCGCCGACGCGCTGGACGACTTCCTCGCCGCTTCGGGAACGAAACTCGACGCCGCGCGGTCGGGCGCGGCGGGCCGCGTGGGCAATGCGCGCGCCGATATCGCGGAGGCGCGTGCGGCCCTTGCCGAACTGGCCACCACCTCGTCAGGCGCCGCTGACGAAGCCCTGTCCGCAAAAGACACCCTGGACAGCGCGCGCTCGTCGCTTGCGGCCCTTTCGACCACGTTCGAAAACGTTGCGTCGCTTTCCGAAAGCGCCAACACCGAACTGGGAAAACTCACCGCCTCCACGGGAACCGCGCTCGACGAAGGGTCGGCGTCCCTTGCGCAAACCTCTGCAAGCGCCGCGCTCGCCTTGGGAAACGCGTCCGCGAAAATCGGAGCGGCCGAAGGCACCGTGAGCGCCGCGCTCGAGCGCGGTCGCGCCGTCGTGCAGGAAAACGAGCAGGTCATATCCCAGCTCAGGGAACTCAAGCAGTACACGCAGACCAGCGAAGCGGACGAGGCCATCGAACGTATCGTGGCGCCCGTCGAACAGGTCGATGCCGAGCTGACGCGCGTCATGGACAATCTCGGCACACAGGCGACCGATCTTTCGACCACAGCGAAAGCCACCGCCGACGCCTCGTCTGCCATCGACGCCGCGGTGCGCACCTCGCTCGGCAATGTGGATGCGTACCGCACCTTCCTCACCAACAACACCGTGCCCACCTTGAGCGAAGGCATCGGGCGAACAGCTTCGCTGTCGGGCGATTTGGGCATGGCCATTGCACGGCAACAGTCGCTCGTGGACGAAGCGTCCGGCGCCCTTGACGGTTTGCACGCAACGCTCCTGCAGGCCGCAATGGCGCTCGATCAGACGAGCAAGCTGCTCTCCGATTTCGAAAACGAACTTGCCAGCGTGGAAACGGACCTCTCGGCACTGCGGGCGTCGGGCGCATTGGCGCAGCTCGTGGGCGAAGACGGGCTGGACTCGTCCAAGATTGCCGACTTCATGATGGCGCCCACGCAGGTGGAAACCGAAGAGCTCTATCCGCTGAACGCCTACGGATCGGCCATGGCGCCGCTGTTCATCAACCTCACCTTGTGGATCGGCGTGTTCATGCTCATGGTCATCGTGCGGCTCGAGGTGGACGACGAGGGGCTTGAGCGCCTCACAATTGCGCAGCGATTCTTCGGCCGAGCGCTGCTTTTGGCCCCGCTTGCGGCAATCCAAGCCGCCGTGTGCTGCACGGGCTGCCTGGTCATCGGCGTTCAAACGGCCAGCGTGCCCCTGTTCTACCTGACGGCCATAGGGGCCTCGCTCTCTTACCTGTCCATCCAGTACACGCTGTCCTCGTCGCTGCAGCATGTGGGCAAAGGCCTGTGCGTTATTCTGGTGTTCGTGCAGATCCCAGCTGCAACGGGCTTGTATCCCATCGAGATGACAAACGGTTTCTTCCAAACCATCTATCCCATGTTCCCCTTCACATATGGCATCAACGCCATCCGCGAAACCATATCGGGATTCTACGGCACGGCATGGCATGGCAACATGGCGGTCCTGATGGGCTTCCTTGTGGCCTTTGCCGTGCTGGGCGCGGTAGCGCGCACGTACCTCGCCAACCTCAACCGCCTGTTCGCACGCCAGATCGAAGAAAGCGACATCATTACCGGCGAAGCGGTCGAGCTGCCCGCCCGCCGCTACCGCCTTTCCCAGATCGTCCGCACGCTGGCCAACCGCGAGGAATACCGCACGGCCATCAACGGGCGCATGGAGCGGTTCCTGGCGCTGTACCCGCGCCTCAGAGTCGGCTCCATTGCAATTGCCGTCCTGTTTCCCATCGTCTTGACATGCATTCTCGCCGCATTCAGCGCCGAAAAGGTCGTCATCTTGACCTCGTGGCTCGTCTGGTTCTTTGCGGCCGCCGTGTTCTTCATCGTCGTCGAGTTCTGGCATGACAACCTCGACCACCTGGTCTCGCTGGAATCCATGAGCGACGCCGAGGTGCGCACGCTCTACAGCGAGCGCAACCGTTTCACGAAGGTCCGTCCCCTGGCAGAGTCCAGCCACCGGAAAGACGACGCTGCATCGGAAGAACCCCAGGACAAACACGCAGGGGAAGATACCGAAGGAGGCGGCCGATGAACAACATCGTGCGCCTCTTCACAGACGATATCAGGCGAATCGGGCGCAACGCCGTCACCATCATCATCGTGCTCGGATTGGTCATCTTGCCTTCCATCTTTTCCTGGTACAACATCCTGGCCTGCTGGAACGTCTTCGACAACACCGGCAACCTGAAAGTGGCCGTCGCCAACGTGGACGAAGGCTACGAAAGCAGCCTCGTGCCGGTCAAGGTGAACATAGGAGAGCGGGTCGTTTCCGCCCTACGGGCAAACGACCAGTTGGAGTGGGTGTTCACCGACGAAGAAGATGCCATAGACGGCGCCCGGTCGGGCCGCTACTATGCGGCTGTCGTCATTCCCGCAAGCTTCAGCTCGGACATGATGTCGTTTTACTCCAGCGACGTCGAACACGCCCGCATCACGTACTACTCCAACCAGAAGAAAAGCGCCATAGCGCCAAAGGTGACCGACCAGGGAGCCGACCGCGTCGCCAACCAGGTGAACCGGGCGTTCGCGGAGGCCCTCTCCGAAATTGCCATCGGCATCTCGTCGACGCTCATAGACCAGTTGAACAGCTCCGATTTGAACAGCCGCATCGGCGATCTGTGCAATCACATGGACCGCGTCTGCACCCACATGAACGATTCGGCCGAAGTCATAGCGCTGTATTCCGACATCCTGACGTCGTCGCAGTCGCTGCTCTCCAATTCCAGCGCGCTCATCTCGCAGACGAAGGCCTCGGCCGACGAGGTTGTCGGCTCTGCTGCCGACGCCAAGGAAACGGCGCTCACAACCGCCGACGCACTATCCCAGGCAAGCGATGCACTCTCGGAAGCACTCCAGAACAGCGCCGACAGCTATCAAGACGTGCCCGCTGCCATAGACAACGCGTTTGCGGCTGCAGGATCGCTTGCGGCAGACACCGCGAGCGCATTGCGGGGCGACGCCGCAACCGTGAACGCGCAAATTGAGGATCTGAATTCGCTCGTGTCGAAGGTGACTGCCCTGCGCGATTTCCTACCCGAAGGGCATCGCTCGACACCGGATGCGCTCATAGACAAGCTGAACGCATCCATCGCCGTCCTGCAACAGCTGTCCGCTTCGCTCGAAGAGGCAGCAACGAAAATCGAAACGGGCAGCGCAGATGCCCAGGCCGAACGCGATAGCATAAAGCAACAGGCCGAGCAGGCCTGCGCTGGGCTTTCAAACGTGAAAACCGAATTCGAATCCAACGTGCAGCCCCAGCTCGAGGAGCTTTCGAATTCCCTTTCCGATACCAGCACGGCGGTGTCGGACACGGCGGCGCTTTTGGATTCCACTGGTAGCCGCATGGCGGGGTCCGCCAGCTCGCTCGACCAGAAAATCGGCAGCGCAAAAGGTAAACTCGACAGCGCAACGGCTGAATTGAAGCAGGCGGCCGCCGAGCTCTCCGCCGTCCGAACGAGCATAACAGAGGCGTTGGCGTCCAACGACATCCAGAGAGTGCGCTCGATCCTGGGGTCCGACCCCGCTGTTCTGGCCGCGGCGCTTTCCGCCCCCGTGCAACTGGAGCGCATCGCCGTTTTCCCGGTGGACAACTTCGGCTCGGCCATGGCGCCGCTCTACACGACGCTGGCGTTGTGGATAGGCGCCTTGCTCGTCATGGTGACGCTCAAGGTGGCTCCTTCGCGCCGTCAGGTAGAAGCGCTCGACAACCCCACTGGCCAGCAGCTGTTCCTGGGCCGGTTTGGCGTCATAAGCATCATCTCGCTTCTGCAGAGCACGACCGTCGCCGCGGGCAACTTGCTGTTCTTGGGTGTTCAGGCGGAAAACCCGCTGCTGTACCTCGTGAGCTTCTGGGTGGCGGGCCTCGTGTTCACGTTCATCATCTACACCTTGGTGGCGCTGTTCGCGAACTTCGGCAAGGCGCTCGGCGTCGTGCTGCTCATCGTGCAGGTTTCGGGAGGAGGCGGCAGCTTCCCCCTGAAGTTGCTACCCGAGTTCTTCCAGAACATCAGCCCGTTTCTGCCCATCACGCATGCTGTGAACGCCATGCGTGCAGCCATGTTCGGCGTGTACATGAACGATTTCTGGATTGAAATCGGCACGCTGGCGCTGTTCGCCGTGCCGCTGCTCGTCATGGGGCTCGCGCTAAACGGCCCCCTTTCGAGAATCGTGCCGAAGCTCGTCGCGCGCATCGAGCGCTCAAAGCTTATGTAAGCGCGCTACGCAATCACCACCGAGGGAAACACCGACGACTCTATAGCGCTTTCTATGGTGTCGGACACCAGCTCGATGGGCATGGAATGGTCGGATGTAAGCCACGTGGAATACAGCGAAAGCGCCCCCGCCAGGTAGAACTGCAGCCGCATGCGCTGCACAGGATCGCTCATGAAGTGCGGATCAACGCCCAGACGGGTCAAGCTTGTCTGCAGCGTTTCCGAGAACTGGTCGATGAACTGGTCCACCGACAGCGTGGAGGCAATCTTTTCGTATACGTCCAAATGCTCGGTCAGGATGTCGTTCACCTCGACGAGTGCAATGTGTATGCGCTCGGCCGACGATTTGCTCGCGCCCTTTTCCCTGATTGCCTGGGCAATGCGAGCTATGGATTCCTCGGTCTTGTGGTTTGCCAGGTCGCTGACCGACGAGTAATGGAGGTAGAACGTCTTGCGGTCGATGTCGGCTTCGCGCGCGATGGCGCTCACCGTGATCTTGTCGAGCCTGTAGATGGCAAGAAGCTTGTCGAAGGCTTCCATGATAGCTTTTCGCGTGCGCACGATACGTCTGTCGAGGCGCTTCTCCTGGTCTGACATTGCTCTCCCTCTCTACTCATTTCAATACGCACAATAGCATATGTTGTCCATTTTTCTACGCCTGTTGTAAATATAATTATTCAACACTTGTGGCTATTTCTACAATAGGAGTATAATCCCCTGGTATTGTTTACAGTCGCGAATGGAGGTTTACATGACACCCGTTACCGCAAGGAAGCTCAAGCAGGCAAACATGATTTCAATGGACGAAATCGCCAAGCCTGGTGCTACCACCGGTATCAAGCGCGCTGTGCTGTTCAAGATGGTCGATTGGCTCCTAGCCAACCCCGAGGCCAACATGAAGCGGATCATGGACATCTCCGACCGCATTCTCCCCAAGAACCTCTTCGGCAACCAGCGTAGCTCGTTCAGGCAGCTCATCGCCGAAGAAAACAACTGGTATCAGCTGCTCATCAAGCTTATGCACCTCAACCCCGAGGTCATGCCCCAGCTCATAAAGTCGTTCCTCGTCGACGGCAACCTCTTGGCCTGGCCCATGCAGGAAGCCAACCGCGAGAAGCTGCGCTGCAACGTGCCCTGGGCCATCCTGCTCGACCCCACGAGCGCCTGCAACCTGCACTGCACCGGTTGCTGGGCGGCGGAATACGGGCACAGCATCCAGCTCACGTACGACGAGATCGATTCCATCATCTGCCAGGGCAAGGAACTCGGCACCCACGTTTACATCTACACCGGCGGCGAGCCGCTCGTGCGCAAGAAGGACCTCATGCGCCTGTGCGAAAAGCACCAGGATTGTGCGTTCCTCTCGTTCACGAACTCCACGCTCATCGACGAGGACTTCTGCAAGGAAATGATTCGCGTGAAGAACTTCGTCCCCGCCATCTCGGTTGAAGGCATCGGCGAAGCTACGGACGTGCGTCGCGGCGACGGCACGTTCGCCAAGATCGACAAGGCCATGGAGCTTCTGCGCAAGTACCAGCTGCCGTTCGGCGTGTCGTGCTGCCACACGTCCCAGAACGCCGATTCCATCGCCTCCGAAGAGTTCTTCGACTGGCTCATCGAAAAGGGCGCCCTGTTCGCTTGGATCTTCACGTTCATGCCCGTCGGCTACAACTCCACGTCCGAGCTCATGGCCACGCCCGAGCAGCGCGAGCACCTGTTCCACTTCATCCGCGAAATGCGCGAAAAGAAGCCGCTGTTCACGCTTGACTTCCAGAACGACGGCGAATTCGTAGGCGGCTGCATCGCGGGCGGGCGACGTTACCTGCACATCAACGCCAACGGCGATGTCGAGCCGTGCGTGTTCGCGCACTACTCCAACGCCAACATCCGCGAGGTGTCGCTGCTCGACGCACTGCGCAGCCCGCTGTTCATGCAGTATTACGACAACCAGCCCTTCGACGGCAACAACCTGCTGCGCCCCTGCCCCATTTACGAGAACACGGGCAAGCTGGCCGAAATGGTGGAAGCCGCCGGCGCCAAATCCACCGATCTCGAGCACACCGAAGACCCGCGCGAGCTCGGCGCCAAGTTGAAGAGCGCGCCCGCGCATGGGACCCCGTTGCCGAGCGCCTGTGGTACAACGGCAAGGACGGCCGTGCCAAGTGGCGTGCACGCCGTTATGTGGCCCAGTCCGATGCCGATATCGCCAAATACGAACGCAACGGCCGCGTGGGCAACGTTCCGCTGGCTGAACGCGATGCCGATTTCGCCCGCATCAAGAAGGCCATGGACGAAGTCTCCGCAGAATAGATTCGCCTTTCGCAAAGCGCACTGCATGCAACTGGAGGGGTGGGAAGCCAATCGCTTCCCACCCCTCTTTATTTTGGGTGAGTCGGGGACCAAGGCGCCGACTCATTCCGCTACATGCCGAACAGCTTCAGAAGCGATAAGGCGTGCTGGTCGAGGCTTCGCAACAACCTGAGGCCCCCATCGGGAGTGATGCGGTTGTTGAAGAGCATCTTCACAGCGGGGCCAACGATGAAGTGGCTAATCAGCAGCGTTATCGGCATGGTTGTTGCGAGTGTTTGAACATACGTGCTCAACAAATCATCTGGTCTGGTGAACAGCAGCGCCACGATGGCGGCTGTAATGGGCGAGGTCACGCAAACGCCTAGCACGGTGGTTGCAATGCCACGCGCGAACCCGAAGAAACGTCCATCGATCAGGCGTCGTTTCAAAAGCGTGACCAGCGGTGAGCTAATGTACACGCGCGTGAGGAACGCGATGCAGAAGATCAACGGATAGTTTCAGTGGGGCTGATCCAAAAAGTCGGTACCCGACTCTTGGATGCCGTTCGCAGTGGTCATGAGCGCGACGGTACCACCGACCATGAGCAATCCGTAGAGCGTCGTGCCGTTCGCGCCCGTCGGTGTGGGCACCGAATCGCGCAAGCAGTCGGCGTACGTGTAGCGAGTAGTTCGTTCAGTAGTGTGTTTCATAGTCATGTGTATCACCTTCTTCCACCTCTTCGCGAGGTATGGGTGGCCACTTTACCCAGCATTTGTGCGTGCCCTGTGAACTTCATCGAGTGGGTACATCTCGGCCAAAGGAAGGGCATGAAATCGGCTCGGGATGAGCACATCTCTTTCACGCCATATGCGGGCAATGGGCACAATTCGGGCATATCGGGTTCATCGTTTCTGAAAAACGCCTGTTCAGAAGGTTGTCATTTGAACGGGAGAAATGTTTCGTCGATGTGCGCGGCTGCTCCGGCGTTTGATGGGCGTGCGTTACCGTGCCGTAAGACTGACGGTGCGGTTCCACGTTTTCGGTTTATTCAAGCGATTATTCGGAAGACTCGAACAAGGTGATCAGTTCTTGCTTTGAGTGGACGCCCAGCTTGGCGTAAATGTTGCGGCAATGGTAGTTGACGGTGCCTGCAGCGATGTAGAGCTCTTGCTGGATGCGCGGCGACGTGTAGCCCTTGGCAAGCAACTCAAATACGTCGCGCTCGCGCTGCGACAAGCCGTATTCGCGACAGAACATGTCCACTTTGCTCTCCGGGCTCATGGCGGGGGCATTCAAGGGAGCTGCAGCAGATGTGTCGCCGACGACTTCCTTGACGCGTTCCTCCTCGGGCTGCGTTTCAACTTGCTTGCCAACCGTGCCTTGCTCCGGCGCCTGCGCGTCGGTCGTTTTGCTGTCTGCGGGGAGATTTGCAGG
>JAFSHA010000089.1 GCA_017440565.1 Eggerthellaceae bacterium | reverse complement strand
GTACCTAGGCCGCGTTTTCGGCCTCTACGGAACCATCATGGCTTGGGCCATGCTCATGGGCCTCGCAGCCCCCTCCATTTTTGCGGATCTGCTTGGAGCTCCGTTATGGTTCGTCGGCTCTGGAGCGACCATGGTACTGCTTGCGATGGCTATGCTGCTTGCTCCGAGCGTCCGAAACGCGGGGAAAAGAGATACCGGGCAGATTCAATAGCCCAAGTATTCGAAAAAAAGAGGCAGCAGCCATCGGTTCAAGCGTCAGCCTTCAAGCCCTTGCGACGACGAGGTATTGCACTGACATCCCACATCGCGCTCCTTATTCGTCGCCAACTATCATTTTCGGATTTGCCGGCTTGCGCAAGGTCAAAACGCTCGCGCCGGCAATTGGGCAAAGGCGAAAAATCGACGTGAGCAATCTTTTTTGGCATGGCTGCGTTTCCAGTAAAACGCTAATACACAAAAGGCGGTTCAACCTATGGAACTCATAGTCAAAGCTAAAGACATCTTTTTGGAATATGCCGGCCGCGATATCCTAGATATCGAAGAGTTGGAAATCTACTCCTACGATCGCATCGGCTTGGTGGGAGACAATGGCGCAGGCAAAACCAGCCTGCTTAAAATTCTGAGCGGCAATCTTACCATTGCGGACGCCGACGTCAGGCGTTTCGGCAGCATTGCCCTCATCGGCCAACTCGATGAACTCGACCTTGATGCGGCTCAGGGCAGTGGTAAGATGCTCTCTCGTCTCAACGTCGCCGGAGTGGCGCAGGAGACGATGAGCGGCGGAGAGGAGACACGCGCCAAGATTGCCTCTGCGCTCTCCCAGCATGCAAGCGCGATCTTTGCTGATGAGCCTACGAGCCACCTCGACCAAGACGGCATCAGCCTTCTCGTCGGACAACTCAAGGCATTTGATGGAGCCCTGCTCATTGTGAGCCATGACCGTTATTTTCTTGATCAGGTAGTGGACAAGATCTGGGAGCTCAAAGACGGCGGTATTTCCGAATTCTGGGGTGACTACTCCGACTATCTGCGACAGAAAGAAGAAGAGCGCAAAGTTCAGGCGGCTCGATACGAAGAGGCGATGCGCGAGCGCGAGCGCCTTGAAGCCGCCATCGAAAAACAACGGAAAAAAGCACGGCAGGTCGACGCCAAGCAGAAGGGCGCAAAGAAAAGCAACGAGAATGCAGGTCGATTGGGGCATCAGAAAGCAACCGGCACCAAACAGAAGAGAATGTACCAGGCGGCTAAGAACATGGAGAAGCGCCTCGAAGCGCTCGAAGGGATTGAGGCCCCCGACAGCATTCGCACCGTGCGGTTCCGCCAGAGCAAGGCCCTGGAACTGCATAGTAAATTTCCCATCTCGGCAGACGATTTCAGCTTGAGCTTCGGCAACTGCATGCTCTATGACCACGCGAAATTCGAGATACCGCTCGGTGCCAAAGTGGCCATCACCGGTGGCAACGGTACAGGAAAGACCAGCCTGCTGAAGGCAATCGCTCGACGCGCCGACGGTATCAACATCTCTCCCAAGGCAGAGATCGGTTACTTCGAGCAAACAGGCTACAAGTTTGACACCCGTCAGTCTGCGATCTCGTTCATGCAGGATGGTTGCGAGTACAGCATGACCGAAATCCGAAGCATCCTCGCCTCTATGGGAATCGGACCGCGTGACCTAGTAAAGGACGTTGGCGTTCTCTCGGGAGGCGAAGTCATCAAGCTGCTGCTCGCGAAGATGCTGCTGGGCAGATACAACATCTTGCTCATGGACGAGCCTGGAAATTACCTGGACATCAAGAGCGCCGAAGCCCTCGAGCAGATGATGAGCGCCTATGCCGGAACGATAGTGTTCGTCTCCCACGATAAGAGGCTGGTCGAGAACGTCGCAGACATTATTTACGAAATAAAGGACACCAAGCTAGTCAAAATCTTTCAGCGCGAATAACTCTAAATGAGCAGGGTATATTCCCAGAATGGAGACAAAAGGCCTCGAAACAGGCCTTTTTCTCCGCGATGCATAGGTCAATTGATAAGGTTCACAGAAATTCGGAAGAATTGGCAATCCGAGTTTTCCGAGACACGAAAGAAATTTTCAGAGCGGGGAAGCGGATGAACCAGGCCAATCTCATAGTCGCAAGGATAGAGCGGGCGCGACAGGACCGTGGCATCAGCGTGGCCGAACTCGCCCGCCGAATCAATGTGGACAGAAAGCGCCTCTGGTACGTCCTCAACGGGCAGCGCTCTATGCACGTCGACGAGTTCGTCCGCCTCTGCGCGGTCATGGACATGAGCCTCGCCTGCTTCCTCACGAAGGAGCAGGCGAGCGACCTGGCCGAAACACGCAGGAGGATGGCGGAGGACTACGGGCCGGCGAGCCATGATTCGCCCCCGTTTTCGTTGACAGGCCTTAAGCCGCCTCCATGCGGCCGTTTTCACGATGTCTGCTCTCGAATTCCTCGGGGCTCAGCCAATCCAGGGCGGAATGGATCCTGAGCCTGTTGTAGAAGCATTCGATGTAGTCGAAGATCTCCAGCGCCGCCTGCTCGCGCGAGTCGAAGGTGCGGGCGTGCACGCACTCCGACTTGATGATGCCCATGAGGGACTCGGTCGGGGCGTTGTCCCAGGGCGACGATATCGAACCCATGGATGGCCTGATCCCGTTCTCCCTCATCGTCTTTCCGAGCAGCAGGCTCGTGTACTGCGCCCCGTGATCCGTGTGATGCACGCACCCCTCGGGCGGCCTCCTCCTGGCGATCGCCATCCTCAGGGCGTCGTCGGCGAGCTCCGCCGTCATCCGCGGGCCCATCGACCAGCCCACCACCTTGCGCGACCGCACGTCCATCACCACTGCCAGGCAGGGCCATCCCTGATGGGTCCTGACGTAGGTGATGTCGGCGAGCCACGCCCGGTCGGGGCCGTCCGCCTCGAAGTTGCGCCTCACCAGGTCGTCCGCCGAATCCCTCCTCGATGCCCGCTTCCCTCCCGACGGGCGCTTGGCGTTTCCCCTGGTCACGCCCCTCCACCCGTACTCGCCCATGATGCGGGCCACGCGCTTCTTCGAGGTGGAGACGCCCTTGCGCCTGAGCATCATGTGCACCTTCTTCGCGCCGTATATGCCGCGGCTGGCCTCGTACTCGCCGCCGATGAGCCTTGCCAGCTCGAGGTCCCGCAGGTCGCGGGCGCTCGGCGGCCTGGAGGCCCATGCGTAGTAGCCCTGGCGGGTGACGCCGAGGGCCGAGCACATGTCGGAGACGGGCCATCGGCCCAGATGCTCCGATATGAAGCCGAACTTCGCCCTCTTCGCGGCGGCGCCTACAGCTGCCTGCTGGCGAAGAAGGCGCTCGCTTTTAAAAGTATCTCGTTCTCCCGCCTGAGGCGATCGTTCTCCCTCTTGAGCCTCTTGACCTCCTCGGCCATCTGGAAGGGGTTCTGCCCGGCGTCGGCGGGCGCCGCCCCGTCGGCGAGGGCCACCCATTTGGACAGCGAGCCCGCGTCGCATCCCAGCTCGCGCGCGACGGCCGCGTACGTCGCATCCGGCCCTGCCGCCCTGTACAGCTCGACGGCCCTCTGCTTGAACTCGGCGGTGTATCTCGGTGACGGATTTCCCATGATCTGCTCACTTTCCCCGTTTGCAACATGGTGCGAAACGGAACTCTTTATGTCAACAGAATTGGGGTTGAATCAGAATCAGTGCGGGCTCGAGCTCGACCTCCAGGGATGTCGACGCGATGGCCCGGGCCGTGATCCGCGGCGACTACGGCAACGGCGAGGAGCGCAGGCGCCGCCTCGGCTCCTACTACTCGATCGTGCAGGCACGCGTGAACGAGATGTTGTCATGAGGCGCAGGCTCGCCTTCATCGCGGACCAGGTGGGCTGGCTGCTGGGGGACGTCGCGTGCTTCCTGCTGCTGATCCTCTTCCTGCCGCTGGTCCCCGTGTTCAAGATGTTCGAGGGCAACCGCGACCGTCATGAGGACGAATGAGAAGCGGAGAGCCGCCCGTCACTGCAACGAGCGGCTCTCCGCGTGTCTATTTGGGCTCGGGCTAGCTCAGGGGCTCGAGCTCGCGGTAGAGCGGGTCACCTTCGCCGACAAGCACATCCCACCACCACTGGGGCGACTCGACGCCGGAGGCGCAGAGCATGTCCAGGAGCTTGGCCCTCGCATCCGGGGGCAGCTGCTCGAAGTCCTCGCGCATGGCGTCGAGCACGGCCTTGCTCGTGCTCATCATGTCGTTGCAGATCTCCTTCTTCTCCTCGAGGCTGTAGCTCTCGGGCGAGTAGCAGCAGAGGTCTGCTCGGAAGTACGCCATGTCCTCGGCCTGGGTGAGTTCGGTCATCTTCGCTTCGTTCATTGCTCTTTCCTTTCATCAAAACTTGTCTTAAATCATGGGCGCTCCAGCTGGATTCCATGGACAAATCCATGGACAAATCATCCCGTTAGGAGTGCTCTTTTCTGTGAAATAGTGGTGCGCCGAAAAAATCGACGCACCACTATTTACCTGCGGAAACGATGTGTTTTGGTGAAGAGTGTGGAAGAGTGATTCCTTGCGAATTTTATTCCCACTCGATAGCAAAAAGCTCTCTCCAGTTTGTTCCAGTTTGCCGCAGTTTGTCTTGGTTTGTCCTAATGCGGCTCAGTCTCAAAAATGCCCGCGAATCCATGGGGCCATATCTGGGTCACGGCTTTACTAGAAATTCTTTGCGTAGGATCACGCTGCCCTTGCCAAGGAAAAGACAAGGCAGTGCAGCATCTGCAAATCCTCTCCTATTGCTTGAGATAATTCCTTTGAGAATGGCGCGGCCCCGGTGAAGGCCTGGAGGCGATACAGCCAGGTCTGGCGGAGCGAGGCATAATAACTCGAACGGGACCTCTTTACGGAAGAGCCTATCTTACAGAGCAACGGACTACTTCGCACAGCGACACACGATCCTCGCTATGCTTTACGCTGTTTTTACTGCTCGCTATTCGCAATCGCCTGTCGATAAGCTTGTCGAGTGCTGCGCGCTGCTCGGCGGAGCTGATGGCGCCCACGATGGGCTCCCCCTACGATGTTGCCGTTCTGGTCGATAACGTAGGTGGTCGGGAACGAGAACAGGTTTGACGCGAACTTGCCAGCCTCCTTCTTCGGTGATGAGATGTCCCAGCAAGAGCGTAGCGCGGCAGGCTTCGACCCTTGTCGTCATCTGGTGTTTCACCGACGAAAAACGCGACTGGGGGATGCTATACGTTCATGTCGCGCCTGCAGAAGATGGCGGTGCCTGCAGCCACGAGGGCAATGCCGCTCACTCCAAGGATGCCGCTGTTGCCCACGGCGTCGTCTTCTCCGGCAGCCAGGGCATAGGGATCGTAGAGCTCCACGGGGTTGAAGGTCTGCAGCACCTCGATGCCTTCTCCCACGCCAGCAACCATCTGCACCAGGAACAGGGCCAGGCATAGGCCGCCTCCTGCCCACAGGGCCAGGCGCGCGTCCTTGAAGGCGCAGGCCGACAAGAAGCAGAGGCCTCCCAGGAACAGCCAGAGGCAATAGAGCCCGGCACTGGCCTGAAGCAAGCCCTCCGCGTCGAGGTCCCCGGGGAAGAATGCTTCGGCGCATGCCACCTGCAGCGCCACGATGACCGCCATCAGGGCGGCAAGCATGGTGGCGAGGGTCAGGGCGAAGGTCAGCGCCAGGGACAGGCGAGAGGTGGGGGAAGCGAGCAGATAGGCCATGGATCCTCGATCGATGGGCCGTACCACCATGCGATTGACCAGGATCATGATCATCAGCAGCGGCAGCCAGGTGAAGACGAATCCGTACAGGTAGTTCAGCAGGAAGCCCAGCAGCGTGTCGGTGGCGTTGGCCATGCCGAAGGCGGCGCAGAGCTCGGGCATGGTGGCTATAATCAGGTCGAGGCTCTCAGCGATCTCGGGATCGAACATGTACACGATGCATACGATGTACAAGGCCAGCACCGCGGCTATGACACCGGAGGAGAACAGACTGCCCTTCAGCTCCTTGAGAAACAGGGTCGTGCTCATCGTTCGCTTCCTTCCTTGCCGTAGAATCCCATGAACATCTCTTCGAGGCTCTGCTCGCGGGAGAGCAGGCTCTCGACAGAATAGTTTGCCAGCTCCTTCACCAGGGAGTCTACGCTGCCGTCCGCCGACACCAGCAGGGTGCGAGATCCCTGGTGCTCGGTGGCGGGCTCGATGGCGATTCCCTGGTGGGCTTTGTCGGCGAAGAGCTGGAGCTGCTGTGAATCGGCGAAGGTCACCTGGTAGGAATGGGTGCGAGAAGCCGACACCTCATCCATGGAGCGGATTGCCGCCAGCCTTCCCTCGCGGATGAAGGCAACCCTGTCGCAGGTTCGCTCCACCTCTTCGAAGATGTGGGACGACAGGAACACGGTGGCTCCCATCTGGCGGTGCTCCAGCACCAGCTGGATGAACAGGCCCTGCATCAGGGGGTCCAGGCCGCTGGTGGGCTCATCGAGGAGCAGCACCTGGGGTTTTCCCATGAAGGCGCACACCAAGCCCACCTTCTGCTTGGTGCCCTTGGACATCTTCCTGATCTTGGGTTTGGGATCCAGCTGGAACCTTTCGATGAGCTGGTGCATGTAATCCAAGTTGCGAATGCCCTTCATCTTAGCCATGAAGGTCAAGAATGCGATGCCGGTCATGTCGTCGGCGACGGCTATCTCGCCGGGCAGATACCCGAGGTGTCCCTGGATCAGGGCTCGTTGATTGAAGCAATCTAGTCCCAGCACGGAAGCCGTTCCCTTCTGGGGCCGGATGAATCCCATGAGGTGGCGCATGGTCACCGTCTTGCCGGCGCCGTTGCTTCCCAGGAAACCGAAGACCTCACCCGGCTCCACGCGGAAGGACACGTCGAAGACGCCGCGGCCCTTGCCGTAGTCCTTGGTGAGGTTTCTCACGTCAATGACGGGGTTGCTCATTGTGGTCCTCCTTCAGATGCTCAGGCTTGTATGCCCAGGCACGCAGCATGTCCGCCCATACCAGGTACTCGGCCATGAAGTCATCCATGCTCACCGGTTCCTTGGTTGATCGGCGCTGGTTGATCCAGCCGTCGGCGAGCCAGATGATCATGTTCAGCACGTGGCGAGGGTCCTCATCGTCACGGAACTTGCTCCAGTTCACGTTCACGAAGAAGCGGTTGATCGTGAGGTCGATGTTCTTTTGGGTCCAGTTGTTCAGCAGGTCCTTCACATCGCGATGCTCGGGATAGTAGGCCCTGAGGCAGAATTCAAGTGTCCAGGGAAACCTGTTGATCACGTTGACCTTCTGGGTGGCGGAGTACTCCATGAGCTCGAAGAAATCGTCGATCTCCCAGAAACGGTCGTCCACCACCAGTTCGACGATCTTGCCGTAGAGGTAATCCATGGTGCGCAAGTACAGCTGTTTCTTGTTCTTGCAATAGAAGAACAAGAGGCCCTTGGACATTCCCGCTGCCCGGGCTATGTCGTCGGTGGAGGCGTCCTTGTAGGCATGTCGGCCGAATGCCTCCACCGACGCGCGCACCACGGCCTCCTGGCGTTGCGGGTCCAGCCGCTCAAAGGAGTCGTCAAGAGGTGCGAGGGGGGAATGATCCATGGTCCTCCTTGGGGCTGTTCGGTCTCGGTTCCTAGCTAGAGTATGGCCCATTGACTCATTTTTTGAACCCCCTGTTTGGCGCTTACGCGGAGGCGGCCATGGCCATCTTCCGTTCGGGTCAGGAGGTCACGGCGTCGGTTTGGACGGAGAGCTACTCTGAAGGGCTGTCCTTCGCGGTTTTCCTTGCCTTCGGCTCATCGGGCAGTGCGACGGATGCGCCGACGCTCACGCAAGAGACATGCGCGCCTTATTCCAAGCTCCGCATTCTCTTTATGGGAATCTGCACTTCCGTGAGCCACTCGGCCACGTCGTCCTTGTTCCAAATGCCATCGATGTAGCTGCTTCTGGGTTCCCCTG
>JAFSHA010000088.1 GCA_017440565.1 Eggerthellaceae bacterium | reverse complement strand
CTCCGCCCGACCGTTCTAGCGGTCAGTCAAATCAGCTTGGGGAGATTGTAGCAGCGCGGGCGCCATGGCTCGCCGGCGAAAAGCGGGGACATGAGCGCGAATGCGAGTTCATCAGTCATCTGCAAGGGAGGATTTTTAATTTATTTTGACATCACATTCCGCCAAGGGGCGGCCGGACGCTTCGATTTTGCGCTTGATGCTCTGCTCGACAGGAGACAGGATAGAACAGCTCTCGCCAAGGGCAAAATCAGCCTCGACGGCATGCTGCCTAACATAATCGCTCGCCTTAAGCAGTCTCAAGCATCTTGGACTGAGCGGCGGTGAGCCAACCCTCGGGGATCTTGGAGTCAGCGTGGCAGCGAGAGCAGTCGTTGACGGAAGCCCTGTGGGCCTTGTGGCAGTCGGAGCAGGTGGTGTTGCCGTGCTGGTCGACATGCGGGTTGCGATGGCCGTGCTCGTCCGCGGTGAGGGCGGCGAGGTTGTCGCGGGTCATGTTGTGGCAGGCCTCGTTGAGGCAGATGGTCTCGCCGTCCTTGCCGACAGCCTCGGCAAGCTCGTCGATGGAGCGCTCGACGGCGACGACGCCGTAGGTCTCGTTGGCCTTGACCTCGTAGGAGCCGGTGATCCAGGACATGCCCTCGGCGATCTGCAGGCTCAGGTTGGACTCGTGGCAGTCGAGGCAGGTGGCGCCGGCGATGCGATGGTAGGAGGCGGTCATGGCCTTGGCATCGGAAACCTCGTTGCCCCACTTGTCGATGGAGGCCTCGCCCGGCTCGGCCTCATAGGTGGCAAGGTAGGGATCCATGGGGGTGTGGCAGATAGCGCCGCAGAAACCGGGGGTCTCGTGCCATACCCAGAAGCCTGCGCCGGCCACGACGATGACGGCGGCAACGACACCGGCGATGATGCCGAGCTTCTTCTTGGACTTTTTGGGCTGCGGAGCGGCTTCAGCCTCGACGGCTGCGTCCACAACGCTCTTCTCGTTCTCCATCTACTAGTCCTCCTAAATTAGAGTCAATCTGTTCAAATCCGATAGTTTTCAACTTAAAATCAAATGATGCGCGGGGTGCCTTGCCTCGTCGCCATAATCACCCTAGGAAACACTCGACTCCATCAGGTGATCGACGACATGTCACACGGCATGGGCTGCCGCATTCTCATGCGGAAGCTGAGTCAAAGGCTCGCCAGCACGATCGAAGGCGGCGAGATCCGCATCGGCAGGGATAGCGCCGAGAAGCTCGGGGACTCCCTCTCCCTGCAGCGCGGCGACGTCAACCTCGCCATCCTGCCTGTTCAGAACCAGGTGGATTCGATCCCAGGAAACAAGCTCGTGCTCATGAGTCAGCTGACTACCGAGGTGACCGTCTTCAGGCCCCTCAGGGAGCCGTCGGAAACGACGATAAGGTCGTCGACCGAGGAGACAACCTGTCGATTGGTTTGCTCCAAGCCGGCCTCGCCGTCGATGAAAACGGTGTCCTAGCAATGCATCAAAGAGTGCGCAGCCAGCGCGCTAAACGCGGTCTTGCCCACGCCGTCCTTGCCGCAAATCGCAACGACACGACGGCCAGGATGGCTGCGCACACTATCACACAGATTCTTGTCCGAGCACTGTACGCGACGGCTGCTATGCGCAGTTACGGGCAGCATGAAGAGCTGCAGTGCGTCCAGAGTACACGTTGTGGGCTCCGCACGAACCGGAGATGTTCATCGTGTAAACATTCGCCCAGATCATAGCTCCCTCGGTTCCGATGGCGTACAGTCCGGGAATGGGCTGGTCGTCCCCGTCGACGACGCAGAAGTCGCGGTTGGTCTTGACCGCTCCGACGCTCTTGCTGGCGCCCACCTTCGTGCGGATCGCGTAGACCGTGCCCTCCGTGGCAAAGGGAACCATGAACTCCGCTTTCTTGTCGAAGTCCTCATCAACGCCCGCAGCGCAATACCCGTTGTACGTCTCGATAGTCGCCTGCAGAACTTCGGCATCCATGCCCGTAGACTCGGCGAGGGCCTTCCATCCTTCGGCCTTGACGAAAATCCCATCCTCAAGCGCTTGGTCGAGCTCCTTCAGACCCTGCTCATTTCCGGCAATGTAGTCCGTCATCATTTGCTCGTCCATGAGAATCAAGATGGAGTCCTGCGTCTTGCCCAAGCCCGCGCTCACCATGTGATTGTCAATGGACAGATCCTCGTTGACTATACGCTCGCCATTACCGTCAACCCAAATGACGGTAGGAAGATTTGCGACCGGGTTCATAACCTGACAGAAGTATCCTCCTTCGAAGAAGGCAGGCAGACCGACCACGGTCACGCTGCCGAGAAAACCGGCATTGAAGATGTTGCCAGCGGCGCCCGCAGCTGTCGCCATCTTGTAGCCAGAGCCGTCGCCGAACATGCCACCGATGGAGGTGTTGTCCAATTTGAAGCCGATTTCCTTCATCATCTCAGCGTTTTCGGCGAAACCGCCGGTAGCCAGGATGACAGCCTTCGCGTTAATCTGCAAAGTCGAGGAGTCGCATGTCGCATAAGCTCCCACTACGCTGCCTTCTTCGGACAAAATCAGCGAGTCGGCATGAGTCTGATACAGGAATTCGACTCCTCCGCGCTCCGCGGCAGCGACCATCTGCGGAATGTAGCTGTCTTTTCCGTTAAGAGTCTCGAACCAGTGGAAGATGGGATGGAATCCTACGTAGTTGTCGACTGTGCCGAACAGGACACCATGGTCAGCAAGCCAGTCGATGTTGCTTCCTGAACTCTTGATGAGATCCTTGAGCACGAGGCTGCTGTTCCTGTACTGGTTCTGCGTCAGCTCGATTCTTACAAGCTCGCCGACGTTCACGTCGATGCCCATCTCCTTCTGCTGCGATGAGCCAACAGCAAACAGGCCTTCGACTCCGCCGGCTCCACCACCGGGGACAGAGCTGCTCTCAATGCAGATGACCTTCTTCCCCTCGTCAGCTGCCTGAACGCATGCAGCCAAGCCCGAGCATCCTGCTCCGACTACGAGGATATCGCAATCTCTAACTTCGTCGATCTTCTCGGGAGCACTGTTTTGCTGCGCATTCTGCTCCTCGCCGGCATTGTTCGAGGTGCTAGGGCTGCACCCAAACGAGCCCAGCGCTCCAACAGCCGCCAACGCCCCCAGGCCACCGAGAAACGTTCTTCTGGTTAGCTCCATAATCTCCTTCTCCCTTCTGTCGTTCCGTGCAAGGGCATCCACCCTTGCACGGCGTAGTTTAGGCGGGAGATAATGGGGCATCAACGACACTTAACAAACACGCGAATCAGCGTTTACGCAGGACAAAACGTTATGGAACACGATCTCAACTACAATCTGTCAATCCGACTCAAGCATTTCCATCTGATAGTTCCTGAGGTTGTAGTACATGCGGGCATGCCATGCGCGCAGCATCGCCGTTCCCCTTTCGGAATCGAGGCTATGCGCAGGAACCGTTAGCTTATCTAAAGCGGGAAGAACGGAGGCAACCGCGCCCCTCCCCTTTTGGGTCGGGGTAAGCAGCGCGGACCGTCGGTCGGTTGGATGGCTAGTCTCCACAAGCATGCCGACTTCGCACAAATGCCGCTTGCAAGCCGAAGCTCGGCTCCTTGAGATTATCAGATGCTCAGCGGCGTCCTGAACTCTGGCGGACTCCGACTCGGCAATGAAGTGAAGCAGCCTGAACTGGGTCAGGGTGAGCCCGCATTCTTCGACCGTGCATTGATGCCATCTGTTCAACATGGCCGTCACAAACGTCGTAAACTCCACGCGCATCGCACTGTCGTTCTCCGTCCGAGGAGGAAGGTCAACCGCGAAGCCCCGTAACGCGTCAAGACTATGCCCAATCCCCCTGTCGTGGAAAGCGTAAAACTCATCCTCCGACAGAGAGGAACCAAATACGGCATCAAGAATGGCTCTGATTTCCAAGTTGCACGACCCGGCAACGATCTTCCCCTTCTCGGAGAGCGAACATGCGGCCAGGCGCCTGTCATGGCGAGCGTTATCCCTCCGCAAGAGGCCTCGCTCCTCGAGAGAGGAAGTCATCTGCCAGACCGTCCCTATTCGCAACATAAGGAAATCGGCTATCTGCCTGGTAAGCAACGCCTCACTTCGCGAGTGAAGAAGGAGCAGCAAGGCATACTCCGAGAGCGTGATATCGAACCGACTCCTGCAAAGACGCGACGCCATCCCCACCATCTCGGAATAGATAGCGACAAGCTGAGAAGAGTAACCCACCTGCTCGTTGTAAACCATGACCCCCCCCCTCCAGTTTGCCCGATAAACTAGCAGAAGGATTCAAGCTCGACAAGTGCTCCGAATCAAGAATATCGGGATTAGGACTGCACTCCATCCACGACGCTAGCAGACAGTATCTAGCGTTTGACTGGGCTTATGATGAAGTTTTCACTTTATTTGCGCGGTAGTTGTTATGGAGCGACATTTTCTTCATATGGTAAGATGCGCGCGACGGCGACGTTGAGGGGTTGATCATGAAGCATGAGTCGATTGCCCTTTCGAGGCAGATGATGACCGTTATACTCGAGCATGTTCGCATCGTGAAAGAGCACCTCCGCTGCAACGCGACCATAACGTACAACGACTTTCTGGTGCTGCTGGCGCTTCAGGAGGCGGGCGAGCCCGTCGGTGCCGAAACGCTGGCCGATTACGCCATCCTGCAAAGGGGCACCGTCGCCGCCATGCTCCAGGAGATGCAGAAGGCCGGACTCGTCGCGAGGACGTCTTCCGAGGACGATGGTCGCGTCATGCTCTACTCCATCACGAGAGAGGGGTCGGCTGTCGCTCGGCAATGCAGCGCCGACCTCTCGGCTAAGCTTGATGAGGGCATCCTGCTGGGTCTCGACCAAGGAGAAGCGGGCAAGGCCATCAGGGGGAGCATCCGAGGGGCGTGCGACCACCTTCGCGGCCATCGCCACGGCATGGCTATCGAGGGCGGATGGCTTCCAAATCCCATCTGCGCAGACTACCTGCTATACTGGCGCGCCATTACCGAGAAGTGGACATCTGTCGCCGCCGAGCACGGCCTCGCTCTCGGCGAGTATCGAATGCTGGAATACCTTGACGAGTTCGGCACCGCGAGCACTGGCGACCTCGCCTGCCGTTTGGGCATCAAGCAGAGCAACGTCTCGCTGTACAAAAGGCGGCTGCTCGAGAGGGGCCTGCTGCATGAGGCAATGGACCCCTTCGATGGCCGCAAGGTGGCCGTTCGTAGTACGAAAGAGGGGGCTGCCGTTTTCTCGCGGGCGCGCAAGAGCATGAACATCGTCGCCCAACAAGGGCACAAAGCCCTTGCCGACGCCGACATCATGACGATGAACGTCTGGTACATGCAGATGTACCTCAACCTATGGAGAAGTTGACCCCATATTGCGACGTTGAAGCTCCTCAAATACAGCTATCAATATAAGTAAATATGCCCATCGATATAAGAAATACTTCAACTAACAGGTGTTTCTCTTGTATTTTGTCGCGAGTAGTCAATATTGAAATAAGGAATACGCTTGCCTAGAATGCCCTCGCCTTTGTTAATTTGACTACAGGAGGAGGATTCACCATGGTGAAGAATCAGGCAGGGGTAATCGATAGAAGGTCGTTTTTGGGAGCAGCCGCTCTTGGAGCGGCGGCCGTCGCCGGGCTCGTGGGATGCTCGAATCCCTCTCCGTCGGGGGAGGACCCTTCCGACGAAGAGAACATGCCGGGCTCGACCGAGCCCGAGAACGTCGCCGAGACGCTCGACGTGGACATCGTAGTCCTGGGTGCGGGTGCTGCCGGCCTGGCCTGCGCCGTTCAGGCTGCAGAAGACGGGCTGAGGACGCTGGTTTTGGAGAAGGGCAGCGCCGTGGGCGGCAACTGCGCCGGAACGGAGGGCGTGTTCGCCATCGGCACGCGCTTCCAGAAGGAAAAGGGCATCGAGCTCGACCCGGTATTCATCATCCAGCAGGAGATGGTCGCAGGCCAGTACCGCCCGGACGGAGCGATGTGGCTGAAGTTCATCAAGAGTTCTGGCGAGAACTTCACGTGGTGCGAGGAGCACGGTGTTAAGTTCACGGGCGTCATGGAGTCGCCGTTGTACGGCTCGGTGGGCCACACCTTCGAAACGAACGGATCCGTGGGCTACGTGACCCCCATGGCTGCTGCTGCAGAGGCAGCTGGGGCCGAGTTCCGCCTGGGGACCGCCGGAACGAGCCTGATCGTGGAGGACGGAGTGGTCAAAGGCTGCTTCGCTCAGGATGCCGACGGAAACTTCATCAGGGTAAACGCAAAGGCGACAGTTCTAGCCACGGGCGGCATCGGATGCAATGCCGAGCTCCTGAAGGGCCAAGGTTGGACCACGGCTCAGCTGGAGAACATGATCCTGGTGGGCGCGCCGCAAATCGTCGGCGACGGCTACCTTATGGCAATGGAGGTAGGCGCAAAGGACTTCCTGCCCAACGCCTCCACGCAGGTGTTCAACGGGATCGTAGCCCTTGGCGCCGACACCACCGTGCCCCTCGACAGCCCGTTGAACTCCGCCATCGGCCTGGCCGCCAACCCGACCTGCGTCTGGATCAACCAGGATGGTGTGCGGCACAAGAACGAAAGCCTCAGCTTCACCTACAACATGGCAGCAAGCGGCGCCGCCCTCATGTGCAACAAGGCGAACTACGCCTTCTTTGACGAGCCTCTCCTCATGAGCTGCGTTGCGGGAGAAGAGGATCAGAAGGCTCTCGAAAACGCGCTGTCGGGCACTTGGGACAAAAGCCTTTACAAGGCCGACACCATCGAGGAGCTCGCGAATCATTTCGGCATCGATCCCGCAGCTCTCAAGGCAACCGTCGAGGAGTACAACTCCTACTGCGACGCAGGCGCGGACCCCGATTTCGGCAAGGACCCCATGTGGCTCCAGGCGTTCCGAACCCCTCCGTACTACCTGGCAAAGCTCGAGCCGATGCTCGTGGCCGTCGACGGCGGCGTAACGACGAACATCAAGGCTGAGGCCGTCGACGACGAGCTGGACACCATTCCCGGCCTGTACGCCGCTGGACTCGACGGAGCCATGCTTTGGCGCAACGTCTACACGCAAAACATCGGTGGAACCATGATGGGCAATAACATCCACACCGGCCGCGTTGCCGCGCAGAGCGCCAAGGCCTACATAGAGTCCCTGGCGTAAGCTCACCTAGCGCCTCTCTCCTCCACGGGGCGGACCGAAGACCCCGTGGGCCATCGCCTCTCTCTTCCGGGCAACAGGTGCTTTGCAGTCCACTGGTAATCTTTGCTTGACATGGGAAACGCCTACATCGTTCGCGAGCGCGTTACAGGCGCTTCCAAGAGGCAGCACGCGAAGGCGCCTCCTCGACCGAAGTCGGGGAGGCGCTCATAAATAACTCACTGGGGTAGCGGTGATTGAGGCCATCAATAATATGAAGGCAGCCGCCCTGCGCGCTCGACAAGGAGATTCCCGGTCTCCAGCGGCTCCCCAGCAAACGCTCGCTCCCAAACGAACGCTCGACCACTTTGCTAAGCAAAGACTTGAGCAGAAAATCTCTGATCCAAGTTAAAAGACTGGAGCGGATTCGCGCCCTTAAACCCTCCTGGCATTAAAGAACTCGAACGTACTTTTTCTGTTATGAGAATTTAATTAAGGCGCTGTTAGACCAGAATGGATATGTATTTCCTGAGATACCGCCATTTGCGGTAACGGTGCGTTATCCCACGGGGTAAAGTACTCCCATACGAACAGATGGGAGCGCCTTATATGCCCAACGTCAAGTCAACGTCCATCCGCCTCGACGCGGAGGTGAAGGAAAGGGCCGCGGAGGTCTTCTACTCGCTCGGCATGAGCTTCAGCACGGGCATCGAGGTCTACCTCCGAGCCGTCGTGCGCGAGCAGGGCATCCCCTTCGACCTCTCGCTCGACCGGAAGCCCGAGGGAACGGAGTAGCACTTGGCGAAGCCGAAGAGCATCTTGGCCGAACTGGCCGAGCAGTTCCTCCCGCAGATGACGCCCTCGGAGCGCCGCGAGGCGCTGACGTCGCTGCAGGGCATCATCGACGCCGAGTTCTTCAAGCTGGCGGAGGAAGAAGCTGGGAGGCCCGATGTTGCCTGCCCCCACTGCGGATCTCTCGACTTCGTGAAGCGCGGCAAGGACTCCCTTGGCAAGCAACGCTACAAGTGCCGTGACTGCGGGCGCAGCTTCGGCGGCTCCGCGTGGAAGATCTTCGGCACCACCAAGCTCACGCGCGAGACATGGATGCGCTTCGCCGAGTGCCGCATCGACCGCCTCTCCCTGCGCGACAGCGCCGAGCGTTGCGGCGTGTGCCTCAAAACCGCCTTCTTCATGCGACATCGTACCTTGGAGGCCACGCGAAAGCACATGCCGTCCTTCCAGGTGGAGGCGGGTTGCGGCGCGGAGCTCGACGAAGCCTTCTTCCGCGAGTCGTTCTCCGGCAACCACGCGAACTCCGGGTTCGAGCTGCCCCGCGAGCCCTTCAAGCACTCCGGTAAGGGCTGCGCCGGCAAGAAGGAGAAGCACAAGCGCAAGCGGGGCCTCAACAAAGGCCAGATCTGCGTGCTCATGGGCATCAACGACACGGGCGACATCTTCTACGAGATCGCCGGGCGCGGCCCGCTGACTAAGGCTCGCGCCATGGAGCTTCTGAGGGACAAGGTGAAGGCCGGGGCTATCATATCGACCGACAGGGCTTCTGCGTACCGCGACGCCGAGCGCGAGCTTGAGCTTGCCTGCCACAACGCCTTCGACGCGGGAGAGCACAAGATCAACCGCATTAACAACATGCACTCGCAGCTCGAGGGCTTCATGGACGGCTTCTACGGCGTGTCCACCAGACGTTTGGAGAACTACCTTACGTGGTTCAAGTGGGAGCATTCCTTCAAGAGCGGTCGCACCACGCGGGAGATGTCGGAGCTGGTGATCAAGCAGGCCGTCCAGGGCACCTACGACACCACCTGGCGCGAGTATAAGAACACGCCGCATCCGTTCTGGGACTACTGGGAGAGCGCGGCCGCTTAGTCGCGTGCTGCCGCTGTCTTCCGGTCCGAAGCCGAATCCGAAGCCAGCGATGGACGCGATGTTAGCGGGCGTTGCGTGCAGCAACGAGGAGTTCCTGGTACCTTGGCTGCAGCCGTTGGAAGGGAGGCAGGGCTATGTTATCAGAGAACATCAGGACAGCCAGGAGGTCAAAGGGGCTCTCCCAAGAGGAGCTCGCCGTCAAGGTGCACGTGGTTAGGCAGACGATCTCCAAGTGGGAGAAGGGCCTGTCGGTTCCCGATGCGGACATGCTCATCTTGCTTTCGGAGGCGCTCGACATGCCCGTGAGCTCGCTGCTCGGCCCCGCCGCGCCTGAGACGAGGGCTGACGATTTGAGGGCCATCGCCGAGAAGCTCGAGGTCGTCAACCTCCAGCTTGCCAAGAGGGAGGCGTTGAGGAGGAAGGCGCTTTGCGGACTGCTTGTTGCCCTGTGCGTGCTCGTCGCGGCGATCTTCGCCGTTCTGTTCGCTCTGGACAGCCCTTATTTGGCCTGGGACTACTCCGATCCGGAAACCGCGGTCGCCGGAGTGGCCCTGCATGCGCTCGAGTGGCTGTTTGTAAGACTGGCGCCGATTGTTTTGCTTGCGTCGGCTCTCGGCCTGGTCCTCGTACGGCGATGATGTCGAGAGTGACCTTCGCAGCGTATCAAGCACTTTCGTGCGAACAGCCGACCGCATGCCTATCTGTTCGCCGCCGCATGCGCCGCTTCACGAGTTAGCGCATATCCATTCTGGTCTAACAGCGCCTTAATTAAAAATCCTCCCTTGCAGATGACTGATGAACTCGCATTCGCGCTCATGTCCCCGCTTTTCGCCGGCGAGCCATGGCGCCCGCGCTGCTACAATCTCCCCAAGCTGATTTGACTGACCGCTAGAACGGTCGGGCGGAG
>JAFSHA010000087.1 GCA_017440565.1 Eggerthellaceae bacterium | reverse complement strand
TGCCTCGGGGCAAACGCTTTACCTTCTAAATAGGGGGTAATGCTAGTTGGTGTTATTGACAGTTAAATCAGCTGGTTCTTTGGCTATGGCGTTAGCTAGAGTGTTAACTCCACTTACCAGTATACGCAGGTGAGCGGAGGATTTCCTTATGGAAGTAGTGGCAACGCTGGATAATTCAGACAATTCAGCATTCGCGGAATGTGACAAACAAACCTGTCCTTGCCGTCACACTACGTCGGCTTTGCTGCGGAAGATAGTTGTACAATGTGGGGGTTTGGATAACTGTCATCGACCAGCCAGGAGGATCGGGTGGAATCACAGCATAAGGACAGGCCGAAGGCCCCGGGGTGGCAGGTTGTGGTCGCCCTTTCGGCTGCGGTGATCCTGACGTGCGTGCTGGCCATCGGGTGGTTCTACAGCTTCCAGCAGGAAAAGCTGTTTGCCGAGCGCCAGGTCTTCTTCACACAGGTCGCCGAGAAGACGGCCGAGAACATCGACGCCGTCATCAACGATTACTGGCACCAGAACTCCATGTGCCAAGCCTACCTGGCGCTTACCACCCCCACCAGCCAGGAAAGCCTGCTCGAGGGCCTTGCCTACTGCGCCGAGACCATATCGACCGGGCAGTCGGTGGTTCTCGCCTTCTCCGAAGACGGCACCTTCTGCTCCTCCGACGGACACACGGGGCGCTTCGCCCAGGAAGGCTCGGTCTCGCTCGTCCAAGACGCGCCCTCCCGCCAGACCGACATCGTCAACCTGCCCTACGTGAGCAGCGAGACCACCTACTTCCTCTTGCTCGAGCGCTTGGACGGGCCGCTTCAGGTGGAGGGCATGGGCGCCGTCACCCACCTGGCGCTCGCCATCGACGTGAGCTCGCTGCAGGACCTGTTCGCCACGCGCGGCTTCGGCGAGAACTGCCACACCTTCTTCGTGAGCGACAGGGGGCTCAAGCTCTACCAGAGCAGCGACTCGCACGCCTTCATCGAGGGGTACAACATCCTCACGGCCCTCAAAGGCGAGGCCGAGGTCATCGGCGGCGGGGACATGGGCGATCTCTTGACGTCGTTCGCAGCCGGCGACACCACCGCCTTCGAGATCAGCTACCGCGGCGAGGAGTGGTTCGTGTCGTTCCAGACGGTGTCTGAGGGCGAGCACCACCTCATCATCTTCGCGCCCACCGACCTCATCGGCAACAACGCGGCCGAGCTCTCGCAAACGTCCCTTTCATTCCTGCTGTTCATCTGCTTGATGCTGGGCCTGCTGTTCGTGGTCGTGGTGCTGTGGGTGCGCGCGATGGTGCGCCGCCTGCGCGACATGAACGTGCTGCTGGAGAAGGAGGCGCAGGCGGCCGAGGCGGCTAACCGCGCCAAGGGCGAGTTCCTCTCGTACATGAGCCACGACATCCGCACGCCCATCAACGGCATCATGGGCATGACGAGCATAGCCATGCGAAGCGCCGACGACCACGGCAAGGTCATGTACTGCCTGGGCAAGATCGACGAGGCGTCCGGGCACCTCCTGAGCCTGGTGAACGACGTGCTGGATTTGAGCCGCATCGAGCAGGGGCGCACGGCCATCGTGAGCGAGCCGGTGAGCCTGCCGGCGCTGCTCGCGGAGTGCGCCTCCATCATCGAAGGCCAGCTGAGCACGCGCAACCTCGAGTTCGCGTGCTACTTCGAGGACCTGCCGCACCCCTGCGTGATGACCGACGAGCTGCACTTGCGCCAGATCCTCATCAACATCCTGG
>JAFSHA010000086.1 GCA_017440565.1 Eggerthellaceae bacterium | reverse complement strand
TTAAACCGCAAGACGAGCGTCGAACAGACACGCGACTCAGCGGGTGGATCACCGGGTGAAGATAGAGAAGGCCAGGCCCGACTCTAAAGTTGGACCTGGCCGCTTATTGCCTCTTGACAATGTTCTGCTCATATTAAAAGGGCGCCCTCGTAGACATGGCGAGCGGATCGCGTTCAAAAACGGCCTCCTCGTATACATGGCGCAATGCCCGTGTTCAAAAACGGCTTCCTTGTAGACAATCCTGCGGGACGATATTCTACAAAGCAGTCTAGTTTGAGGAGAAACTTAGCTTACGGCCTCGAATGAAAGCCTGTTTCGCCTCCAAAGCACACTGCAATGTCTACAAGGAGGCCCTTTTTGAACACGAGCCACCCATTGCGTCTACAAGGAGGCCGTTTTTGAGCGCAACTTCACGATCCAGTAGCCGCAGTAGATAAGCACGGGCATCGCAAGGGCCACATAGTCGTAAGGCGACTGAATAAGAAGGTTGAACAGGGCATGCAGCGTCATAGCCGCAGCAAGGGTGGCGAAGATGCCCGGGTAGAACAGCTTTTTCTGCGTGCGAACGAAGCTGATGCCCCAGCCGACGATCATCGTGCAAATGCCGTGAGACAAGCTGGTGGAAACGCCGCGCACCACAGCCCATCCGATGCTGACCTGATCGACGTACGTGATAAGCAGAAACGCATTTTCGAGTATGGCGAAACCGATGCCCGTTGCCATGGCAAGCTGCAAAACCAGCCTACGCTCATCGCTTACGAGGATGGCGAACAGCAGAACGGGCGCAGCCTTCAGCATTTCCTCAATGACGGGCGCCGCTTTGATGGAAAGCTCGGGGCCGCTCAGGCCGAAAACGCCGCACGCGAGGGTGTTGATCTCGTAGGCGCATACCGCCAGCACCATGCCGCACAACATGAAGCCCATGATCAACCTCGAGTGCTTGTCGAGCAGGGTCGAAAGAAGCAGCAGCGGAACGACCATGCAAATCATGATTATATAAACCACTTGCACACCCCCGCCCTTGCAACCGGCAGGCAGGCAGCCAGCAAAACTCCCACGCACGCATCGAACGCCATGCCAAAGGGGCCGTCGGGAACCAGAAGGCTAGCCGCCATGCAGAGACACAGCGCTGCCACGATAGCATTGTAAGACCGCATGACCCTGATGATGCCGTCTTCAACATCGGGAATGATCAGGTGCTTCACGGCGAAATACAGCGTCGCGGCCATGGGCGTCACGACGAGAACCAGCCAAAGCCCCCGGTCAAGCCAAAGCGTGAGCGCAAGTGCGCCCGCGAAAAACACCAGCGCTGCAGCAAGTGCCGCCAGCCGGTATTTCCTCAGCTCAGCCTGTCCTCCGTCGACAAGACTATCCATGGCTCCGTAATACGAGGAGAACAGGAAGAAGAACATGCCCATCGTACCCAGATAGCCCACGTGAAAGCCCGCTTCCGCCGGCTGCCAGAGAAGCTCGTAAAGCACGGTATACGCGCAGCCCGTCAAGTACGTGGCCAGCGCGAAGAAGATGATGCGGTAGAACAGCGGCACGCGCTTGGTAATGGTCGTGGCTGCGCCATATGCTGCCGCGACAAGCGCGCCGACGAGCTGCACTATCATGCGGCGTCTTTCCTTCCGCGCAGCCTCTGCACCCCGAGCGTCGCCACGCAACCAAGGGCAAGGCCAATCACCAAGGTGGTAGCGGCAAGACCGACATCGGAATCGCCGTACATGCTTTGGCCTCTGGCGAGACTCGAGAGGGTTTGGTTCGGGCTCTGAGTTTGCGTGTCGGTGTCTTGGAGGTAAGAGTTGTATTGTCCAATGAAGTCCTGTAAGTAAACCATCATTTGCTGGGTGTTTTGGCCAAGGGCTTCGAGGTGAGTTTGCAGCGACGAAACGGCCGTGTTCCATTCGTCAGCTGTCATGAGCAGGTCGTTACCAGTGGTGTCGTACGCAAGATTGTTTGCCTGCATGTACGAGGCAATGTCGGCAGGCATTTCAGTTGCGGCGTCCCTGCTCTTCGCCGAGGCTTGAAGATTCTGGGCGATGATCAGGTAGTTGGCTGCCTTTCGCTGCTCCTGCTGCAACTGCCCGACTTGGGTCGTGGTATCAGCCACCTGCTCTTGGTACGCCTCCGCTACTTCAAGCTGCGCGAACATAATTTGGGTCGATTCTGTGCTGACACCGCCGTCGAGGGCCCCCACGCTTGAAGAATTGGAGGCAAGCGCTGTGCTCTGCAGGGAAAGGGCCAGCATCGTGGCCAATGCGAGACAGGTGATAGACTTCTTCATGGAGTCCGCCTTCCGTGATGTTGCCATCAAGTTGCCGGCAGCGCGGCGCCGTGGTGTCGAGGGGTGCGGCACGCCGTCGTCTTCCCGCCCTTCGCAACCGACGCTCTCATTATAACGGGTGCGTGGCGCAACTTTGTGGGCGTCTGGTCGAGGAACGGGCCGCACGCCCAACGAGCGCTATAGTTGGGAGAAGCAACGCACGTCGGAAGGCTTGAGATGAACAACTTCTTCAACAACCTGGGCTGGAGGATGATCCGGTTCATGCAGGGCAGAAATGGCATGGACACGCTTGCCATGGCTTCCTTGGGGGCGGGCATCGTTCTTACCCTGCTGGATTTTCTGCTGGGAAGCGCGCTGCTGTCCCTGCTGGGATTCGCGGCGCTGGTGTATGCGATGTTCAGGTGCTATTCGAGAGACATTGCCGCCCGCGCATTAGAAAACGCCCGCTTCGAGCACGCCACCAAGAAGCCGCGCGCCGCATGGGACAGGTTCAACCGCAGATGGGACGCGCGTAAAACCACGAAGTTCTTCAAGTGCCCGCAATGCGGTCAGGAGCTTTCCGTTCCCAAGGGAAAGGGAACGCTGCGCGCTACGTGCCCGAAATGTCACGCGCAGACCACCGTGAAGTCATAGTGAGATCGAGTTGGTCGCGTCCTTGCGGGGACACCCATTGGCGCAAATGGCGGGAGCGGCCTACCGCTCGTTGCCCCGTCCACCCGTCGATGCGACTGCGTCTTCTTACAGTTTTCTGCCGCCCCTTGCGCGAACCAAAAGCTTGTCTCGCTTCTTTCCGCGCGGTTTGCAGCCTGCCCGAAGATATCCATCCGTGCTGCTTGCGACCGACCTAGAAGTATCCTTCAGGACGGTTTGCGGCCGACTCTCACACGGCTTCGCAGCCTCCAAGAGGGCGGTTGGCGTCCGACTCTCGTACGGCGAATATGCAAGGTTGCGGCGTCGAATAGCCGACTTGCGATTGCTACAGTGCGCCTATGATTATCTTGACGCACACCACCTCATTGCACAGCTTGCGCCATCTCGGGGCTCAGGCTATCGCCGATCTGCCCCGGCTCAGCCTTCGGGATTTAACGGATGATTTCGACGGCGCCACCGACGCGATCGCTCGCTACCTTGCGTTTGTGGCCTCGATCGGCGCAAAACCCGCCGCCCTGCACCTTCTGTTCTCACGAGGTTCTCGCCTGCCAAAAAGCGATTTCATTATGTCGCACACATTTTCCGACGCTTCCGCAAAAGCATTCGTCAAACTAGCCGATGGGGTGTTTGCCGCATGCCCCGAGCTGGTCGTATGTCAACTTGCAAGTTGGTCGGAAGTCAACGACTTGACGCATTTGCTCTACGAGCTTTGCGGAACTTACACGCACCCCGCAAACGAGCACATCTTCATCACCGACCGTAAATCCTTTACGACAAAAAGCAAAATCCGAAGCTTCTGCGCGCAGAGAAACGCGTTTCCCCACGCAAGTAAAGTCATGAAGGCGCTTGATTTAGTACATGAGCGTTCGGCTTCGCCCATGGAAACGGCATTCGCCATGCTGCTGGGCTTTCCCTGCCGATTGGGAGGGCTTGCGTTTCCTCCGTTTGAGATGAACGGCGTAGTGGAGGTTCCCAAGCGACTTCGGAGGTCCACCGGACGAGAGCATCTAGTAGTCGATCTTTGTTGGGCAAAGCAAAAGGTCGCTTTCGAATACGACAGCGCCGCCTTTCACGGAACTGTTTCGCAAGTAGCCAAAGACACCTCGAAAAGAAATCTTCTCATCGGCATGGGTTTCACGGTTGTATCTTTTTCAGGAGGCCAAGTGGGCAGCCAAGCCGAGGTGAGACGAGCCGCCGACGCCTTGATGAAGGCCTTGAACCATAGGCCCAATCCTCGTTGCAAAGACTTTGAAGGCCTACGAATGCGTCTGGAGTGGGCGGTTTTCGAGGACAAGGGTGCAGTATTTGATGGTAATCCCCATATAAGCACAAAGCACCTCCATCCGACGAAGACGCTGGATAGCCTGTCTTTTTAAATTCTGGGGCACATTTGCTAAAAGGGCTTATGCACTACGTTCAAAAAGGGCCTCCTTGTAGACACGGCGAGTGGATCGTGTTCAGAAAGGGCCTCCTTGTAGACACGGCAAGAAGGCTCGAATGCCGAAAACAGCCCCTATTCGAAAGAATTAAACGTGTTATTTCTCAAATCGGTTCTGTTTGTGGAATATTCTTCTGGACTCATGTCTACAAGGACGGGGTTTTTGAACACGAACTATCCCTTGCGTCTACAAGGGAGCTGTTTTTGAACACAAGTCGGACGAATGGGCTCGCCGCGCGCTTTCCCAACGAGCCCGCGCGTTACGCCAAAAGCTCGCTTTCCTCCAACCATTGGGAGAACGCGAGCGTCTCATCTGCGGCAAGATCGGCAACAGCGCCGCTGGAAAGCTTTTCTTGCGTACCCGTTCGCTCGGAAATGCGCGAAAGATCGCGACGATCATACAGATACACATCATCGACGTCGGCGCATGCGGCCTCAATGCGTGCGGGATCGGCAAAGTCAACCACCAGCATCATGCGCCCTCGGCGCGCCTTGCGCGCACGACGAACCATGCGCGCATCGAGAAGCAGAGCAGGTGACGTGGTTGCCGAAAGAACGACATCGGCTTTCGCAAGGCATTCCTCAAGATACCTGGGGTCAAACGCCTCGCCCCCAAGCGATCGCGCGATAGACTCGGCATAACCCGCCGAGCCATTGATCACCATGAGCTTCTTGGCGCCCTCTTCCACAAGGCGCCTTGCCGTCAGCTCGCACGACTTCCCACCGCCGATAAGCAGCACCTCGCGACGAGGAAGATCGTCGAACACGCGCTCGGCAATCTCAAAGGCAACGGCAGCATGCTCAGCCGCCTCGCCCGCCGCGCCCACCTTAGCGCCTGCGCGTTCGGCAACGTCAGCAGCACGCGTGAACATGCGACCCAGCAACGGCCCCAGAACGCGTCGCTCGCGCGAAAGGCCCGCAGCCTCGCGCAGCTCCTCCAATACAAGCTGGTCGTCGCTCGCAAAAGAGTCGAGCCCGCAAGCCACGTTAAACAAATGCCCTGTAGCATCCAAGCCCTCGGCCATGTACAGATAGGGCATGCACTCACTTGGGGCAACGCCCACGCGCTCGGCTAAAAACACCGCTAGGACCTCAAAGCTGTCGCGGCCCTCCTCAAGGCTCACGTAAAACTCCAAGCGCCGCGCACCGGTAAGCACGACAGCCTCAAAAACGCCGGGGAGCGCACCCAGACGCGCAACTTCGCCCGCAAGCTCATGAGGACCGATAGCAGCCTTGCGCCACATCACGCCCGGCGCAGCAAACGGGTTAAGTCCGACAACGGCAATTCCCATGGCCTACCCCGCCGACACCACGATAAGGACGATGGCAAGCACCAGACCGGCAATCGAGAAACCAGCGCGCAGCTTCGAGCTGCCCACATAGGGGAAAATGTACGAAAGCACCAGATAGACCGCGTATATCGCCCAAACCACCAGCGACAGCGCCATGCGCGGCACGAGATAGAGCAAGCTGCCCTCGCAATCCACCGCCGACATCACCGCATACAGCGCCAAGAAGCGCGCCAAGCCGATGAGGATTCCCGCCGAAAACAGCGTCATGCCAACCATGGCGGCACGCCTGGCCACCGCCGAAAGCGTGCTGACGGCCGGCATGCCAATGCGCAGCAATCGATCGCTTCGCCGCTTCATGAGCTCGCTTTGGTAGACCCGCATAACGCTCGCCGACGCGCTTACGGCAAAAGCCGCCGTCCCCAACAGAATGAGCGAGACGTGCAACACAAGGGTGGGCCATTCGTAGTACACCTCGTTGGAAGGGCTCGCGCCTGCCTCAAGCACGCCAAGCACCTGGGACGCCACGATGAGCACAGCAGCTATAGGCCCCGCAAACGCAATGAACGCATGCGAGCGCTTCCCCACCGCAGCAAGCAGAAACGCCACGAGAGCAAGCACCCAAGCAGCCAGCATGATGATATTCGGCCCCGACATAAGCGTTCCGGAAGTGCTTACCGAGTTGATGCCTATGGCAACCGACTGTGCAACAAGGGCGGCTAGGAAAACGGCTTTCGAAGGCAGCACGACGCGATCGACCTTGCGCACCATGGCGTACACGCCCAAGGTGGCCGACAGCACGTACAACGTAATGCTTGCGATCGTCAATACGAAAGGAACCATGCTCAAAAACCCTCTGCATCCTCGAAGATTTTCCGATGGTAGCAGATTACCTGCAATTTGGCGTGGCGGTTATCGCCCGTTCGGGCCAAAACGCATTGCTGCTCTCGCCCCGATCTTGCTCATTCGGAAAGGAGTGCCCGAAATCCCCCCGACCCCTTTCGGGCACGCGCAGGCAACTATCGGCTGCGTAAAACGCCCGTCTCGAAACCGTACGAAACCAACGCGGCACGATTGGCCTTGCGCGATTTGGCGATCATGTTGGCCAGGTGGCTTTTCACCGTCTGCTCGGAAAGCGAAAGCCGCAAGGCAATTTCCTTATTGGAAAGACCGCACGCGATGAAGTACAGAATATGCTGCTCGCGCAACGTCAACGGGCTCTGCCCGTCTATGACCAAAATCACGAAGCCTCCCCCGCAAGCGTTTGCTGGATGATGCTATCGATCATATCAGAAGTAAGCGAACCGCTCACGTAACCAAACACATTGCCGGCGGCATCGATCATAAACGTGGTCGGGAAAGCCGAAATGCCATAGGCGGAAAACAGCGCGCCGTCCTCGTCCATGAGAACCGGATAGCCAATGCCACGCTCATCAATGAAGGCAAGCTGCTCCTCGACGGGAACGTCGGAATTGCCCGGCGCCTCAGGAGTACGCGGGTTCACCACCCCGACAATGACCACCTCGCCCTCGTTTTCTCCGTACTTAAGGTAAGCATCCTGAATATGGGGTATTTCCTGCTGACACGGCCCGCACCACGTAGCGTAGAAATTAAGGAAGATCACCTTGCCGCGATAGTCGGCAAGCGAAAGCGACGCGCCGTGCTGATCGGTTAGCTTGAGGTCGGAAAGCGGCGCCGGAATGGCGTTTTCTTCGGACTCGTCTTCATCGGAAGGCTCCGCAGAGTTCGGCTCGTTCGCACCCGCACTGCCATCCTCATCCTGAACGGCGCCATCGGATTCGCCCGGCAAAGCTTCCTCGGAAGCGGTGTCGTCATCAGCCTGCTGCACGACGGCAGAATCGGCCGCACCGAAACTCGAAAGATAGCTGGTCACTCCGTTCATCCACCCGGTCATAGTCATAATGCCCATGACCACAAGCAGCACACCGCCAACTTTAACCGTGTAACGCACCACGTTGCCGTGGTTGCGGAAAAACGTAAGCACGGCCTGCGTGAACAGGCCCACAGCCAAAAACGGCAGCACAAAACCTAGCGTATATACGCCCACGAGCGCAAAGCCCGTAACCGCCGACGCACTCGAGCTGGCCATAAGCAGCACGCTGGCCAGCACGGGGCCGACGCACGGCGTCCATGCAAAACTGAACGTAAAGCCCAACACAAGGGCCACCAAAGGATTCATGGCCACTCGATCCAACCTAAAGGGGAGGCGCCTTTCACGCTCAACAAGCAGGCTCTGCCCAAAAACACCCAGCATATACAGGCCAAACACCACCATGATGATGCCGGAAACCATGGCGAACGCACGTTGGTTGCTTGAGAAGAAACTTCCCAACGCCGTGAAGCCAAGCGTCAGGACGAAAAAGGCGAAACTGATGCCCAGCACGAAGAACAGCGTGTTGACCAGCACCGTCTTCCGCGGATACTCAACAGATCCGTCTTCGCGAAAGCGCAGGGCCCCTCCTGCGAGGTAACCAAGATATAGGGGCACAAGCGGCAGCACGCATGGCGAGAAGAAGCTCAAAAGACCCTGAACGAATACCGTCAAGGCAGAAACCGTCGTCGCAACGTCAAGCCCCATGCGATCACCTCGCCATCACGCATTAAATGATACTTGTTAAGTACCATATTCTACCAGAAGAGCCGCACATGACAGTCTCAAAGTTCCGCGATGCCGGAATCCGCGCCCAAAAGGACTTTCCCGTTATGCTGGAGAGGGCCCGGGGCACTGCTAGGAAGCGCTCTCGCGCACTTCCTCAACTTGGTCCTGCGAGATAGTGGGAATACGAAACACCATGAGCCATAACAAGAACAGGGCGACGCAGCCCAGAATGACCCAAACATGCACCATCTGCACGGCGATGGCGCTTATCAACATGACCATATAGGAAACGGCAAGGATGCGCACCTTCGTGGCAACGGGAATGCCGCCCGCCTCCTTGAACGCAGCCACGTACTTTTGATAAATCGTCGTCGAGCGAATCCACGCATGCAAACGTGGCGAATAACGCGCGAACAAAAACGTCGCCAGCAACAGCAGCGGCGTAGTGGGAAGAACGGGAACGAACACGCCAATGCAGCCAGCGGCAAAGCACACCCAGGCAAATCCCAGCATTATGTAGCGAACAACAGAGTTCATTCCCTCTCCTCAACGAGCCAACGAGCCGAATTTGGCGATCCTCCGACTCGTAGGTTGGCGCTAGTAAGTTAGCGACACAAGTTCATTGACCCATCGGGCCACATTCGGTAGCGCGGGGCTGGGCGGAATGCTCACAAAGCGAGTTCCGCACGAGCCAGCCCTCCTACTCCCTGGTTCGCCAAAGGAGTCAGCGAGGGGTGTCCCGGTGCCCCGAATTGCCGCGTTTCGCGGCTGAGCGCACTTCGTTGCGCGTAGGTAAGCGAAAAAGCGGCAAGGCGGGGTGCCGGGGCGCCCCGCAGCGTCGAGCGGTCCGACGGCCGTCAGGCCGACGGAACCACGAAGCGTTCCGCCCAGCCCCGCGCGATCAGGTCAGGCTACTTCCCCGCCTTGGCCTGCAGATCGGCAACCTGCTCCTCGAGCAGCACAATCTGCTTCTGCGCCTTCTGCGTGCCGCGCATGATGATGATCACGTACACCAGAAGCACCACCCAAATGAGCGCGTAAGCCGCAATGACATACGGCGCCGACGGAATGATGGTGCTATAAATCTCAGCAAGAATAGGGTTCATAGTTAATCCTCCAATGATTCCTTCAAAGACTCAACGCGCTCGGTCAGGCGCACCTGGTTGAAACGCGCGCGATACAGGGCGAAGCCAATGCAGAACATGCCAACGGCGATAATGCCCACGCACATGCCCATCTCGGGGCTCATGCCGCCCTCGCGCAAAACAACCGGGTGAATGCTCGAGGGGATAAGGCGCGTAATGGCGAAGCAAATGGGCACATCGATGGTGGCAATGATAGCCACAACCGCCGAAAACACACCGCGGCGCTCGGGCTCGTCTACAGCGGCGCGCAGCACGAAGTAGGCGATGACAATGAGCATCAGCACCAAATACGTGGTAAGGCGCGGCTCCCACGTCCACCACACGCCCCACTCGAAGCGCGTCCACATCTCGCCAGTCACCATGGTGGCAATGACGAACACAAGCGCGATCTCAACCGCCACGCACGAGCACGTATCGTAGCGCCACTCGCGCGTCATGAGGAAGCGCACCGCGTAGTAGCAGGCAAAGCCCAGCGCCACAAATGACACAATGGCCACCGGCATGTGGAAGAAGAAGATCTTCTGCGAAATAAGCAGCTTGTTGGTCACCATCATGCCGCCAATAAGCTCCACGCCGTCAACCGCAGCACCCGCCACGGGCGGAACGTAGAAGAAGGCCATGAGGAAGCCCAGCGTCGTGAGCACGATGCCCACAACGGCCACGATAGGGAAAATCTTGTCAGGCCACTGCCCCACCTCGGGCAGTTTGAGGGCCTTTCCCTTTCCTTTGCCCATGCTTACCGTCCTTTCGTCATCCAAACAATTGCAAACAATTGAATTGCGCTTCCGAATAATATCCGACTATCGAGCTTACCGTTAGGCGCTCACCACAAACTCGTAGAGAATCCACGAAGCCAAGATCATGATCACGTCGTACCCCGCCGCAAGTACCAGCGAGATACGCAGCGTTTCGGCAACCACATCGCCGCCAACCAGCACCGCCGTAGTTGCGGAAACGCACGCGTAGAGCAGCGGGAAAACAACGGGCACGAACAGAAGCGCCAGCAGCACGTCCTTGCCCCGCGTGCGCGTGGTGATGGTGGAAAGCAACGTGCCAATGCCCGCAATGCCTATCGAACCCACCAGAAGCGGCACCACCATAAGCCAGGCGGTATCCGCCGGCGTTGCGTAGCTCGAGAAGAACAGCCAGAACAGCGGCACGGCGATAACCTCGACAAGCAAGAGGAACACCAGGTTGGAAAACATCTTCGCCAGAAAAACGGCGCCGCGGTCAAGCGGGGCCAAAAGCAAACCCTCCATGCAGCCGTTTTCCGACTCATGGGAAAACGATCGGTTAAGTCCCAGCAACGAGGTGAACACTACGAGCGCCCACAGAAGGCCTCCGCTTACCTCGAGGAACTCGGCGCCCGGCTTCGCAAACGAAAGCGCCACGCCGTACACCACGATGACCAGCACCGCGTAGATGCCCATGGACACAACCATGTCCTTCGTGCGGAACTCCTGCTTGAGGTCTTTCACCAGCAGCGTTTTGAACTGCGCAAACGTGGAGGGACGCTCGCAGGTGGCAGAACGGGCGGGCTCGGCGGAAAGCTTCTTCTCCTTCGCCATTTACGCCACCCCCATTCCGACCGTCGATCGGTACAGCGCGCGGAACTCCTCGGCGTCCAGCTCTTCGCGCGGGGCGAAGGCAACCACACGGCCCTTCGCCATAACCAGCACGTGCGAGCACAAAGAAAGCCCCTTCTCGAGGTCATGGCTGACCATGATGAAGGTGCGGTCGGCACGCACGCTTTCGATGAGTTGATCGAACACGTCCATGGCATGCGGGTCAAGGCCCGAGTAGGGCTCGTCGAGCAGCACGACGGACGGGTCGTTGATAAGAGCGCGCGCAATAGCAACACGTTGGGTCATGCCACGCGAAAACGTACGGACCAGGTCGAGGCGACGATGCTTGAGACCCACCGCATCAAGCAGCTCGATGACGCGCTTCTCGGGATCGCGCACGCCGTACAGGCGCGCATAGAACAGCAGGTTCTCCTCGGCCGTGAGATCGGGGTACAGCATGGCGTTATGCGAGATCAGGCCCATGTGCTCACGCGCGATATCGGGCTCGTCAAGCGCATCGATACCATCGATGAAAACAGATCCCTCAGTGGGGCGCGTCAACTTGGCAAGCGTGCGCAGAAGCGTGGTTTTGCCCGCGCCGTTGGGTCCGAACACGGAAAGGAAGGCCCCCTGAGGCAGATCGAAGCTCACGCGATCGACCGCCTTGCGCGTGCCGAAAGCCTTGGTGAGGTTGCGCACGGAAACGGCGCAGCCAGGCGCCGAAGCAGCCTGGCTTGCAATTTCCGTCTCGCTTGTTTTGAGAAGCGCCATGAGCCTACGCCTCCGCCGCCGCGGGTTCAGCCAGCTTCACCGGCTCTTCCTCACGCGCACGCCCGGCGCGTTTGGCAAACATTGCCACCAAACCGCCCAGCATGATGAGCCCGAAGCCAGCCCACACGAACAAGATCAGCGGGTTCACGCGCACATCAAGGGCAAACGCGCCTTCGGCGTTAACGCCGCGATACACGACGAACAGGTCCTCGGTCGCAAAGCTTATGACATCGGCCACGAGCTTTTGCTGCTGCGTGGTTTGAACAAGCTGCACGGCGGGCTCCACCTGCTCGATGAACTCACCGTCCTTGTACACGTCGAAGATGACGGTGTACATGATGTCGTCGCCGTTCTCGGCCATCTCGATGGTGTTGTCGGCATACACAAGCTCGTAGTCGTCCACCACGAAGGTCTTGCCCGCCGTGTCGGTTGCCTCGTCATAGGGCATGTAACCAGCCACTTCGGTCACGTACATGGACGAGCCGATAAGGCCCACCAGCACCACGGCCATGCCCGTATGGGCAATGCCGCCGCCAAGCGCCGAAAGCAGGGCGCGAGCGTTCTTCTTCATCTTGGAAGCCACGCGCACCACCATGAAGACGGCGTTGAAGAACAGCAGGCTTGCCACTGCAAGGCCCACGACCGCAAGGCCGTTGTAATACCAGCTGGGGCCGTACTCAGCCAACGTCATGGCGCCCGTTCCACCCGCTGCCATAGTGGCCTCGTAAGCAGGGTAAAGCGTGGTGACGAAGTAGAACATGAGCACGGCAAACAGCGCCACGGCGCAAATTGCCGGGACAAGCGCGTTCTTGCGCAGGGTGGCGGGGTCGGTCTTTCCCCAGCCAAGCAGCGAGCACACCGCAATGAGCAGGCAATACAGGATGCCCAGCGGGCGCGCAATAGCGTTGTAGGTACCCGCCGTGAGCGCCTGGCCGCCAAACGGCAGGAACGAGGGCAGCGCACTCGAAAGCGTCATATACGCAAGCAGGACCGCGAACACGATCATGATGAGATTGTTGATGTAGTAAGCTGCTTCCTTCGACGCCATGGAGTCGAAGTCGTCGCCTTCCGTTGCCACGCCGAAGGTCTTGCGGCGAATGACGAGGCCCGCCACGCCGGCAACCAGCGAAAGCACGATAAGCGCGAGGAAGAGCACGAGCGAAACCGGATCACCCTCGAAGGCGTGCACCGACTCGACCAAGCCGCTTCGCGTGATGAACGTGCCCAGGATGACGAACGAGAACGTCAGGCATGCGCAGAACACGCTCCAGCGCTTGAAGGCGCCGCGCTTGCGGTACACCGTGAAGCTGTGGATGAGGGCCACGCCCACAAGCCACGGCAAAAGGCTCGCGTTTTCCACCGGGTCCCAGCCCCAGTAGCCGCCCCAGCCCAAGACCACGTAAGCCCACACCGACCCCAAGCCGATGCCGGCGCTCAAAAGCAGCCAGGAGAACATAACGTAGGGGGTGGAGGTTTTCACCCAAGCGCTCGAATCGTCGTCGACGATAAGCGCGGCGATGGCGTACGCGAACGGAATGGTAAGGCCGGCATAGCCGATGAACAGCGTAGGCGGATGGATGGCCATGGCCCAGTGCTCGAGCAGCGTGTTCATACCCCACATGGAGGCCATGCCCGTAAGCTGCCCGTCCTCGCCAATGTAAGAAGGATCGGTGGCCGTAAAGGGCATGTTGCTTTCCGAGAACAGAAGCACGCCCACGAAAGCGGCCAGCACCAGCTGCGCCACCACGATGGCCGCGTCGTCAAGCGGGCGAGACGCCTTGCGCGTTGCGAAGACGACGATGGCGTTGAATACGCCGATGAGCCACGCCCAGAACAAAAGGCTGCCCTCGCGACCAGCCCAAAGACCAGCCAGCTTGTACAGCCACGCCATGGAGCTCGTGTCATCCGAGCGGCTGTGGGCAACGTATTCGATGGTGTTGTCGCCCGACATGAAGCAGTACACCAGAAGCGCGCAGCAGAACGTGAGGGCAAGCGCGCCCACCACGACGGCCACACGACCGCCCCATTCGAACGTCTCCCACCAAGACGCCTTCTTCTGGCAGCCCACGTGGGCCACGCCCAAGCAGGCAAGGGAGATGATAATGGCAGCAAAGGCGACCAGCAGGCCGATCAGTCCAAAGAATGGCAGCATCCGTTAACCCTCCAATGCCACATCGGTTGCGGCGAACTTACCGTCGGCAGCCATAGCGCCCGTCAGAACGACGGTAGCGCCTTCGACAACCTCTTCGGAAAGGCCGCCATCAAACGCAACGGCAAGGCTGATGGATTCGTCGGTTGCGTCGGCGATGACGAAGCGAACGTCCTCGCCTGCGGGAAGCAACGTACCGGGCTTGATGGGGCCAGCCACCTTGACGACAGTGCCAATGACATCTTCGCCGTAGCCCTTAAGTTGGGAGACGGAAAGGGCCGTTTCGGCACTCTCGTACTTCGACGGGCACTTCGTCACCATCTCGGTGGCCACAAGCACACCGTCGTCGCCAATCTTGCCCGTGCAAATGGCGGTCACCTCGTTGCCGAACGTAGAGGAGGCGGCGCCGGAGTAGCGAACCACGAGTTCCTGGGCTTCGTCACCCTCGGGGTCGTAGATGCTGAACGTGAGGGTGTCGCCCTCGGTGCTGTAGGAGTTTTTCACCACGTTGCCCGATACCTGAATCTTCTCGCCCTTGAGCGAGCCGTCCGCGACGTCGGCCACCGTGACGGCCTTCGCCGCCGTCTCGCCTCCCACGACCGCAAGCACCACGATGAGCACCATGACGACGATGCCCGACACCACGGCAAGGCGCTTCTTCATCTTCTTGTTCATGCGCTTCTCTCCTCTATGTCATACGAAACAATGCGTTTGAAAGCCAACTGTTAACAGTACCAAAACAGGTTGCTTTCAGGCAATTCCCGCAGCTTTGACACACAATGATTCCAACATGAATGATAACCTTCGCTCCGTTTGCGCGGCATCGCCCAAACGGGTGAAAGCCTTTGCGCCATGCTACCCGCGAATGTGCCACTGCTCTAGTTACACTTTCCCCAAAAGGCACCATGACGGCCACAACTTAGCTTCTGTGCAAAATGAGACGCAGAGCCCGGCTCTGTGTCCCATTTCGATCTCGCACCACGAAAAAACGCCCGGGCCTTTCGGCACCGGGCGTTCAAATTGGCACTTGCCTGCGTGAAGACTACGCGGAGACGAGCTGCTTAGCCTCGTCGTAGGTCAGCCAGCCCTCGGGCACGTCGACGGTGTGGCACTGCGAGCACACGACCACGGACTGGGTGTGCGCCTTGTGGCAGTCGCCGCACTCGGCGATCTCGCCGTGCGGGGCGGCGGACTGGTCATGGTAGTTGTGCTCCAGGTAGGAGGTCATCTTGGCCAGGCCCTCGCGGTCCAGGAGCTCGTGGCAGGCCTCGTTCAGGCAGAACTCGTCGTAGTTCTTGCCCAGGGCCTCGGTGAGCTGGCTGGTGGAGCGCTCGGTGATGACGGCGCCGTAGGTGGCGTTCTCGACGGCCTCGTAGCCGCCGGTCACCCACGCGATGCCCTCGCCGATCTGCTGGGACAGGGTGGGCTCGTGGCAGGAGAGGCAGGTGGCCTCGCCGTCGACGCGGTGAACCGCGGCGAGCATGGTGGAGCCGTCAACGGTGTTGCCGTACTTGTCCATGGCGCCCTCTGCGGGCTCCTCCTCGTAGGTGGCCAGGTACGGGTCCATCGGCGTGTGGCAGATGGCGCCGCAGAAGCCGGGGGTCTCGTGCCACACCCAGAAGCCCGCGCCGGCCACGACGATCACGGCCGCCACGACGCCGGCGATGATGCCGAGCTTCTTCTTGGACTTCTTGGGGGCAGGAGCCTGCTGATCCTTGATCTCTTCGCTCATGTCTCTCTCTTTTCTCTCCCTACCCGCACGGCTCCCATCGAAAGCGCTCATTCGAGGCGAGCCGTAAGGGTCTCCCATAGGGAACTTACAAATGCGCGTGCGCACACGTACGCAGGCGAACGCGTTCAATCCGCCATTCTAGCGAATAAACGGCTTAGCCGCATCATACCTTTTGGCGATTCGGGCAATGGTTTCCCGAAAAACACAATTACGCAATAGTGGACGCGAGTGGGAAACGGGCGGCCCGCACGCTTAACTCGTGGCCAAAAATCCCTTCCATGTCACGCGCGTGCGGTCAAAAAGCCCTGATCTGTTTCAACTCCTCGGACAGCGAGCGGTCCTAAATCACGCCGCCATCGGTAGCGGGCGGGCGAGCGCCGCGTCGAGCCTGTCGAAGAACGCCTGCATCTTCCTTGCGGGGATCTCGTAGCCTATGGTGGAATGG
>JAFSHA010000015.1 GCA_017440565.1 Eggerthellaceae bacterium | reverse complement strand
GGGGCCTCGATTTCTCGAAGCCCCGGCCTTGGAGTTCATGGTGGTCGATGAGGGATTTGAACCCCCGACCTTGTGCTTGTAAGGCACCTGCGCTCCCGCTGCGCCAATCGACCACGTTCAAAGCGCGTCAAACGCGAATTGATATTCTCGCACACTCAGCGCAAGTTGGCAAGTTAGGACGTACGGCCCCTACAGCCAGGTAACCGTTTCCTCGAGCGGAAGTCGCTCGAAATGTCGCGGGTTGGCCACGTTGCCCGGCGCCTCATGGCCTAGCGGCATAAGGCTGTACACCGTGATGTCGTCAGGCAGGCCCAGCGCATCCTGGATCTTCGGGCCGTCGAACAGACCCACCCAGCACGCGCCTAACCCCAGGTCACGTGCCTTCAGCAGCATGTGCGTGAACACAATCGAGCCGTCCACGAAACCGTAACACCAATCACCGTTGCGCTCGTCGGCGTGCATGAACGTCGCCTCTTTGCTGAATCCGCACACCAGCACCGCCGGCGCACCGAATCGACACGGCGAGCACTCGTCGATCTTCGCCAGATCCTCAGGCTTCGTCACCACCCAGATGCGCTGCGGCTGCGAGTTGCGCGCGGTCGGCGCCACGCGGCCCGCCTCCAGGACAGCCGTGATATCCTCAATCGAAACCGGCTCGTCAGTGTACTTCCTCACCGAATAGCGCTGCTCGATAAGCTCCTGAAAATCCATGCGCAAACCCCTTTCGCTTTAGCGCTCTACCGCGACAAACGACCTGTCCCTTTGTCACGCGCTACACGGCCATGCCGAAGTATTGCAGCAGGCCGGCTTTCAGCTCCTCGTCGTTAGCGAACTCGATTACGCTCTTCTGCCCGTCCTCGCGAACGGTAAGCACGTAGTCCTTCAACGCGTAATGGCCGTTGTCCAAACGCAGGTTGCACACGATAAAGTCGCGGAACAGCGTGCCCGGCTGCGAGAACGCCGTGTTCAGCGGGCCAAAATCCAGATCCTCGACCTTCGCCAGGCACAGCTCCAGCTCGGTCTGCTTGCGCATGGGCACGCCATCGTCGAAGAAGTCATGCGTGCTACGCGTCACGCGGTCGACGGCCCACCACATGCCGTCGATGTTGCGCGGAGTGTAAAGCTCACCGCGAATGTCCTGCTCAAGCCCATCGACCAGCGCCAGCGCACCTGCGGGCATCGGACCGCCGAAGCCCACGTCAAGCGAATAATCCACGCCGTCAAGCGAAACAACCATACCACGATGGTTGATGGGCATGCGCCCATCGCGGCCGCGCACCGCACGCGACAGCACAGGACGCGCGTCGAAACCCAGCCCCTTTAGCAAAAGCTCGAAGCCCTTGTTCAGCTCGAAGCAGTAGCCACCACGCCTGCGCTCCACGATCTTCTGGAACACGGAATCCTCGTCAAGCGCCGGAGCCTGCCCGAACACGTGCACGTCATACGTCTCGAACGGAACGCTCTTCTGATGACAGAACACCAGCTCATCCAGCGTTTCCTTGCACACGCGCACATCGCCCTCAAAACCAATACGCTCCAAATACGCCTGAACCTGATCTTCGGTAAACATGGCCCCTCCTTTTGAAAACTCTGTTTCGGAACAAGCCGGCAAACCCGGTTCACCGACTCATCTCCATTAGCAAAGCGGCGCCGAAAGCCGGCGCCGCCTCGTGCAATCCTTAGAAATTCACGAACGCGTCCGGGAACTGCTTGTTCGCGCCCAGCACGTCGGCGCTGGTGTCACCGTAGCGCAGCCACTCGGTGTCGGTGGCCTTGCGCTTGATCATGGCGTTTTCCATGATCTCCTTGAGCGCCTTGGTCTTCAGCGCGTATTCTTCCATCTGAGCCAAACGGCCCTCGAGCTCGATCTGACGACGCTTGTAGGCCTTGTCCTGAATGCTGTCACCGAGAATGATGTCGTAGAAGTCCTCGGCCTGCAGGGTGTAACCGCGGTAGTCGGCCCAAGCGGCAAGCGCGGTGTCTTCCTTCAGGCTCTGGATGGTGCGCTCCTCGACATCCGCACGCATCTGCTCGACGGTCATGCCGCGCTGCTGGGCGAAGTCCTCGATCGACATACCCTGGCGCATGCACATATCCTCAAGGCGATACTGCGCGTCGTACACGGCGTTTTCCACCACGTCGGCCGGCAGATCCTCCACCAGGCGCTTCGAAAGCTCCTTGCACACGGCATCCTGGTCGGCCAGCTGCTGGATCTCGCGATTGTCCTTGTACATGTTGTAGCGAACGAAGATCAGAAGCTCGTCGACGTTCTTAAAGTCCTTGGAGTGCGAACGAACGAAGGCGTCGGTGAGCTTGGCCTTCTCGCCCGGCTTGCACAGCTTCAGCTCCATCCAGCGAAGGGCCTGCGCACGCACCACGTCCTCGGGAATGCGCACCTCCTCGCAAATGGCGTAAACCGGCTCATAAGAAGAAAGCGTGTACTTAGGCATTTCTGTTATCCCTTCCATAACAAAAGTCGCAGGTTGGCGTAGTAAGTCAGCGAGCGGGTCTGTGGTTGTAAGTCCCCGCAACCAGATTAGCGATACGACTCGCCCTGGTCGCCGCCGAGAAGCTTGGACTGCTCCTTCAGGTGGCGCGCCTTCTCCTGGGCGGAGACGAAGTTCTCGGGCGCGTCCTCGATGGCAAGGATCTCAACCTCGTAGGTGAGGCTCTTGCCAGCCAGCGGATGGTTCAGGTCGAACGTGACCGTGCGCATGTCCATGTCGATAACCGTCGCGGGCATGGGCTGGCCGTCGTCGCTGCTGCTCAGCCAAATGCGCTTGCCGATGCGAATGTCGGTCACGGGAATCTGCTCGCGGGGGATGACCTGCGTCATGTTCTCAATGTACTCGCCGAAGGCAGCATACTCGTCGATGGTGAAGGTCTTCTTCTCACCCACCTCGTTCATCTCGAGGATAGCCTCCTCGAAGCCGTCGATGGCCATGTCCATACCGGTCTGGAAGATCATCGGCTTTTCCTCGGTGGCGTAGCCGAACACGGTGCCGTCATCGAGCGTGCCCTTGTAGGTCAACGTAACGGTAGAGCCCAGTTTCATTGCAATCTCCTTATCGTGAAGAATTATTCCCAGCGGAAAGCGGCTACTCGGCGGCCTCTTCGGTCACCAGCGCATTATCGACCAGCCACTGCGTTGCCTTGGACTGGCGGCACATCTTGCGAACGTTGGCCAGGCGGTTGGCCTCCCTCCACTCCTCAAGCGTGGCAGCGGGGTCTTTCTCGGCCTCGAACAGCTCGAGCATGTCCTGCTCGGTGACCTCGAGCTTCAGCTCGGCGAACAGCGCCTCGAGCGCGCAGTCGATGCTGGAACGGCGCACGGCCTCAGCGGAAATCTGATCCCTCAGCTCCTGAGCCTCGACGTTGTTTTGGAGCACCCACTCCTGCAGCGACGTGCCGCGGCCCTCGAACGACTTCATCATTTCCTGACCCACGTCCTGGCGGATGAAGTCGACGTAGTACTCCGGCACCTCGCCCTCAAGGCGCGCCACCAGCTGCTCGACGCAGCGGTCGACCTTAAGGCGCGGAATGTCCTTGCGCTTCTGCATGTTGATGGAGATGGCCATGTCGCGACGCAGCTCCTCCTCATTGGCACAGCCGACCTTGCCAGCCAGCTCGGCACCGGTCGGAAGAACCTCGACGCGGAAGCCCGTCACCTCGACGTTGGCGTGCAGGGTGCCGTCACCGAAACGGGAGGTGCCGTCCTCTTCGCGAGCGTCGAAATCAAAGTCCAGAATGTCGCCCACCTTCGCGCCGATAAGCTGCGCATCGAAGGACTCGGGCATGGTGCCATGGCCCAGGCCGATCATGCGCGACGCGCCACGCAGCGAGGAAACCGTCTTGCCGTCGTTGGTGACGGTCATGACAACCTCGACGTAGTCGCCGTCGGCGGCAATGTGGTCGGGATCAGTTATCTTCTCGAGGGAATGATAGTGCCGCTGCAGCTCGGCGATCTGCTCGTCGATCTCGGCTTCGGTAGCCGTCTCGGGCGGCATCGTGATGGCAACCGGCTCAACGCTGGAAAGCTTCATGGCAGGCGCCACCAAACCGGAAACGCTGAACGTAAACGGCTGGCCCTCCTCGAGGGTGCTGTCAACGTTGAACTCGGGGTCCTCGAGGAAAATGACGTCAGCGTCATCAAGGGCTTTGAAGCCCTTCTCGTTGATGAGCATCTCGGCCACGCCGCCCATGGCGTTCGCATGCCCGCCAACGCTCTGCTCGAGCACCGCGCGAGGTGCCTTACCCTTGCGGAAGCCCGGAATGTTGCGCTGGGAAATTTCCTTGAAGAACTTCTTCGAGCACTCGTCGACCTCTTCAGCGGTCGCGACAATGGTCAAGACGAGCTCTTCGCGCTCGCCGTCAGTCTCACGTACAGCATCTTTAACTTGCACGATTAATCCCCTATCTTGCTTCTCCATTCGCTTAGGCGAAGCCCCGCCAAGCGTCCAACAATTTTACCACAGGCGCCATCGTGCGCCCCAAAGCGAGGGGGCTCCCCCGCTGGTCGTGAAGGACAATCAAGCCCCAAGGTTGACCGCCCTCAACCTCATCAACCCAGCGCCCACACCCCTTAGGCAGGGTCGGCTGAGTTCAGGCGAAGCGCACAGGCCTGAAGCTCGTTGACCAGCTCGATGGTCACCGGTGCGCCAGGATCCTTCCCCGCGCCAAGCGCCGCGTCCATCTCCATGCATCCCTTGATGAACGCCACGTGCTCATCGGTAAGCATCCGCTTCTCGAGCGCCTCGGCAAAGCCAACCGACACGTCAGTCGATTCGCCGATGCGCCACAGAAGCAGGGTGACCAACCGCACCGAGCCGCGAAAACGCTTGTCCACGGGCACTTCCGCCATGTTTACCGCTTCCTTGCGAAAATCGTGACGGCCTTGAAACGCACGTCTTCGGAACTGGGCGCGGTCTCCACCTTGCTGTCCGCCTGGAACCCACGGTCGACCTCGACGTCGTATTCGTCGACAATCTCGGGCTTGCCGAAGCCGGCAGCTTCGAGCATGGCGTAGTTCTCGCTCAGCGTTCGCGCCGCTTGGATGCTGTTGCCAAGCTCACGCGCAGCCGCAACCACGCTTTCATCGCGCGGCACGTCGGCATACACGGTCTCAAGCACCAGAAGGCCATCCTTCTTCAGCACGCGGGCAAGCTCGCCAAGGGCGCGTGCAGGGTCGGCGAACAACGTGGCCACGTTGTTGACGTAAGCCATATCCATGAACGAAGAGCCTATGCTCGCCATCATGAGATCCTCGGGATACGCAACGCGGAACTCCATGTTGTTGCGCTTGAGGTTGCTCTTGCGCCATGCACGCTCCATGCCGTCCTTCGCCTCGGCAACGTAGTCGGCGTTCCAGTCGACGCCAAGCACGCTGCCCTCATCGCCCACGATGGCGCTCAGCTTGTACGCGCCCTTTCCGCGGCGGCATGCAAGGTCAAGCACCTTCATGCCCTTCATGCGGTCAACCGGCAGCGTCATCTTGCACACGCTCGCAAACCCATACTCGAACTTCCGCTCGGCATAAAACGCCTTCAAGTCAACAGGTGCCCCAGCTCCCAACGAGCCGCCGGCGGGAGCGAGGTGCTCGGCATCACCCGCTTCAGGGGAATCCCCCGATGGGCTCACAAAGCGAGTTCCGCACGAGCCGAAAGCGCCAGTGGCGCTTTCGCGCGAGCTCAGGACTGTCTGAGCGACTGAGTCCTTCGGGGGATTCCCCGTCCCCGGGACGGAGCCTTCACCCAAGGGATTCCCGCCAAGCGAAAGCCCAGCCTCTCCCCCCATGTCAACGCCCAGCGAATCCGCCAGCTTCACATTGGCATCCAAATCCTCGAGCATGGCGGCGCGTTCCGCCAGGCCCATGCGCGCGGCATCGACCTTCAGGTTCTTGCTGTGCGAATAGTATCGATCGTTGCCATAGCGAGCCACGAACTGCGTGGTGGTCTGGCGCGTGGCAACCTCGGCAATGAACACCAGCATCTCGCGGCTGCCGAAACATTCCGTCACGAAGTCGAAGGCGGCGTTCATCTTGTTGCTCGCCTCGCGTGCGGCCGGCTGCAGACCTGCGACCTCTTCCTTGTATGCCTTCTCGATCACGGCGAACGCCTCGGCACCCGCCAGCTTGCCCTCAAGCTCGCATGCGTTCACCAGGCTCTTCAGCTTGCCCAAAATCAGACGCTCGCGACGCACGTAAGAGGCGGCCGCCACGCCGCTTTCCAGCTTGCGGCCCAGCGCACGCTCGCGATCGGCCACGCGCTTGCCCACGGAATCGGCGGCAGAAGCGCCCGCCAACAGCTCGGGCTTGGCCGCGCGCAACGTGTCGCGCAGCTCCAGCATGACGCCTTCCGCGTCCAACACGTCGGCACACTCGTGCGCCAGCGAATCAAGAATGAGGCTCATAAGCGCAATGCGCTCGTCGAAGGCCGCATCACGGGCACGGTCCTTGATGGCCGAGCTCGTCTCGCCGGCCAAAATGGTGTCAACCTGGTAGTCCGAACGGTACTTCTTAAACAGCTCGTAGTACACGGCGAACTTGTCGGCAATCTCGTCATCGCGCAGGAACTGCACGGCCAGGTCGCGATTGACGGGCTTGCCCAGCTGCTCGTACAGCGAGATGACGCGAGCCAGGTCCTCCCAACCGCGCGCGGTCACGAAGGCCTTGCCGCCGCCGGGCTTGCTTTCCACCTTGTAGAAGCAGTCGCGCTTCGTCTCGATGAACGAGGTAACCGCCGGATGCAGGCCGTGCTCGGTAGCGTACGCCTTCCAAGCGCCGTAGTCGGGCTCGACGTCAATCTGGCGCATGCGGTCAAGCGTCACGATGTCGAACTCGTGCACGCTGCGGTTGTATTCAGGCGGGTTGCCCGCGCATACCACCACCCAGCCCTCGGGCACCTTGTGCTTGCCGAAGGTCTTGAACTGCAGGAACTGCAGCATGGAAGGATACAGCGTCTCGGAAACGCAGTTGATCTCGTCGAGGAACAGGATGCCGCGGCGCAGGCCCGTGCGCTTCATGTAGTCGTAGATTGCCGCCACGATCTCGCTCATCGTGTACTCGGAGGCCTCGTACTCCCAACCTTCAAACTCGCAGGTCTCGATGCGCGGAAGGCCCAGCGCGCTTTGGCGCGTATGATGCGTCATGGAGTACGACACGATGCCTATCTCAAGCTCGCGCGCAATCTGCTCCATGATGGCCGTCTTGCCGATGCCCGGTGCGCCCAGCATGAAGATGGGGCGCTGGTGCGCCGTCGAGATGACGTACATACCCGCGTCATCGACGGTCAGGTACGCCTCGACCGTGTCCTTGATCTGCTGCTTCGCAGCCGTTATGTTCACCGTTTCCCTCCTTCTTCAAAATGGGCCATGCAGCCTGGCTCGTTGACCCATTCACTAACCCACTCGTTAGCCAATTCGACTCACCGCTTGGTTGCCTTCTCTATCTCGTCGCTGGTCAGCACGATCTTCATCGCCCACGGGGGCACAGGCGGCAGGGCCGCGCCCTCATCGTCGACGAACACGAATGCCGCGTCGTAGTCGGGCGTCTTCTCGGGGAACTGGCCCAAGCCGTCCGTGAAGTAGATGAGCCCCTTCAGGTCGGTCAGCTCGCCGCGGCGCCGCAGCATCTCGACGTAATCGAACACCGGGCGGAAGTCGGTTCCGCCAAAGCCGCGCACCTGGAAACGCTCCATCATGCGCACGACGTCGGCCTTCTCGCGAATACGCACATCGCTTTGCACCTTCGAATCGCACTGGATCACGTGGATGTTCACCTCGCGCAGCATGTCCTCCGAGCTCTTCAAGATGCTGAAGGTGTGCTCCACGAAGCTTTTCACCAATTCCCCGCTTACAGATTCCGACGTGTCGATGGCAATGACGAAATCGCGGATGACCTCGGACTCCTTGTATTCGAGCGGCTCGATGAGCGGCATGTTGCCGTAAACTTCGAGCCCGAAGGTGTAGTACACGTAGTCGAACTCGTCCATGTTGAGCTGCATGCGCTCGGTAATGGTCATGAATTTGCGCAGGAAGTCGTCGTAGCTGTAGCGCTTGCGGTTCGCAAACGCCAGGTTGTCAAGGAAGCTGCCCGCCTCTTCCCCCCATTCGCGCGCGAAGGTTTCCAAGCTCATCTCGACCTGCTTGGCAATTTCCTCCCATTCCTTTTCGTCTTGGGAAGAATCCTCCTCGTCCTTGGTCTTTTCGGGCTCGGGCTGCCCGTCAGCGGAATCCTCCTCGGGGGCGTCTTCGTCTTCGGTCACCTCCGCGCCCTCTTCCGCATCCTGCTCCTCGGCCTCGCCGCCCGCCTGCGCCTCCTCGGAATCGGGCGTGTTCGCCTGCATGGAATCGGGCTGGAAGTCGGGCTGGTCGTTGTCCTCGGTCACCTCTTCATCGGAATCGGGATCGTGGAACGTTCCGCCGCCATCGCTGTTGACCGGCCACGCCCCGTGATCGTCGCGCTCGAACAGCGCGCGCCACTCACTTAAGGTCGACTTGCCCATGCCGTGGTAGCTTTGCCCGTTGGGCGTTTGCACCAGGTTCTTTATCAGGTGATACACCTTGTTTGGCAACAGGCTGCCCGTAATGAGGCGAATCTCGCTCAGAGCTTGGCGACGCGCACGGTCAAGCTCGCTTTCAAAACGGCTGCCGCACATGTCCATTGCGGCGTTCTCCACGATGATGTCGCAGGTCAGGCTCCATGCCTCGCGGTTGCCGTGCTCTTCGTTGAACGGATGGCGGAAAATGCAGTGCATAACCAGGTGCAGGTAGTCGCGCACCGACTCCTCGAACGATTCCTGAAAACGGCTGATCACACGCAGCGAGTCGAAGTGCACCTTCTTGCCGTCGGTCGACAGCGGATAGCGCGAGTCGACACGCATAGGCGAAAGGTCCATGCGCCACAGCGCCAAATCCAGGAAGCGGAACTTCATCATCAGCTGCACGCGGCATTCGTCAATGATGTCGGCGCCCAGGCGATCCTCTTCGGCGCGGCGTCTGAATTTGAAGGTCATCAACTCGTCGGAGGTCTTCATGGCACGCTCCTACAAGTCGAAATCGTCGAAGACGCTCTGCTCGAAACGCAGTCGACGCGCCTCAAGCAGGTAGTTGGTCAGCGTTGCGTCCTGCAGGGCGCCCACGCGCTCGATAACGTCGTAGATGTTGTCGGCGTTCAGGTAGCCCAGGTCAAGCATGGCATCTATGGCCGCGCGGTCGTCTTGCCGGGCAAGAGCCACGCACACATCCTCGGCGTTGTTGCGAAGGAAGCGCTCGCACAGATCGCGGTTCACCCTCGAGAGGAACACCGGATCAGCCAGGCGGTCAAGCAGGCGCGTCGCCTGGTCGTACAGGGCAAGTCCCTTTTCCGTCGCGGCGTCGAAGCTGCTTCCGTTGGTGATGGCCGTGTCGTAATGTTCGAACATCACTTCCACGTTTACGTGGTCAGGAACCGAAAGCGCCAGCATCATCTGCTGCATGCCGCGATCGGTGCCAGGGAACCTCAGCTCGAAGAAGTCCTTCCCGAACTGGGCTTTCACCAAGTCGACGTGGATCAGCTCCACGAAGCCATCCACCGCCAAGCCTCGAATGCCCACCATGACAATACGGTCGGAAAGGTACAGCTCGCGAATGCCGTGCGCGTTGTTAAGCGCATACGGCGCGATTTCGTTCACTTCAGCCGGAATGCGCACCACCTCGACGTCGCCGGCGTACAGGAGCACGCGCATGCTGCCATCGGTGCCAGCATGTTCGAGCAGAAGACCCCCGCGCACTTCGAAGCGACGGTTTTCCGCACCAACGGAAATCTCGCGAAGCGAAGGGGCAACCTTAATTGACCTGTTCGATGCGCTGTAATGCGCGCCCTGCGTGACCAGCGCGTTTACCCCCAGGTGTACAAGGCCGCTCGGCAGGTAAATGCTTTCGATGTTCGTATCCAGGAACGCCTCGTCCTCGATGCGCGTCGCGCTTTCCGGCACGTTGACGGTCTTCAGCGTACGACAGCCCTTAAACGCACCGCGCTTTATGACGGCAAGACCGTCGGGCAGTACCGCCTCTTTCAAGTTCGGATGGTTCGCGAAGGCTTCCTCGCCCACGTTCAAAACGCCTGGGCACACCTCGTAGCGCTCGATTTCGGGGTTGAGCAGGCAGGCAAATTCCAAGCCTTCTTCCGCATGGCGGTACAAGCCGCCCAAGGCGTCCAGCTCCAGCGCCTTTCCGCCCGACGCGATGCTAAACGTCGCCTCGGGGCCCGAATACGTAAGCGTCACGCCCTCCGCCAGGGGGTTTCCCAGCACTTCCACCGTTGACGGAAGTCGCAGCTCACCAATAGACGTTGCGGTGAACGCGTGTTGCCCCACCGTGCGAAGGCCCTCGGCAAACGTAATCTTACGCAAGCTGCGGCAATTGAAGAACGCGCGCTCGCCCACCTCGCGCAGCGAAGCCGGCATCTCGATTTCAAGCAGCCCTGTTCTGAAGAACGCGTAGCCCTCCACAACTTCAAGCGAGTCGGGAAGCTCGACCTTCTTCAAGCTGGCGAAACCGCTGAAGCCCTTACGAGCTATCGACCTGCATCCCTCAGCGACCCGATACTGCTCCACGGGAACAGCCAATGCCAGCAGAGCGCTTCCATCGGTCGAATACAGGGCCACCCCGTCGGTTTTCATGAAGGGGTTTTCCGCATTGACCTCGATGGCCTCAAGGCTGCTTCTGCCAAAGGCACCCGCCTCGACGCCGAGCGTTCCCGCACCCACGCGCAAGCGCTTAAGCCCCGTTGCGTCGAAGATGCTCAGGCACAGTTTCTCAAGCCTGCCGGGAAGGTGCAGCTCCTCCAGCTTGTCACAAGCGCGCAGCCAACCGGAGTCGTAGTTTCCAACCGAGGCTGGCAGCACGGCCTTCCGCAGGTTCTTGCACCCGCGAAACGCGCAGTACCCGATGGAAATAATCGAATCAGCGCAGGTCAGGGTGCGAATGTCGGGTAAATAGGCGCAAGCATCGGCCGCCAGCGAAACCACCGGCATGCCCTCGATTTCCCCTGGGATTACCAGGTTCGCAACCGATGTCTTGCAACGCTCGATGCGCACCTTGTCGCCATCGAGCACCACATAGGTCCACTCCGTCCCCTCGGCATCCGTCCACGAACTCGGCTCGGATGCTCGAGCTGCCTCAATGGCGGCCAGACGCTCGTTCATCTCACGGCGCTCGCGCATCAAGGCTTCGGCCTTCTCGACGATATCACCAGCGCCTGCCGTAGCGTTCATCGCTGTCGGCGAGAACCCGCCGAAGCACACCTCGAGTCGCGAGGTGTCGGCCGAGAGATTAATCCCCATGCTTACGCCCATGTTGTCACCTCGCAAACTCGGCTTTGCCGTTTTCCCTGGATCGATATCAATGTCAGGAGGCATTGCAAAGCCAAGTGCAACCTTGCCTCTGCCCGCGCTCGCGCCGCCCTCGGCATCCCGTGCGCTTCGCAGCGTTGGCTTCTTCGTATTTCCCAACAGAACATTCATGCACAGCAAGCTTTTGATTGCCTAACGAACCTTAGGCGTTGTTGGCTGCGTTTCTTGCGTGGAACTCCTCGGTCCACTGCTTGTTCTTCTCGGTGCTCTCCCACGTGCCACCAGCAGGATTAAGCTTGCGACGGCCGGAAAGCTCGTCGGCGAACAGGATGCAGTAGCGAAGGCCCTTCAGCGTCACGTACAGGCAGGCGATGGGGTTCTTTCCGCCATGGTTGAATACTTCGTAGGTAAGGTACTCGCGGTCGATCATGGGCTGGTAGAGCTCGGTGCCCTCGATCTTGCTCAGCAACATGTTGGTGGACTGACGGCCCAGCTCATCCTGCTTCAGGCAGATGTTGTATAGAATGTTCTCCTGCGCCTCGGTCAAACGACCCAGCTCTTCGATCTCAGCAAGAATCTCTTGTTCAGTCGCCATAGTTGTCTCCTTTTCTGAACGACGGTGATCAAACTATAGCTAAACTTCTGCCCCTCAAATCCCTCGCCAACCGAAGCAGAACATTCCCTGCGTTTTTGTTCCTTTTCTGCTAAAGCCCAGATAAACCGTGCTATTTTTCAATCCTCCCCATGGTTTGCAAACTCTTTGATACCATTGTTTCGCCTTGTCGTTTCGCCTTCTTTTGCTGGCGCAAATGGCGTCCTCGTTCGCCCTTGCCGACAAGGCGCAACTCGCCGGAAAACGCGAGCTAAGCCCGTTTCTACACGTTTTGCATTAAGGAGGTTGCGGTGGCGCTGGAAGCCGAGCGCGGCGTTGACCGCCGCACGCTTTACACCAAAACGCTCATCAAAAGCTCGTTGCTCGAGCTTATGGAAACGCATTCGTTCACGTCCATTTCCATTACCGCGCTTTCCGACCACGCTGGCATTGGACGCAACACGTTCTACCGTCATTACAGCAACCTGTTTGACGTTATTACGGAAATAATTGATGATTCCCTTGCCGAAATGTTCGCAGTATTTCGCCATTTCAATATCGGCCAAGCCGGCAATCTCACCAGCTACCTTGTTCCCATTTCCGAATACCTGCGTGGAAGCAAGCGCTTTCGCCCGCTTTACAGCGAAGAAACTCTCTCCGACCTTATCATCAGCCGTCTCATTCTCATTGACGACCGCTGTTTTTCACGGCATCTTGAGAGCACCCGTCAGCTAACCCCTCAGCAGGCCGACGCTCTCGTCCGATTCCAAGCCGCCGGTCTCTTGGAAGTTCTCCACGCTTACGCTCGCGTTCCCGACGCTCAGTGGAACGAAATCACCCAAGCGCTCGATCTGGTTTCAGCTGGTCAATCCACGCAATAGCAATAGCAACAGCAACACGCCCTCGCGCAACCCAGCCCTCATTTG
>JAFSHA010000085.1 GCA_017440565.1 Eggerthellaceae bacterium | reverse complement strand
TACTTCTCGTACTGCCTTACCAACGCGTCGAGGACGCCCGAAAGCGAGAGGCCGGCGGCCTTGCAAGCGGCCGGGAACAGGGAATGCTCGGTCATACCCGGCGATACGTCAACCTCGAACACGCGCGCCTGAGCGCCGTCCCAGATCATGTCGACGCGGCCCAAGTCACGCACGTCATAGGCACGGTACACCTCAAGCGCCGCGCGCTCGATCTCGGCGCGCATGGCCTGCGCGGTAGCCTCATCGGCCGAAAGCGAGGAGAGGCGCACCGGCGCATGGTATTCCACGTCGCCCAAGTTCATACGCGCCTCGGCATCGAAGAAGGCGCCCTTCGCCACAATCTCAACCGGCGGAAGCGCATAGGCGTCCCAGCCCGTTCCCAAAATGGAAACCGAAAGCTCCACGCCTTCGACCCACTGCTCGACGACGACCGCTTCGTCATACGAAAGCGCATCCAAGATGGCCTCGCCCACGTCCTCGGCGCGGTCGACCTTGTGCACACCCAGCGCCGAACCGCCATGCGCCGGCTTCACGCACACGGGATAGCCGCCAATCACGCGCTCCTCGATAAGATCGAGCGCCGTTGCCGCGCCCATGTCCTTGAACGCGTCGCGCGCCACATAGATTCCCTGCGGCCAGGAAGCCAGCGGCTCCTCGCCCGTGAGCAGCCAATACTTCGCAAGCGTCGAGTGCATGGCGTCCTTGTTCCACGAACGGTGGCACACCGAGGCGGGCGATCCAACGTAGGGCACGCCCACAAACTCGAGCAGACTTTGGATGGTACCATCTTCGCCATGCTTGCCGTGCAGGGCAATGTAGGCCACGTCGGGCCGTTCGCTGCGCAACGTCGGCACCAAATCCTTCGTGGTGTCCAGCGGAATAACCTTGTGCCCCGCCTCCTCAAGCGCCGCGCATACCTGCTTGCCGCTTGCCAGCGAAGCCTCGCGCTCGAACGAGCGCCCGCCCATCAGAACCGCAACTTTCATGGTTACTCCTTCTCCTTCAGAACGCCGGCGTCCAAAAACGCGCGGTACAGCTCCAGCCTATCTTCGATAACGAGCGCCAAGCGGCGAATGGCCTCGGTGATGTTTTCGGGCGACTCGTAGCTGAAGTTCACGCGCAGGCAGTTCTTACCCGTCTTGCCATCGGGGTAAAACGCCGTACCCGGGCAAAACGTCACGCCCGCGTCAAGCGCCTCAGCCAGCATCGAGTCGGTGTTCACGTAGTCGGGCAGGGTGATCCACAAAAAGAAGCCGCCCTCGGGATGCGTCCACGTAGCCTCGGGTGGGAAGAACTCCTCAAGCGCGGCCAGCATGGCATCGCGGCGCTGCCCGTAGGTCTTGATGAACTTCTGCAACGTGCGCTGCCAGGGCGTGTCGGTGAAGTAGTGCTCGACCACGACCTGGTCAAACGCGCTTCCGCACAAATCGCCGCCCTGCTTAACCAGGTTGATCTTGGCAAGCACGTACTTCGGCGCGGCAATCCAGCCGGTACGCAGTCCTGGCGCGAACATCTTCGAGATAGTTCCCAGGTAGATGACCTTCTCGTCCATGGCCTTAAGCGGGATCATGTGCCCGCCCTCATAGCGTAAGCGGCCGTACGGGTCATCCTCGATCACCAGGAAGTCATACTCCTCGGCAAGCTCGAGCAGGCGCTTGCGGCGCGGCATGCTCATGGTCACGCCCGCCGGGTTCTGGAAGTTCGGGATAACGTAGCAGAACTTCAGACGCGGATTGCCCTTGCCAATGCGCTTGAGCTCCTCTTCAAGAAGGTCCATGCGCATGCCCTCGGAGTCAAGCTCGATGCAGCGAATGTCGGGCTCGTACGCGGAAAACGCCTGAAGCGCACCCAGGTAGGTAGGGCCCTCGGCCAGGATGATGTCACCCGGGTCGATAAACGCACGTGCGATGAGGTCGAGTGCCTGCTGGGCGCCCGAGGTGATAAGCACCTCATCGGGCTTCACGCGCACGCCGATATCGCGCAGCACGTCGCAGAACACCTGCTTGGTAGCCACGCGGCCGTCGGTGCTTCCGTACTGCAAAGCGACCGCACGCTGGTCTTCAAGCGCGGCTTTCGTCGCCTTTCGAATAGCCGATGCCGGCAAAAGGGAGACATCGGGCATGCCGCCCGAAAGCGAGATGATATCGGGGCGAACTGCCGCCGCGAACAGGTCGCGCACGGCACTGGAGCGCATCTTGGTGACGCGCGTTGCCACTTTGTGCGCAGCCTGATCGAAGGTGATGCGAGCGGTTGTCATACGCAATCAACCATCCTTTCGTTCAGAAACGCCAGGGCCTCTTGCAGCGCACCGAGCGCCACAAGGTCATCGGCATAGTTTACTTCAACACGGGCAAGGCCCTGCGCTTCGTCAAGCCATTCGGTCGTTCCCGCTAGCGTAACGTGCGCAGGCGTTTGGGGATGCACGGCCTGAAGGTGGATGACCAAGTGCTCGAGCATGTGCGGAACCGACGTACACGCCGCAACGTCTCCAAACATTGGGCCGACGTCGTTGACGCATGCGTGCACAAGCAAACCCGGAAACGCGAGCTCCGCTTCCTGCACCAAACACGGCCACGTTGTGCGCGGCGCATGCGCGGAAAGACGCACCAGCACGGAAATGCGATCCTTCTTAACGGAGATGCGATCAACCTTGACGGAGGGCTCCACGGCGCCGCTCCTACGCATCCTGCGCAATATCGCTCACTTCGAAGGCATCGGCGGGATTGCTCGACGCACTGCCAGCAGCCCCATCTTCAAGCGAGCCGGAGCTTGCGTCCCCGCCGCCAGCATTCGGACCCGCAGCCTCGCCAGGTGAGCCTTCTCCAGCGTCACCTTCCTGCCCCGAAGCGCCATCTCCGGAAGCTTCCGGCGCATCGCTTTCGGGCGCCTGCTCGTCAATCATGGGAGCACGTTCCAAAAGCGCCACGTTCTCCCCCGAGCCCGGGGAAAGCGGCGTGCCTGCAAGACGTGCCACCAACGCCTCGAAGGTCCACGAGATATCGGCCGTGAGCGTATCCATGAAGGTGAAGCTGCCGTCCATGATGGCAAGCTGCGTGCGATCGAGCGAGAACCGATAGCGCCCCGCGCCTTCCATGATGCCGAACTCGTAGGTGATGGTTTTGGACTTCTCGTCGATGGCGTACTCGTAAGCCACGTCGTCGGCGAGCACGATGGTTTCGGCCGTGATGGTCATGACGGCATCGGAGCCGTTGACGTACCAACGACCCTGCATGTCGGCGGCGTCGTTCGCGCCCCAGCGCGCCAAGCAGAAGCCGCCCTCCACCACGACGAGCAAGGCCAGAATAACTATGAGCGCAATTTGCACGGGGCCTATTAGTCGGCGCTTTTCCGCACGCGGGCATTCCTCAGGCGAATCCGCCTCGCCCTCGTGCGAATACGCGTCCTCGTGCGAGCCTGGCTTCTCGGCATCGGCTTCCCTACCAGGAGCAGCCTCACTGTAGAATCTTGCGCCATGAGCATCCCCGCCATGCACGCCATCCCGTTTGCTTGCGGGTCGGGCCTGCGTACGCGAACTCTCCGCCTGATGAAAAACCCCGTTTTCATCGGCGCTTTCACGCAGCTCATCTACGGAAAGAGCATCGGCAGCAGTGCCGATGCCCCCTTCCGTAACCTTGCGTTTCGTTGGCTTTCGACGCGTAGGTGCCAACGGCTAGAACTCCTCAGGCGCGATGACCGTCACGCCGCCCATGTAGGGCACCAGCACATCGGGCACGCGGATGGTGCCGTCGGGCTGCTGGTAGTTCTCGATGACGGCGGCCATGGTGCGGCCAACCGCCAGACCGCTTCCGTTCAGAGTGTGCACGAAGCGCGTGCCCTTGAAGTTCTCGGGGTCGCGGTACTTGATGTTAGCGCGACGCGCCTGGAAGTCGGTGCAGCAGGAGCAGGACGAAATCTCCTTGTAGTCGTTGTAGCAAGGCAGCCACACCTCGAGGTCGTAGGTCTTAGCTGCGGAAAAGCCCATGTCGCCCGTGCACAGCGTGATGACGCGGTAGGGCAGCTCGAGCTTCTGCAGGATGTTCTCGGCGTCGGCAACCATGGCCTCGAGGTCATCGAAGCTTTCCTCGGGCTTGGCGTACTTCACCATTTCCACCTTGCTGAACTGATGCACGCGAATGATGCCGCGCGTGTCGCGGCCAGCTGCGCCGGCCTCGGAGCGGAAGCACGGAGTAAACGCGCAGTACTTGAGCGGCAGCTTCGCCGCGTCAAGCACCTCGCCTGCGTGAATGTTGGTAAGCTGGACCTCGGCCGTGGGGATGAGGTACAGGCCGTCGGTGGTCTTGAACAGGTCTTCCTCGAATTTGGGAAGCTGAGCGGTGCCGGTCAGCGTCTCGGCGCTGGCAAGCGCCGGGCACCACCATTCCTTGTAGCCGCGGCTTGCGTGCGTGTCGGCCATGAAGTTGATGAGTGCACGCTCCAGGCGAGCGCCCAGGCCGCCCAGCAGGTAGAAGCGGCTCTTGGCCAGCTTCACGCCGCGCTCGAAGTCCATGATGCCAAGCTCGGGGCCCAGGTCCCAATGCGCCTTCGGCTCGAAGCCCTCGGCCGCGAAGTCACGCGGGGTGCCCCAGCGACGCACCTCGGGGTTGTCGTTCTCGTCCTTGCCCACCGGCGTGGTGTCAGACGGCAGGTTCGGCACGCGCATGAGCATGTCGGTGAGGGCGGCGTCCACTTCGGCGCGACGCGCGGAAAGGCCCTCGAGTTCGTCCTTGATGGCGGAGACGCGCGCCTTGACGGCCTCGGCCTCGTCACGCTTGCCGGCCTTCATGAGCTCGCCCACCTGCTTGGACAGGGCGTTGCGCTCGGCCTGCAGGGCCTCTTCGGCCTGAATGGCTTCGCGGCGGGATTCCTCGAGCTCGCTAAAGCGGGCGCCATCCCACGCTGCGTTGCGGTTGGCCATCGCCTCGGCGACAAGCTCCTGGTTATCACGGACGAACTTGATGTCTAGCATGTGAGCAGCTCCTTTATTCGCAAGCCAAGGCTTCCTGCGCCCCAGCTCAATTCACCTTACCTTGATGCGCCCCACAGGCTCAGGCCGCCTGCTTAACGCGCCAACAAGCCAACCCGCACATCGCCAATCAGCGCACCAGTGCGCGGGTGCGCAAATGCACAGTATAACACCACAAAGCGACCGCAACACCCATTCGCTCCGTCCAGACTCCCGCCAAACATTTCGCCAAGCATCGCGCATCCGAAAACACGCGACTTGCCATGGAAGCCAAGGCGCATCCGAAGATCGCAAACGAGTATGTCGGGTCGCCCGAACTTGCGGGGCCCCGTAGCAGGCTTTAAGCCAAAAGGGCGCTCACCTTTCCCAGCAAGGGCTCGAAGCTTACGCCGCGGTCGCGGAAGTTGGGCTGCTCAGCAGAAACCAGCATGGCGTCATGCACGAAATCACCCGCGAAGGCGGTAGCCTCCACCAAGGTACGGCCGGCCATCACAGCCGCCAGCAAGCACGATGCGTACACATCGCCCGTCCCGTGCAGCATGTAAGGCAGATACGCGTTGTTGACCTCGACCACGTCAAGCCCCACGCCGCCCACGAAATTGCGCACCACGTCTTCGCCCTCGCGACGAATGCCCTTGAGCACCACGTGCTTAGCGCCTCGCTCCACCAGCGCGTTCACGATGCGCTCCGCCTCGGCGTCAGAAATGTCGGTGCCCTTCCATTCCTCGCCCAAGATAATGGCGGCCTCGGTCAAGTTGGGCGTCAAGATGTCGGCCTCGCAGGCAAGCTCGGCCATAGCCTGGCACAGTTCGGGCGTGTACGTGGGGTAAACCTTGCCGTGGTCAGCCATCACAGGATCGACCACGCGCAGCGCGGTGGGGTGCTCCTCATACAGGCCGCGAATGACGTCTACCTGCTCGGGCGCACCCAAAAAGCCCGAGTACACCGCATCGATCTCGACGCCGATGCCCCGCCATGCGGCAAGGTAGTCGTCCAAGATGTCGGTGGTGTCATGCATATACCAGCCGGGAAACGCCGTATGGGATGAGAACAGCCCCGTCGGAACCGGGCACACATCGCAGCCCGCCGACGAAAGCACCGGAATGGCCACGCCCAGCGAGCACTTCCCGTAACCGCACAGATCGTGCACGGCGGCAATGCGCGGGATGTAGGCGCCCGCGCGCTCATACAAAACGGGGGCGGAAAGAGTCGTTGCGTTGGTCATGAGGGCCTCCTCGATCGTGCGGATGCTTGCTCGGCGGAATCTGACTGATTGTATGCTTCCCATATTAGCAGCGTGTTAAGAGAAGGCGAGACGGCCTGCCACGGACGCGTGAGTCACACGCAGCGCGCCCCGACGGGCAACCAGCCCGCCGGGGCGCGACGAACGATCGGCAGCGAGCGCGAAAGCGCCCTACCAGGCTACTTGCCCTCGCCTTCCTCTTCCTCGTCATCATCGTCGAACAGCGACCAGTCGTCCGGACCCTTCTCACGATGCTTGAAGGTCTTGCGCGTCTTGCGCTCGAGGATGATGGCGGCGATGAAGCTGATAACCAAGCCGGCGCCAATGAGGCAGCCGATGCCCGGCATGGTGTTGAACAGGAAGTTGTAGATCTCCATGAAATCCATGAGGAAAACCGCCTTCGCGAAAGTACCAAAGTGACGGCATCGTAACGTTTTGTTGACGCACGAAGCCAGCGAAACATCGCGCCTTAAGCTGTAAAGCGCAGGTGAAAGTATACTATGCAACTTCGCCGTCGGCGTGATTTTCGCAATATTATTCGGCCGCACCATCCCACGTGCGGCTGGATCCTGCGTCGCGGGCATAAGGAGAGCTCTCGTGGTCATCGAAGGCCTCAACATAAAGGGGCGGCACGCCAACTTAGCCGTCATCATTCTCATAGCGCTGTCGATTGCGCTCATCGCGCTGGCCAGCCACATCAACGCGCGCCTCGAGGAAAGCGGCGAGCGGCAGTTCATCGCCTACACCGAGCAAACCGCCTCCTTCATGGGCGAACGCGCCCGCTACGTGCAAGACGCGCTTTCGGCATTCACCGCGCAAACCGACGACCCCGAAAAGCTCAGGCAGGCCCTCGAGAGCCTCCAGCTTGCCTACGGCTTCACGAAAGTCGGCTTCGCGGGCCTCGACGGCACGGGCATCAAGGCCGACGGCTCGCCCTTCAGCATCGCCGACGTCACGCGTGAGGAGACGGCGCTTTCGCAGGGGCGCGCCAGCTACTCGACCGCCTACGTGAGCACCGAGGGCGCCTACGTGCATCTCGCCCAGGTGCCCCTGTTCGTCGACGGCGCCCAGGTAGGAGCACTGTACGTGCAAATTCCCCTGGCGCTGTTCCTCACGCAGGACACCTCCCGCCCGCCGCTGTTTCAGCCAACGCAAACCGCCAGCGAAGCCGCGAAGGAAAGCAACTGCGAGGAGTTCATCTTCGACGGCGTAACTGGCGAGATCGTGGCAACGTCCATCACCAACGACGAGCTTGCCGCACCAGGATCCTCAATGTACGACTATGTCGAAAGCGTGCTTTTGCGTCAGCATTCGATGCTCGTGCTTTCGGGGAAAGACCATCGGGAAACAGCCGCAACCGCGGCAAACCTGCGAGCTGAGACGGCAGCTGGCCGCAGCGTCATCGTAGTAGGGCACATCAACGGAGCGGAATCGTATCTGTGCGTGGCACCCACCGGAAACGGGGACTGGTATGCGGCATGCGTAGTGCCCGTAAGCTCGGTTAGATCCGAGGCGAACCTGGTCCGAGGCGTTTTCTCGGCCATGTTCCTGCTCAGCGTAGCGTGCATGGCACTGGCTGCCGTGGTGGGAATCGTCGCGCACCGCCGGCACGCACGCGAACGCCACATCGAAATGCGCCGACAGCTTTACGAGGCGCTTTCCGACAGCGTCGACATGGCGGTAAGCCTCTACGCCCCATCAAGCGGGCAAATGACCCCCATCGTGGCCAAAGACTTCGACATGCTAGGTGAAAGCCTAGAAGCGCTGATACACCGCCCTGAAAAGGCCGAGCGTCTGGGCATGTCGGCCGAAGGCCGCGAGATGCTCGACCTCGTTCGCCGCGGCACGCCGTCCGACCTCACGCGCGGCAGCTTCTCGTTGCTTTTCGAGGGCATCGAAGTGCGCCATGTGGAATATGCCCTGCGCCCGCTTGTCTACGACGGCCTAGATCAGCTGCTCATCATCATGCGCGACGTCACCGAGGAGCGTTCCATCCAGCATTCCATGAAAGCTGCGATGGAAGTGGCCGAGACGGCGAACAAGGCAAAATCGGAATTCCTCTCGCGCATGAGCCACGAGATCCGCACGCCCATGAACGTCATCATCGGCATGCTGCGCATCGCGCGCACCCACCTTGATGACCCCGTCCGCCTGGCGGAAAACCTCGATCACATCGACAATGCATCGAAGCATCTGCTCGACCTCATCAACGAGGTGCTCGACATCGCCAAGATCGAAAGCGGCAAATACGCCATGGACAACGCCCCCTTCAACCTCATGGATATGCTGCGATCGCTCAACGAGGTCATCGAACCGCAATGCGCCGCCAAGGGCCAAACCTACGCCTTCTCGGCGCACGGGCCGGTTGACGCCGTCTTCCTTGGCGACGAGATGAGCCTGCGCCAGGTGCTCGTGAACCTGCTCACCAACGCGGTGAAGTACACCGACGAAGGCGGGCATATCAGCCTTGCCGTCACCGTGGTGCCAAGCCTTGCCGCGGGTTACCAGCGCCTCACCTTCACCGTGTCCGACAACGGCATCGGCATGGCGCAAGACTACCTCGAGCACCTGTACGAGCCCTTCGTGGTGGAAGGCCGTTCGAGCGCGCAGGGAACGGGCCTGGGCATGCCCATCGTCCGCAACATCGTGAGCTCCATGGGCGGCGATATCCACGTGGAGTCGACCATTGGCAAGGGCACCACGTTCACCGTCGCCGTGAACAAGCGCCTGCTCGACGCCGGCGAGGGCAGCGCGAGCGAATGCGGCGAAGGCGCCCAAGGCGAAAGCGCCGATGGCAAGGCGACGCCCGCAAAGCAGCCCTCCCTTGCGGGCATGCATGTCCTTTTGGCCGAGGACAGCCCGCTTAACGCCGAGATTGCAGCTGAGCTTTTGCGCGCCGAAGGGCTCGAGGTGACGTGGGCCAAAGACGGCCAGGAAGCCTGCGAGCTGTTCGAGAGATCTGCGCCCGGCACCTTCGATGTCGTCCTCATGGACGTGCGCATGCCGCGCATGGACGGACACGAGGCCACGCGCGCCATTCGCGCCCTTCCCCGCGATGACGCCGCGCGCATCCCCATCATCGCCATGTCGGCCAACGCCTTCGTCGACGACGTGCTGGCCTCGCTGAAAAGCGGCATGAACGCGCATCTTTCCAAACCCATCGACCTCGAGGACCTCCTCGACGCCATCACCCGCGAACTCCGTGACAAAGGGACAGGTCGTTTGTCACAGTAGAGGGCTAAAGTACCGGGCGTGACAAACGACCTGTCCCTTTGTCACGTCTCCCTTTGTCACGTCTCCCTTCGTCACGCCCGAAGCTGATATTATGGAGAGCACCACCGAAACGCACTCTCATCGAACGATAAGGGGTGGCTTTCCCATGGCCCAGCAATACATTCTGGATAGGTACCGCGTCGTCAAGCAGGCCGGATCGGGCGGCTATGGCTCGGTCTACCACGCCTTCGATACGCACCTGAAGCGCGATGTGGCCATAAAGGTGATCGAGCTTTCCGAAGCCGACGTGGCGCGCGCCCGCATACTTGCCACCGAAGAGCGTATTCGCGAAGAGCTGGGCGACGCCTACGAAGACCCATTCGTCGTCGACGACCTGCTTGAAGGCGCCTTCGAAGAAGAAGGCTTCCCGGAAGATCCTGCCTTCCTCGACGCACGCGACGGCCTTCCCGCCCAGCAAATCGGCATCATCGGCGCGGCGGCCGAAACGCGTGCGATGCCGGCCGCGCACGTCCCCGGCGAGTACCCGGCACCCGTTGACGCCTTCGAGCACATTCCCGGCCTCAAAGAAGCGCGCATGGTTGCGCAGCTTTCCGACGCGAGCATCGTCACCGTGCACGAATGCGTGGTCGAGGGCACGAACGCCTACATCATCATGGAATACGTCGAGGGCAAGACCCTCGCCCAGATTCTGCGAGAAGCCGATGAGCCGCTTTCGCTTAACGCGGTAGCGGCCGTGGTGTCGAAGGTGGCCCAGGCGCTCACCGTGGCCCATGAAAGCGGTGTGCTGCATCTGGACATCAAGCCCGACAACGTGCTCGTAAACGCAAAGGGGCAGGTGAAAGTCACTGATTTCGGCCTTGCCACGTTAGCCGACGCGGGCGGGCGGGCTACCACGGGAGGCGGAACCATCGGCTACATGCCCATCGAGCAGATGCGTCTCGAGCCGCTTGACGAGCGCACCGACCAATGGGCCCTCGGCGCACTTACCTACGAGCTTCTGACGGGCGAAAACCCCTTCCGCACAGAAGACCTCAAGGATGCCCAGCGCCTCATCGAGGAGTCCGAGCTGGTGCTGCCGTCGCTGTGCGACGACGAGCTTTCCCCTGATGTCGACGACGTGGTGTTCACCGCCATGGACCTCGAGCCCGATGCGCGCTTCGCAAGCGTTTCCGCTTTTGCCGACGCGCTGCTTGCGCACCTGGGTGATGCGAAAGCCGGGCAGAAGGAGCTGGCCAAGCTGGTTAAGGGCGCACCGGCCACGCCGCCGGCCGAATCCGAGCCCGAGCCCGCCGAGCCGCCTGCGCCGCGCGAGCCCTTGGTAGACCGAATCGGGCCGCGCGGGTCGGTCATCATACTGCGCATCCTGGCCGCCCTCGGCGCGGCGTGCACCTGCGCCGTGGGGCTTGCAAACGTGCACCTCGTTCAAGGTTCGGCATACGGGCTGGCAAGCGAGATGACGGCTGTGTTCTTCGCGCTGGTTGCGGTCTGCGCCATACTCGCCCTCATCAAACCGCATATCGGCGTTGCGGCCTCCCTGGTTGCGCTGGGGGTAAGCCTCATGGCCAACGGCGCTTTCATACTAGGCTTGGTGCATTTCGTCATATGCGCGGCTTGGTGGTACGCCGTAGGGCGCGAGGAGGACGCCTTGGCGGCAATCCCGCTTTTGGCGCCACTTTGCGGCTCTATCGGGTTCGCAGGAATGGCTGCCGTTGCCGCCGGCGCCCTGCTCTCAGTTGGTCGGGCGACCGCAACGGCAGCGTTTAGCGCTTTCGTAGCGCTCGTGTTCGCCAGCTTCGGCACGGGCGACGTCATGGGATGGAACGCGTTCGCCGGCATAAGCTTCGCCGGAACCGATATCCAGGCGACTTTCGTCGCCATGCTCATCGAACCGCGCACGTGGTGCATCGTGCTGAGCTGGATCGCGGGCGCGGCGGCCTTCAGCTTCCTCTGCCTGCGCGGAACGCGCGCCTTCGACATAGCCGGTGCCATCCTAACCGCCGGCATCCTGCTATTCGGCGTATGCGCGGGCTTCGGAATCGACATCCTGGGAAGCGCGTGGCGCCCCGACGCCTTTGACTTCGCCGGCGCCCTCGTGCCCGGCGCAGCAGCCATCGCGGCAGCCGCCCTCGGCATTACCGACCGCGCCCGCTGGGAAGAAAGCGAATGGCAGCGCTACTTGGAAGGCCCCCAAACCGTCGACTAGCGATCGGCCACCGCCAGGCGCGCTTACCCGGCGCGCCTCATCCACGTTCTGTTCAAAAAACGCGTCCTTGTAGACGCAGCGATCGTCTTTGTGGGCACAGCGATTGCCTTCATGGGCGCTGCGACCGTCTTCGTGGGCGCTGCGACCCTCCTTGTGTTCAAAAACCGCATCCTTGTAGACACAAGGGACGTCCCCGTGTTCAAAAAATGCATCCTTGTAGGCAATTTCACCCTCATACCCCCTATTAAAGCGTCAATTTCAAGGGTAAGAGGCGCCGAAACGTCTACAAGGATGCGGTTTTTGAACAAAATGGGAGCCCATGCGTCTACAAGGATGCGGTTTTTGAACATGAAGGCAATCAGAGACGCAACGAGGTGACTGCGTTAGGGGGTCCAAACGCATCAGACTCGCAAGAATGAAAAAAGGCCGCCAACTAGGCGACCTCGAAAAATCAGTGGTGCGGGTGAAGGGACTTGAACCCCCACGGGATCGCTCCCATACGGACCTGAACCGTACGCGTCTGCCAATTCCGCCACACCCGCAACTTGCCTCTCGCTGAGAAGCGAAAGCTATCTTACCGCAGCAATCGCCCTGACGCAAGGAAAATTTTCGGAAAATTGCCTCAGCCTACTGACGAACGTGGCGGCCACGTGTCGGCTGCGTCGCAGCGCCAGCGGGACGCGCGGGAGCGGAAGTCCTTCCAGAATCGGACACCTGCACGTAAGCGGATTGCGTTGCCGCGCGAGAAGCGGGGCGCACGTCGGCCTGGGGTTGACGCTCAATGCGCGTCTGCATGGGCCGCTGCACCGGAGAAGCAGCGTGGTTGCGCGTTCCGGCCTGCGCAGATGCCGCAGGCTGCGCCACAGCGCCCGAGCGCGCGGGCCGGGCAGCGCGCTCAACGACCGCCGCCGCCTCAGATGCGGAAACCTGCTCACCCGTGCGCGGACGCGACACTCGAGTGCGGCCTTGCGCCTGAACGTTCTGAACAGCTTGAGCTTGAGCTTGGGCTTGAGCCTGAGCCGCAACCCGCTGCTGCGCGGCCGGCGACAAACCAGAATCCTGAGCGCGCACATCCCGCTGGGGCCTTTCCCCACCCGAGACTCGCTGCCCGCCCGAAGCCTGCCTGCTCGCATGACCCGCCGCACGCTGCGTGCCGACAGCCTGCTGTTCGGGCGCGCGAACGGGCATGCCCGACGCCGTCTGTGCAGGCGGCTGCTGCTTGGGGCGCTGCGCGCCGCGCTTGCCCATGGCCATCTGCATCTCGGCCACCTTGCGCCGCTCGACCTCCAGCCCATCAGCCACACCGCGCATCTTGCGGTCGATCGAAAGGAGCCAGACCATGAGCATAAGCACCGCCACGGCCAGCACCACCAGCGCTACCGTCAGCAGCGCATACGGCGACGACATGAAATCAGCCATTGATCTTCTCCCCTCGTTCGCTTTGCTTCACCAAGTCGACCAGCTCGGCCTGAAGGCCCGCCCCGCCCTTGTGGACCAGGTCGCCACCAGTTGCAACGGCCAGCTCCTCAACCGAAACGCCCGCCGCCTTCGCCTTGCTCTCCTGATACTGCCGCGCGCAATCGGGGAACAGAAGCGTCACCTTGGTGCCCTGCCCCAGCTCGCTTTCCACATCCATGCGCGCATTCGGACCGAAGAAGCCCTTCATGCGATCGTGCACATTCTTCACCGCGATGCCCATGCCCGTCGACTTCGCGGGGCGCATGATGCTCTCGCACGCTTCCTTGCTCATGCCCGCGCCGTTGTCGGTGATCTCAACGACGATGTCGTCTCCCGACACCTCGGCGTTAATGGTGATGAGCAGCTGGCCCTCAGGCGGCATGGCATGACGCACCGCGTTCTCGACCAAAGGCTGCATGATGAACGGCGGCACCATCATGTCCTGAACGTCAGGCGCGGTGGCAATCCACATGGCCAAGCGTTCTTCGCCGAAACGAGCGATCTCGAACGAGAAGTAGCGCATAGTTTGCTCGATCTCACGCGAAAGCATGATGCGCTCGGAGGAATCCTCGAGCGTGCGCCGGTAGAAGATGGCAAAGTCGCGCAGCAACGTGCGCGCCTTCATGGGATCAGTACGGATAAGCGAGGCGATGGTGTTGATGGTGTTGAACAGGAAATGAGGGTTGATCTGGCTTTGGAGCATTTTGAGCTCCATGCTGGTAGCCATCTTGCGCTTCGCCTCGACCTCGGCCGCAGCCATCTGCGTCGAAAGCAGGCGGCCGAACCCTTCGGCAATGGAGCGCTGGGTGGCCGTAATGCGGCGCGGGTCGCGGTAGTAGAACTTCAGCGTGCCCTCGGGCTTGTCGCCCACCGTCAAAGGAACGATGATGGCCGCCTTGATGACGGTGAGCTCATCGGGAAAACCGATGTCCTCGGAGGTGTGCAGCACGCGCATCTGGCCGTCGGCGATGGTATCGTGAGTGGCCTGCGTGCGAATCTTGCTGCCCGTGGGATTGAGCGTGTCCTGATAGCCCGCATAGCCAAGAATGGTCTCGCGGTCGGTGATGGCCACGGCAATAGCCGCCGTGTGGGGCAACACCGTTTCGCAGATCTTCTGCGCCGCCTCGGCCGTCAGGCCGTCCTTCATGTAGTCGAGCGTGGTGCTGGCAAGCTGCAACATGGCATCGGACTGGCGCGCGCGAATGGACTCCGGGTCAAGCAGAAGGCGCAGCACCACGACCACCGAAAGGGTGAAGATGACGCCCGCCACCAGCATGATGGCAACGTTAGCCTGCGGAGACAGGGCGGTCCACACGAGCGTCATGGCCGCCAGCAGGGCCACGACGATGGAAATGACCTCGAGGCTAAGCTGTTTGAAGACGGCGCCCTCGCCGCCAAACCCCTGGTTCTCGTAATCGACGCTCGACATGGGAAGCAAACCTCCGAACAGTGCAAAATACGCGTTTTGCCCCAGTATACCCTAGCGAAGGGGCGCAAGTTGATCGACCAGCAGCATGGCGGCCGCAAACAGCAGAAAGCAGCCGAACGTAAGGCGCAGCGCACGCTCGGGAACGCGCGGGACGAGACGCGCGCCCAGCGCCGCACCCGGCACCGAACCCAAAGCCACGGCAATGCCCGCCAGCCAATCGATGTTGCCGAGCCACGCTTGATAGACAACGCCGGGAACCGCCAGAATCATAACGGCAATGAGCGACGTTCCCGAGGTGAGCTTCATGGGCGTTTTCAGAACGTTCATGAACAAAGGCACCATGAGAAAGCCGCCGCCCACGCCTACGTAGCCTGAAGCCAAGCCAGCCATCATGCCGATGAGACCCGCCTGCGAAAGCATTCGCGCCGTAACGGTCGGTGCAGCGGGAAGAGAGGCGGGCTCGGGGTCGGACTCGGAAGCGGAAACGCTTCGCCTCGGCTCACCGCTTCCTTCCGCAGCCTTTCCGCGCGGCATCGCGAGGCCCTTGCGCAGCATGGTGAACGCGGAATACCCGATGACCAACGCCGCCACCGCCATGATCATCCAGTCTTGGGAGCGCGAGGCCAGCCACACGCCTAAAGGCGAGGTCACGGCCCCGGCAAGACCGGCCGCCACGCCTATTTTGGGAATGCAGGTACCGCGACGAAGGTGAGCGGCAAAGCCTGCCAACGACGTGGGTATGATGGTGAACAGGGATGTCGCCGTTGCGGCGATGGCGTCCATGGCAAAGCCCAGCTTGAAAGCAGGTACCATCAACGTCCCGCCGCCTATGCCCAAAAGGCCCGAGAAGAAGCCTATGGCCAAGCCAACGGCAAACGACAAGACGAAACCTACCGCCAAACCCGAAAGCAGGGCTATGATCAAGCCGCTATCCACGCGCCTCCTCTTCCGCATCGCCAAGCCCCATGCGTCGAAGCGCCGCCGCCAACGGGCGACCGAGCGCAAACACCACCACGGCCTCGCCGATACCCGTTGCCACAAGGCCGAACGCATACATATAAATATACACGCCTTCGAGGGAGATGGTGGTAAACGGAACGGTATAGTAACCAAGCCCCTGCAAGAGGATGGGCAGGTACGCCGGCACGATGAGCGCGTTGGCAACCACGGGACCCAGCAAGGCCAAAACAGGTCGACGGCGCATCCTCCAGCACCAGAGCGCGCCTAAGAAGGTGGCCAAACTGCCAAAGGCCACGTCTAGCAGGCCGAGCGCCCCCGTTCCGTTGATCATCATAGCTGCGAGATTAGCGATGACGCATCCGATGGTAAGGCCGGGAACCGCCGACGGCGTTAGCAGAGCCAGGGCGCACAGAGCCTCCGAAACGCGAAACTGCACAGGCCCCCAGGCAAGCGTTTGCAGAAACAGGATGGCGATAAGCGTTGTCGCCGCGTACAGCGCGGCAATGAGGCCCGCCTGCGCAACATAGCGCGAACGAGCCCGCGACGAGGCGCGAGGCTTCATGGGTTTCTCCTTCCGCGTGGCGAAAAGCCACGGGCTATGGGCAACGACAGGTCAAACGGCGCAAGCAGGGCCCAACGGTGCAAGCGCGAAACGCAGTGTAGCAAACTTGTGTGCAAAATCGGCCTCGCGTGCGGGAATTCCGTCGGGGAGTTGCCCCGACTTGCCGCATTGGCGGGCCTGCGAGCTGGTTTTTCGGGTTCGCGGCGCGTCCCGACCGCGATATCCGGCATCTCGTACAAGGTCGCAGCCCAAATTCCCCGCACGCGAGGCCCTTTTCGCACACAACTTACCAAAGGGGATTGAGGACGAAGACGGGAAGCCTCGAGTAGGGCCGAGGGACGCAGGTCGATCGTCTTCGGAAGCAATTGCCCATTGATATAAACGTGTTTATTATAAATGCGATTCTTATGTGATACAATAAGGCTCCCGAAGCGTCGAAAGGAAGGCCATGGAGTTCCTCGGAAGATCGCGCGAAATCAGCCTGCTTGAAAGAGAATACGCGCGCGGGCGCTCGTTCGTAGCCGTCTACGGGCGCAGGCGCATAGGAAAAACCCGACTGCTCAAGCAGTTCATCCGCGAGAAAAAGGCCCTCTACTTCCTCGCATCGAGAGAAAACGAGGCGCTCAACCGCCAGAGATTCGCCCAGATGATTGGAAGCTTCGTAGGCCTTCCCGAACTCGCCGAAAACGGCAACGCCGACTGGAGGCTCTCGCTGCGCCTTTTCGCCGACTTCCACCGCGACGAAACGAAGATCCTCATCATCGACGAACTTCCCTACCTCATGGAGGCCAACCCCGCTTTCCCATCCATTTTGCAATACGCTTGGGACGAGCTGCTTCAAGACGCCAACGTCATGCTTGTGGTATGCGGCTCGTCCACCCACATGATGGAAGAGGGCGTACTCGAGTCGACAAGCCCGCTTTACGGGCGCACTACGGCGCAAATCAAGCTCAAAGAGCTTCCCTTCGACGACGCGAGGGAAGGCTTTGAGGAATATAGCTTCGAAGACCAAATGCGCATGTACGCCATCACGGGCGGCGTTCCGAAATACATGGAGTTTTTTCACGAAGCGCAAATTGACGAAGCCATTTGCACCAACCTGCTATCAACCTCGGGCTTTCTTTACAACGAACCCCGGTTCCTTCTCGCCCAGGACACGCGCAACCCCATCACGCACTATTCCATTCTCAGGGCAATTGCCTACGGAAAGCATCGTCTCTCCGAAATTGCGGCAATGCTCGAAAAGCCGCAAACGGAAGTGTCGCCGTACCTGAAAATCCTCGAGCGCCTCGGATACGTGGAGCGCCAAACCCCCGCAACGGAAAAAGCCCCCGAAAGGAGCAAGAACGGACTGTACCGCATCAGCGATGGCCTGCTTAGCTTTTGGTTCACCTACGTCCTTCCCTATGAGGGGGACATCGAGCTTGGCAACTGCAAACCGAGCCAACGAGCCATAGCCACATCGTTCGATGAGAGATTCGTGGCCCAAGCGTTCGAGGGGGTCTCGCGTCAAACGCTTGCCAGGCTTTGCCAACGTGGAGAAATCCCCTTCGAGCCCAACCGAATAGGTGCCTATTGGAATCGGAAGAATACCATCGAGATAGACGTGTGCGCAACGTCCTCTGATAACGCGGTCCCCCTCCTCGGCGAATGCAAGTACCACGAATCCCGGCCGTTTTCCCGCCGCGAGCATGCGGCGCTGGTCGAGAAGGCCCGATTGCTTCTCGGGGATGACGCCGACAAGGCCATTTTGTGCCTCTTCTCGAAAACCGGCTTCGACGAGGAAATCCTCACCCTACCCGAGCGAGGGGATACGCTGTTCCTCATCGACAGGAATCAGCTGCTGTAGGCCCATCCCGCCAACCACCGCCTTCCGAGTTGTGTGCAAAAAGGGCCTCGAGATGAGGTGGATCGGGCTGCCGCCCTTCGCAGAATGCCAGATATTGCGGCTTGAAAGGCACTCCGAACCCGGAAAACCATCTCGCGAGGCCACCCGGACGGCAATTCGAGGCGGTCTTGCAATGAATCGATCTCATCTCGAGGCCGATTTTGCACACAAGTCAACATCCGCCCACGACCCTTCCCAAGCATCCTTCGGAACGCGAATTCGCTCCTTATTCAAATCACGATTTGTCAAATCGTGATTTGACAAATCGTGATTTGAACCATAAGCTAGCACTCAAATAACGAAAGCACCACCCAATGGCAAAGGCCAGCAAAGCAGCCCGAAGGAGAAGACCATGAAGTTCATCGGAAGAGAGGACGAACTGACCTTCCTGGAAAACTGTCATTCCTCGTCGAAGGCCCAGCTCGTCTTCCTCTACGGCAGGCGACGCGTGGGCAAAACCGAGCTGCTTGCCGAATTCGCCAAAGGCAAGCCCCACGTGTTCTTTTCCGCACCCGAAGCCACTCGCGCTGAGCAGCTCGCGACTTTTTCGAGGCGCATGTTCGAGGCCGGCGCGCCCGCTGGGCGCTACACAAGCGCATACGAGTCATGGGAAAGCGCCCTGCTCGACATCCCATCTCTGCCCTTCGCAGGAAAAAAGCTCGTCATACTCGACGAGTTTCCCTACCTTGTGAAATCAGACCCGTCCCTACCCTCCGTCCTGCAGGGCCTCTGGGATCACTCCCTCAAAAACGCGGATATCACGCTGATCCTTTGCGGCAGCGCCATGAGCTTCATGGAGAAGGAACTGCTCGCCGAGAAGAACCCCCTGTACGGTCGAGCCACCGGCATCATGAAGCTCGATCCTATGCCATATTGGGTCGCTGCACAGTTCTTCCCCGGCTACAGCCCCGTTCAACAAGTTGAAGCCTTCGCAACATTGGGCGGCATCCCCCACTACTTAGCCCAGTTTGACCCTGAGGTCAACCTCGAGAAGAACATCATCTCGCATATCCTGCGCAAGGGCTCGCCCCTGTACAGCGAGGTGGAGTTTTTGCTTCATCAGGAGCTGCGCGAAACAGCCATGTACAACGGCATCATCCAAGCCATCGCGCTCGGCGCGTCTTCCCTCAACGAAATCGCACAGCGAGCCATGATCGATGCCCAGCGCGCAAGCGTGTACCTGCGAAACCTCATTGAACTCCACATCGTAAGAAGGGAGTTTTCCGTCGGGTCGTCACCAAATGAGCAATCCAAGGGAACTCGAGGGCTCTACCAGCTAACCGACGAGTTCTTCCGATTCTGGTACTCGTTCGTATTCCCGAATAAGTCGGACCTGGAGATGTTTGACGCCGAGGGCGTGTATCGAAACGAAGTCGCTCCCCGCATGAACGAGTTCGCATCCCGCACCTTTGAGGAAATATGCCGCAACTGGCTGCGGCGCGAGCATCGTCGGGGCAACCTGCCGATACGCTGCGACAGCATAGGTAGATGGTGGGACAAAAACTGCGAGATCGACGTCGTCGGCTTCTCGAAGGAGCACGGCAATACCCCCCGAGGAGCGCAGATCATTGTAGGTGAATGCAAATTCACCGTAACGCCGGTGGGTGCCGCAACCTACCGTGACCTCGTCGAGAAAGCGCATCGATTCCCCAACGCTGAAAAGCACTACTACCTATTTTCGAAATCGGGCTTTTCCGAGGAACTGCAAACGCTGGCAAGAAGCGATAGCCATCTGCGCCTCGTGACCATCGACGATCTTTACGCATAGCCAAGACGCAAAAGCCGCTTCCCCGCACATCTCGCTGAAACCACTTTCGAAGTTGTGTGCAAAAACGCCCTCGCGTGCGGGAATTCCACCAGGGGGCGCCGCCTGGCCTACGCCAGCCCCAGCATCTGCCAGTACGGCACCGACGCCAACAGGGCCACAAAGCAAATGGCCATGTAAACGGCGCAGAACCGCGCTTGGATGGCATGGTCGGTCATCTTGCTGTCAACCGACCCGATAGCGGCAATGTACACCGGGTTCTGGTACACCGTGAACCACGGATTCACCATCGCGTACACGCAAAAGCCGATGATCCAGGGGCTTATGCCCAGCTGCGGCGCAAGCGGAACGGCAAACACCATGAAGATGTTGATGAAAGCCGTCTCGGACACGATGACGAACCGCAGCACCAGCGTGACAACCGCAATAATGCCCACGATCGCGTAAGGGTTTCCCGCAAACGCCGTGAGCAGCGGTGCGCACGAACCCACGACCCACACGTCAACGCCCGCATACGCAAACGCTGGGGCCAAGCCCAGCACCACGCCCATGAAAAGGATGTTCTCCCAGGCAATCCCGCCACGTAAGTCGGCATTCTTGAACTGCCCGCAAAACACCATGGCCACCACGGCGAAGATAGCCACGATATAGGCCGGCACCCCATGCCAGCGCTCGAACACCCACATAAGCACGGCAACACCGACAATGGCCAGCATCTGTTTCTCGGCCAACGTCATGGGGCCCAGATCCTCGTGCTCAACTGACGCGCCTCGTTTGGCCGCACCGCCACGCCGTGCCCTGCGCGCCGCACGCTCGACCTTCGGCTCAAACATCACCATGATGGCCGCGAAGTTCAACACCGTCACTAGGACAAGCCACGGAAGCGCCGCCAAGAGCCAATGGATCAAATCGAACTGCCCCTGAACATCCTCGGGCAGCAACCCCAGCACCACGTAGCCCACAAACGAGGCGCTGATGACCGCAGGCCCCATATTGCGAATCACCGTGAACAACGCCAGGAACAGGCCATTTGCCTCGCGACTCTTACGTTCGTAACCCATCTGATCGCTGATGCTCAAGGCTATGGGCGTCAGGATGGCGCACTTCGCCGCCAAACTGGGAATGAAGGGGCTGGTCACGAACGCAGCGGCCATGAGGCCGGTCGCCTGCGCGCGAAACGTGTGGGGGAATCGGTCGAGAATCGACAGGGAAAGCCGCTTGAGCAGGCCGCTTCGCTGCATGCCAAGCCCCATGCAAAACGCGCACACCAAAAGCCACCACGTCGAAGACGAAAACGCACTGAACGTCACGTCCGCCGGAATGTCAGCCACCAGGACGAACAGAGCCGCCATGGTAAGCGCGGTCACGTAATCGGGAAGCACTCCGACAATCCACCACACAATGGCACCGAGAAGAATGGAGAAGGCGGCTGTTCCTTGCATCGTCAGCCCCGCAAACGGTTGAAGCGCGATGAGGGCGATCGGAATGGCAACACCCGCCACCAACCCGATCAGCTTCTTTCGATCCATATCGCGCACCTCCACCGCGTCAACTGCTAACACGAAATTGTAGCAACAACGCATCGCTTCGATGCTACCCACATTCCCCAACCTGCGGAGCAACCGAAAACTCTAACGGCGCTTGTTGACTTCCTTGCGGGCCTTCGAAATGCCCTTCATCTTCTCGGAGGATTTCCCGCGGCCGGGCTTGCCCGTCTTACCGCCCCGCTTGGCATTCGAGGCCTTTTCGCCCTGCATCCAGCGCGCCTGCTCGCGACGCTCCTTGATGGCATGCGTCTCGTCCTTAAGCGCGCGGTACGAGTCATAGCGCGCACGGGACAACTCACCCGAATCAAGCGCCGCCAACACCGCGCACCCAGGCTCGTTCACATGCCTGCAGTCGCGGAACCGGCACTGCTCAGCCAGCTCCTCCACGTCGGGAAACGCCGCCTCGATGCCCGCATCGGCATCCCACAGGCCCAAACCACGCACACCCGGCATGTCCACGATACGCCCGCCGCCGGGAAGCTCGATGACCTCACGGCTCACCGTGGTGTGCCGGCCCTTGCCGTCACCTTCACGCACCGCCTGAGTCTCCTGAAGCTCATAGCCCAGAAGCAGGTTGACCAAGCTGGACTTGCCCACGCCGCTGCGCCCGATGAGCACGGCCATCTGCCCAGGGCCCACCACAGCGCGCACCGCCTCAACCGACTGCGGATCGTGTGAAGAAACCACCAGCGTCTCGATGTCGCGCCCCGCAAGCGCGCGCACCTGCTCTAAGACGCGAAGCACTTCGTCCTCATCATGCGCCAAGTCGGCCTTCGTGAGCACCACCGTCACCGCCGCGCCCGTCTCATGCGCCAGCACCAGCTCACGCTCGAGGCGGCGCATGTTCACCTCGGAAAGAGGCTGCGCCACGATGACGCGATCGAAATTGGCGGCAAGCACCTGCGGAAGCGCCCGCTCGGTAGGGTCCTTGCGCACGAAAGAGCGCCAACGCGGGCAGATGCGCTCGATGATGGCCATGTCATGCCCGTCGGGCACGGCCACTTCCACCACGTCCCCGATAACCGCGCGCACCTTCTCGCCCTTCACCAGGGCGGTTGCATGCTCGCACCGCATCGAAGTTCCATCTTCGAAACGCACCAGGGGAAAGCCGCGGTCGAGCTTCACCACTTCCCCGCGACGCAAAACCACTTCGGCCTCCGTCATCGTCTGCGCTCCCTCAGTCGGTAGTACACGAACACGAGGATTCCCGCAACGAGGGCAAGCATCAAACCCGGCGCGAAGTGCGCGGGCACGAATTCGTCTGGATGAACCGAGCCTCGTTTGACGACGTTCACATATTCGGCATGGATGTCGCTTAAGCCCTCGTGCTCGTTGCACGCAAGGTTGAACACGCCGCGCACTTGCACCGTCGAACCGGTCTTGCCGTACGCCCCGAACGTGTCGATAGCCGAAGCCGCATCGGCCGTCATGTACACGGTGACCTGCGCAAAGCTGGCATCGCTTGCCTGCAGCGTGATCCAGCGATGCCCCTCGTCAAACAGCACCGCAAGGTTGTCGCCCACGGCCTCACCCGTCACCTGGACGGTCTGGCCGTTGTAGTAAGAATCAGCTTCGGCGAGGTCGGAAATCAGCGTATCGTAGATAAACGAGCTGTCGGGACGCTGCTGGGGGTCAACAAAATTGGAGGGCCCCTCCTCAGCCGGCTCCTGCACCCCAGACGGTTGCGAGGCAAACGCCGCATGGGCGCCGCCGAACATCAGAAGCACGCTCAACGCCAGCGCAAGAGCCAACGCCGCGAAACCCGACGCGCTCCCTTCGCCATGCCAAACCTTCGAACGCATCGCTACCTCGACTTCTTCTGCGGGACCAGCGAAACCACCACTTCGACCACCAGGGCAAGCAACGTCACGAACTCAAGACGCCCCGCCCACATCTGGAACATGTAGAACAGCTCAAGCGTCGGCGGCATGCCAGGCGACACCAGGCCCGACAGCAAACCGCCGTTGGAGGTCATGGCAACCGATTCGAAGATAGCCTGCGTGGCGTCGAAGCCATGCGCAATGCCCACAAGCGCACCCAAGGCGTACGTGATGATGAACAGGATGAACACGGTCATGGCCGACTTCACGATCTCGGGAGTGAGCACGCGGCGACCCACGTGGTTGTAGTCCACCACCACGCGCGCCGAATCGGGGGCAAGCGCCTCCTTCACCGTAGAGACCACCGATTTGTAGATGATGCCCACACGGCTGAACTTGATGCCGCCCGACGTCGAGCCCGCCCCGCCGCCAACGGCCATGAGCAGCGCGATGGAAATGAACGCACCCGATGTGAAGATGGTGGTCATCTGGTTGCTCGTGACCGTCTGGAAACCCGTAGTGGTGAACGCGGAGACGATCATGAACATGCCGCGCCTCAGAAGCGCCGGCAAGTCCGAGAACAGCGCGCTTTGGCTAAGCGCCGCCGTGAAAATCGCCGTCATGACCGCAATCCAGATGATCATGGTCTTCGTTTCAATATCGCGGAAGAACATGCCCACACGACCGCGCCCCACCTCGGCAAACACCACGAAGTTGATGCTGCCCAAGATCATGAGCACCATGAGCACGAACTCGATGGGAAGCGATTGATAGTACATGATGGAGCCGCTCATGGGCGCGAAGCCGCCCGTCACGAAACCCGAGACGGAAACCCAGAACGCATGCAACACCGAGCGCACAGGCCCCATGCCCGAAACGAGCATGAAGACAGCAAGGATGATGGTGGCGATGCCGATGCACATGAGCGTGACGCGGGCAATGTAGCGCGTCGTCTGCACTACGTTGGGAACCACGTGCTCGCTACGCCCCTCCGAGGTGTAGAGCGAAGCGCCGCCGCGCTTGCCAAACAAGCCCAGCGAAAGCGCCACCACGATAAGGCCCAAGCCACCCACCAGGTGCATCATGAAGCGGAACATGTTGTCGGCGTTCGACAGGTGATCAAGATCGACGATCACGCTCGCACCCGTAGTGGTAAGACCCGAGACGCCGTCGAAGAGCGCATCGAGATAGGTGGCGTAATGCCCCGAGGCATACAGCGGAAGCGACGCGATGAGGGCCAGCACGATCCACGCCAAGCCCGTGACGACAAGCGCTTGCCGCCTGCCCAAACGGCCCGGCTCGATGCGCATGAAGCGCAAGAGGGCGCCGACAACCAACGCCACGCCTATCGAGTTCGCGTAGCGGGCGGCTGGCTCCCATTCCTGGCACAGCAGAGCCGTCAGAAGCGGAACTGTCATGACGGCGGCCATGAAGAAGATCAAGGTGCCCAGGTAATGGCAGATAACCCGCACGTCGTAGAATGAGAAGCGCTGCCACATACTACCCAGCCACCACTCGTACGAGGGTCATGATCACCCAGAGGGCCACGATGAACGTGACCACCGAGAAAACGAGCATCGCCGCGCTTGGCAACGAGCTCTCCCGCACCTTATGTTTCCTCAGGTTGCGCATACGCCTTAAAGCGAGTTTAGGCAACCACGCTCACACGCGGGCCCTGCGGCGTATCCTCGACAACAAGGCCGAGCGCCTTCAGACCGTCGCGCACGCCGTCGGCAACCGCCCAGTTCTTCTCCTTACGGGCGGCAGTACGCGCGACAAGCAGGGCGTCCACGGCCTCGGCGGCGTCGGTTCCCGCATAGCCCGCGATTTCGGCAGCCAGGGCCACCACCTCGACAGGGTAGGCGCTGCCCGCGGCTTCCTCGGCAACGGCGATGCCCAGCACGTCCATAAGCTCGACGATGGCGTCGCGCGCAGCGGAAACCGCCTCGACGTCACTTGCGGAAAGCGTCCTGTCGGCCACGGCGGCATTTACCTCGCCCACGAAAGCGAAGATCTCGCCCAGGGCAGCCGGAGCGTTGAAATCGTCATCCATGGCGATGCCGAAGCCCTCGCGAGCCGCCTGCGTGCGCGCGGCAAGCGCGGCGCCGTCAAGGGCGGCCTCGCCATCCACGGCCGTCTCGAGCAGCCAGTCGAGGTTCTTCACCGCGTTCTCGATGCGCGTAAGCGCCGCGTCGGCCTCGGCCAGACGATCCTCCGAGAAATCGAGCGGCGAGCGATAATGCGTCTGCAGCATGAGCATGCGCAGCGCCGCCGGGCGCGTGGTCTCGAGCACCTCGTGCAGAAGCATGAAGTTGCCGAGCGACTTGCTCATCTTCTCCTGGTTGATCTGCAGCATGCCCGAATGCATCCAGTGGTTGGCAAACGTGCAGCCGTAAGCCGCCTCAGACTGGGCGCGCTCGTTCTCGTGATGCGGAAACACCAAGTCAGAACCGCCACCATGAATGTCGAAGGGCAGACCCAGGTACTTGTGCGACATGGCCGAGCACTCGATGTGCCAGCCAGGACGGCCCTCGCCCCAGGGGGAAGGCCATGAAGGCTCGCCGGGTTTGGCGGCCTTCCACAGCGCGAAGTCGAGCGGATCGCGCTTGCGGTCCTCAAGACCCTGCCCGTCGGCACGCAGCTCGCGGTGCCCGCCTTCCATCTCGTCGATGTTGCGACCGGAAAGCTGGCCGTACGCGTCATAGGAACGCACGGCGAAGTACACGTCGCCGTCGACCGCATAGGCATGCCCGCCGTCGATAAGCTCCTGAATAAGCTCCTGCATGGCCTCGATTTCCTCGGTGGCCTTCGGGCGGATATCGGGGTCCTTCACGCCGGCCGCATGCATGTCGTCGATGAAGCGCGCGGTGTATTCCGCCGCCACCTCGGCGGCCGTGCGGCCCTCCTCGTTGGCGCGCTTGATGATCTTGTCGTCAACGTCGGTCACGTTCTGCACGAACGTGACGTCATAGCCGCGCCACATGAGGTAGCGGCGGATGGTGTCGAAGCTGATGAACGTGCGCGCATTGCCGATGTGAATGCGGTTGTACACGGTGGGGCCGCACACGTACATGCCCACCTTGCCCTCGTTAAGCGGAACGAAGTCGACCTTACGGCGCAACTTGGTGTCATAAAGCTTGATCATGGTTCTCTCCATTTCACCACCCCGCCTCCGAAGCGGGGCGAATTAAGGTCTAACGTAAAAGGATACCGCATCAGCGGCCGCCGTTAGCCGTCAAGCAGGCTTCAAGTAGGGCGGAATGCCGCTGGAAAAGCTGCGCGGAAGGCCGAGGGCCTAGCCCAGCTTCGCCTCGAGCTCGCGGATGCGCGCCTCAAGCTGTTCGATGCGGTCGGAATCGCGCGAGAAGCGCTCCTCGATGGGGTTGGGCAGGTTCTCCTTGCGGTTGGCCTTGTCAAGCTGCTCGTCGCGCACGCGCTTGCCATCGCGCACCACGATGGTTCCGGGAATGCCCACCACCGTGCAGTTCGGGGGGACGTCCTTGACCACCACCGCGCCGCCGCCGATCTTCGAGTTGTCGCCTATATAAATGTTGCCGAGCACCGCCGCGCCCACGCCCACCGTGACGTTGTTACCCAAGGTGGGGTGGCGCTTTCCCACCTCGTTGCCCGTGCCGCCCAGCGTCACGCACTGGTAGATGGTGCAGTCATCACCAATGATGGTGGTCTCGCCGATGATGACGCCCATGGCGTGGTCGATGAAGAAACGGCGCCCGATTTGCGCGCCGGGGTGAATCTCGACGCCTGTCATGAAGCGTGTGAACTGCGACGATATGCGCGCCAAGCGCTTCCAGCCGCGGTTCCACAACCAATGCTCGACAATGTGCGACCAGCGGGCATGCAAGCCCGGATACGTAAGCCAGATGATGAAAGAGCTTTGCGCCGCGGGGTCGCGCTCCTTAACGGCCTGGATGTCTTCTTTGATGACGGAGAAAACGTTCATGATGGGATCCTGTCTGTCGTCGTATCGGTGCGATCAGCGGAAACATCATGGATTGCGGAGCGCTTGCGAAAAAAGCAGCCTCGAGCCTTAAAACGAGCCCGCAGGCAAGCCTGCCGCGCGCTTTGCGCACCCTTCGGCGCGCCTCGCCATGCCCCCGCCTCGCACTCATGGGAATACGGGCGTGAAGTCATGCGCACTCGGACGGTCGCGCAAGCCCCTCGGCCCGCGCCCCGACCTTCCGTGCGCTAGCGACATCGACAGAGCAGGCAGGTGGCGGTGGCGGAAATGCCCTCTTCGCGGCCCTCGAAGCCAAGGCGCTCGGTGGTGGTGGCCTTCACGCCCACGTTCTCGACGGAAATGCCCATGGCAGCCGCCAGGTTCTCGCGCATTTGGTCACGATGGGGGGACAGCTTGGGGGCCTGCGCGGCCACCACGCTGTCGACGTCGAGGATCTCAAACCCCAAGGCGCGCACATGCGCAGCCACGGCCTCAAGCAGCTTCAGGGAGTCGGCACCGGCATAAGCCGGGTCGGTATCGGGAAAGAGCTTACCGATATCGCCCGCGCGCGCCGCTCCCAGAAGCGCGTCAGAGATGGCATGCGCCAGCACATCGGCATCGGAGTGGCCCAAAAGGCCCTTCGTATGAGGAATGTCCACGCCGCCGAGTATGAGCTTGCGGCCCTCGACGAGGGCGTGCACGTCATACCCCAGGCCGCAGCGCAGGCCCTGCATGTTATTCACGGCCGATCCCCCGCTTATGACGCACGGCCGCGGCCAAGACCTCGTAGTCCTCGGGAACGGTGAGCTTGATGTTGTCGCGCTTGCCCTCGACCATGAGGATCTTCCCGCCCAAGCGCTCGATGAGCGAGGCATCGTCGGTGCCCACGAAGCCGTCGGAAAGGGCGCTTGCATGCGCACGGCGGTAGATGCCCGTGCGGAACACCTGCGGCGTTTGCGCGTTCCAGAACACGCTGCGATCGGGCGTTCCCATGATCACGCCGTTTTCGACGACCTTGAGCGTGTCGACGGTGGGATGCCCCACCACCGCACCGTCGCAGTCGAAGTGGCCCTTCACCGTATTGATGGTGTGCTCGATGAGGTCGGGCGTGATGAGCGGGCGGGCGCCATCGTGCAACGCCACGTACTCGAATTCGTCTCCCACGTACTCAAGACCGCTGAACGCAGATTCCTGGCGAATGGAGCCCGAAGGCGCCACCACCACGGGCGTGACGAAGGGGAACGGGTCGATGGCGCGGCGCAGGTACTCGTCGGTGCGGTCCTGCGGGCACACGATGACGATAAGCCCCACGTCTCCCACGGCGTCAAACGCCTCGGCCGACCAGGTGAGCACCGGCTTGCCGGCAATTTCGACCAGCTGCTTTCCGCCCTCCTTGCCGAAACGTTCGCCCGTGCCGCCCGCCAAGATGATGGCCGCAGTCAGGGGCTTCTTGTCGACCTTGCCCTGCAGGCTCATAACAGGCTGGTCAAGCGCGTCGAAGTTCATCTCGTCCATGACGAAGTCGGGCTCGTTGAGAACCGAAGGCTCGTGGATGGGATCGACAATGGTTCTGGGCATCATTTCTCCTTGCGGGGCGTTCATGTATTCGGACAAGTATATACCAAGCCGAGGGGTGAACGCGCCGCGGAAGAAGCCGATAGGGATTTGCTCGGCTTGCTCGGCTGGAACGTTACAGTTCACACCCCCCGGTCCGAGAGGCGTTTGTAACGAGAAGATGACAGAGGCGCTTCGCAAATCGCCCGTTCCGTTACAATGGCGTCATCTTTGGGGCGGGTTTACACAGGAGGAACGGTGGCATCGCAGACAGAGGAAAGACGGGGCACTCCGGGTTGGCGGCCCGTGGTCGTCCTGTCGGCAGCGGTGATTCTCATTTGCGTGCTGGCTGTCGGATGGTTCTACAGCTTCCAGCAGGACAAACTCTTTGCCGAGCGCCAGGCCTTCTTCACGCAGTTCGCCGAGAAGACGGCCGAGAACATCGATGCCGTCATCGATGACTACTGGCATCAGAACTCCATGTGCCAGGCCTACCTCAAGCTCACCTCTCCCGCCAACCGGGAAAGCCTGCTCGCGGGCCTTTCCTACTGCGCCGAAACCATCTCGACCGAGCAGTCGGTGGTGCTTGCCTTCGCCGAAGACGGAACCTTCTTCTCCTCTGACGGAAACACGGGCTGGTTCAGCCATGACAACTCGGTTTCGCTTACCGAAGAGGCGCCGGTGCGCCAAACAGGCATTGTCAACCTGCCCTATGAAAGCAACGAAACCACCTACTTCCTCATGCTAGAGCGCCTGGACGAGCCTTTCTCGGTGGAGGGCGCGGGACCCATCACCCAACTGGCGCTGGCCATCGACGTGCGCTCGCTGCAGGAGCTTTCCGCCCACGGCTTCGGAGAGAACTGCCACACCTACTTCGTCACCGACACTGGCCGACGGCTCTACCAAAGCAGCGAATCCCACCGCTTCATCGAGGACTACAGCATCCTCGCCGCTATCGAGGGCGAGGCAAAGGTCATCGGAGGCGGAAGCATGGCCGATCTCCTAGACTCCTTCGACGCGGGGGACACCACCGCCTTCGAGATAAGCTACCGCGATGAGGAATGGTTCGTGTCGTTCCAGACGGTGGCGGCTGGCGAACACCGCCTGGTCATCTTCGCGCCTACCGACCTCATCGGCAACAACGCAGCCGAACTCTCGCACACATCGCTTTTGTTCCTGCTGTTCATCTGCCTGATGCTGGGCCTTCTGTTCGTCGTCGTGGTGCTTTGGGTGCGTGACATGGTGAGCCGCCTGAGCGACATGGCGCAGGCAGCTGATGCAGCCAACCGCGCTAAGAGCGAGTTCCTCTCCTACATGAGCCATGACATCCGCACGCCCATCAACGGCATCATGGGCATGACCGGCATCGCCATGCGCAGCGGAGACGACCCAGGCAAGGTCATGGACTGCCTGCGCAAGATCGGCGAGGCATCCGGGCATCTATTAAGCCTGGTGAACGATGTGCTCGACTTAAGCCGCATTGAGCAGGGGCGCACGGCCATCGTAAGCGAACCAGTAAGCTTGCCGGCACTGCTAGAGGAATGCGCCTCCATCGTCGAGGGGCAGCTGACCACGCGCAACCTCGAATTCGAGCGCGATTTCGCGAACCTTTCGCATCCGCACATCATGACCGACGAACTGCATCTGCGCCAGATTCTCATCAATATCTTGGGTAATGCCGTGAAGTTTACCCCCGACGGTGGAAGCGTGGCGTTCCGCGCGCGCCAAGAGGTTGCAGGCAATGGCCGCGTCAGGGTGATCCTGCGCGTGGAGGACACGGGCATCGGCATGGAGCAGGAGTACCTGAAGCACATTTGGGAGCCGTTCTCTCAGTCAGGGCAGGGTCACAGCGGCACGTACGAGGGCACGGGGCTCGGCATGGCCATCACCAAGCGCTTCGTCGACATGATGGGCGGCACCATCGAAGTCGAAAGCGAGCTGGGCCGTGGCAGCACCTTCGCCGTAACGCTCGACGTCGACGTAGCCGAGGAACCGCGTGCGCGCGCCTTCGCGGAAGTGGCCGAAGACGACGATCTTTCGGGCATGCGTGTGCTTCTGGTAGAAGACAAGGAGCTGAACCGCGAGATCGCACGCGAGGCGCTTCTAGGCGCAGGCGCGACGGTGGAGGAAGCCGAAAACGGCCAAAAGGCGCTCGACATGTTCCTCACAAGCCCCGCCGGCACCTTCGACGTCGTGCTCATGGACGTCATGATGCCAGTAATGGACGGCTTTTCGGCCACGCGGGCCATTCGCTCCTCGGAGCATGCGGACGCGCAAAGCGTGCCCATCATCGCGCTCACGGCGCATGCCTTCGACGAGGACGTGCGTAAGACCGCCGAGGCAGGCATGAACTTCCACCTGTCAAAGCCCATCGAAGAGCGCGATCTGGTGCGTGCGCTTTCCAGCTGCCGTGCGCAAGGCAAGGCGAAACCAGTTGCTTCTGCCGCCGCTCAGCCTGCCGCGGCCTCCTCCACCCTTGAGGGAGCGCGCGTGCTTCTGGCCGAGGACGACGAGCTGAACATGGAGATAACCTGCGTGCTTTTGGAGGAGCGCGGGGCGCACGTGACGCCGGTCGAAAACGGCCAGCTGGCGCTTGACGCCTTCAAGGGCAGCGCCGAGGGCTCTTTCGACGTGGTGCTCATGGATCTGCACATGCCCGTCATGGACGGCATCGAGGCGGTACGCCGCATACGCGCCCTTGATCGCGCCGACGCGTACGCCATTCCCGTGTTCGCGCTCACCGCCGACTACTCCCCCGCCGATGAACAGGCCATGCAGGAGGCAGGCGTAAACACCCCGCTCCTGAAGCCCCTCAACATGGACCTTCTGGCAAAAGCCCTTTCCGCCGCCCGTAAAACCTCCCTTTGATGACATTCAGTCAACAAAGCGGGCACGGGCGGCCCTTTACGCCACCGCTTCGTTACCATGAGGAAAGCGCATCGCAAACCGCGCGCCGAGGGCGCGGGAAACCCGCCCCGCGCGATACCGAGACAGGAGCAGCAACATGACCAGAAAGCCCTTCCGAAGCCCAGCACGAACCTTGGCCCTGGCGGCCGCCCTGTGCCTGGCCCTCCTCTCGGGAGGCTGCGCGGCGCAGGACGGCGCATCGGGCTCGTCGGACGCGCCGGGCGCAGGCGCCCAGGAGCACGAGCCGCTTTCCGTGTGCAACCTGAACAACCTGTTCTCCGACGACTTCATCGAGGTGTTCCAGGAGAAGCACCCCGAGATCAGCTTCGAGGCCAGCGCCTACCGCGGCGCCAACGGCAGCGGCCTTGCGCTCACCTCGCTCGAGACAGGCGACGTCCCCGACATCTACATCTCCACCTACCCGTTCTCGCCCGAAGCGCAGCGCGAGCACCTCATCGACCTGTCGGGCTACGCCTTCGTCAACAACTACACCACCACCATGCTCAACTCGCTTGACAACGAGGGCGGCATCTACCTTCTGCCAAGCTGCTTCCAGATGACGGGCATCAGCTACAACAAGACCCTCATGGCCGAGCACGGCTGGGAGGTGCCCAACAGCTTCGAGGAGCTTCTGGCCCTCGCACCCGCAATCGAGGCGGAGGGGCTCGACGTCATGCGCTGCATGTTCAACCTGGACGGCTACCCCTTCAACTACTTCTTCAACATCCTGAACACCGAGTACTTCCACACTGCCGAGGGCAGCCAGTGGAAGACCGACTTCACGAATGGAAAGGCGAAAGCGGCTGGCAACGCCGAACTTCTAGCCGGCGCCGAGTACTTTGAGCGCTGGGTTGACGCCGGCCTTATCGCCGACAGAGAGGGCAACCCGCAAGACGCATTTATGAACGGCGAGTGCGTGTTCTTCCTGAGCCTGGGACTCTCGGTGTACGAGAATACGACCGAGGATGGGCGCACCTACGAGTTCGACGTCATGCCGTGGCTGTCCGACGACGGCACCACCAACACGCTCACCACCACCACGTCGCGCTACTTCGGCTTGAGCAAACGCCTGCTCGAGCCGGGCAACGAGCAGAAACTTGCAGATGCGCTCGCCCTTATGGAGTTCGTCTCGACGCTTGAAGGCCAGGAGGCGCTCGTGGCGAAGACCGCCGAACCGAGCCTCTACACCGCCCCGCTGGCAGGCGCCAGCGTGCCAGCGGACAGCCCCTTCGCCGAGCTGGAGTACTTGGTCAAGGAAGGCCACACGGTTCAGCTGGTGTACGTGGGCTGGGAAGATCTGATCATTCCCATCGCGCAGGACGTGCGCAGGCTAGTGTCGGGCGAAATCGGAGCCGAGGAGCTGCTCGAGGCTTTCGACGCAACCTATGCCGAGGTGGCTTCAGGCGACGACGGCTCGATAGCCGTACTCGAAGAGGATTTGAGCTGGGAAGACACCATGTGCCTGTGCGCCGTCGCCTTGGGGCGCGCAGCCGATGCCGACGCTGCGCTGGTTACGCACGGCGGTTACAACGAAGCGCGCGAGATCAACGATCGCGGCGTGGCGTGGCATGCCTACGCGGGCGGAGTGGGCATCGAGGAGATCAACATGTTCCGCACGAAGTGCTACTCGATAAACGTGCTCGAGATGACAGGCGCCGAGATCAAGGCGCTGGCTGAGGGCGGCTTCGATTTGTGCGGCACGGGAAACGTGTTCCCGTACTACCTGGTGACGAAGGGCGACGTGGAGCTTGAGGACAATACGGTTTACCGCCTGGCCGTCGGCACCGAGGAGCTGACCGAGGACATGCGAGCGCAGGCCGTCGAGGTGCAAAACATCGCCTCCCAGCAGGTCGTGATCGACTACGTGAGCGAGCTCGGCACCTTCGGCGCCGAGGACATCGTCTGGGAGTAGGGCCATGAAAAAGCGCGGCAGCCGCTGGGACCGCCGCGCTTCCAACTATCTTGCGCCCGCTAGGGGTAACGGGCGCAAACCCAGTTGCTTAATCAAGCTCACCAGCAGCGAGCTCCTTGCCCAGCACGTAGGGCAGGGTGATGCAGCAAGCGCCGTAGTTCATGCCCTCCATAGCGAAGGTGTAGGTGCCGCTGTAGAAGTTGCCGATCATGCAGCCAACGTTGAACAGACCCGGGATGGGCTGATCGTCGGCGTCGAGCGCGCGCAGATGAACATCGGTGCGGATGCCGCCCAGAGAGGTCAGGAAGCCCGGGGTGAAGGAGGCGCCGTAGAAGGGGCCGTCGTTCTCGCCGATGGGGATCAGCTTGTCGGGAGTCTTGTAGAAGTCGGTGTCGACGCCCGCAGCGCACATGTCGTTGTAGCGCTTGACGGTGTCGATGGTCTCGGCCGGAAGACCAAGCTGGGAGATGACTTCCTCAACGGTGTCGGCCTTGATGATGCCGAAGCCGTCGGTGTCGTTGTCCCAACGCTCGATGACCTGCTCGGTGGTGAAGTACTCACCATGAGCGTAGTTGATGGCGCCCCAAGGACCGCCCAGCTCAGCGCGGTTGGTGCCCCAGATGCAGTACGCGGTCTTCTTGGGAAGGTGCATGATGGTCGCGCAGGCAAAGCCGCCCAGAACGTCCTCGTTCATGAAGCGCTGGCCGGCGTTGTCGACCATGAGGCCCGTGTGGCTGGTGTAGGGCTGATCGCCAGGCAGGTTCGGACGGCCGAGCATGATGTTGTTCGGCTCCTTCTGCCAAGCAGCGCCGACCCACAGCTCCATCTTGTGGCCATCGCCAGGCATGAGGCCGCCCATCCAGATGCCCTGGTCGTAGTTGACCTCGGTGCTGAAGTCGCACAGCTCGACAGCCTGCGGGCAGTACCTCTCCATCATGTCCCTGTCATGAGAGAAGTCGCCGGTAGCCATGATGATGGCCTTGCTGCCGACGTACTTGGTGTAAGCGCCCTCAGCGTCAACGGCGATGACAGCCTCAACACGGCCCTCGGTGCCGTTGGCAACGCCGCCGCGAACGAGCTGCTCGGCCTTCACGTTCCAGCGAACGTCGATGCCCAGATCCTCAACGATGTAGCGGCCGAGCTCAGCTGCGATGTGGCCCTCGCCATTGCCGATTGCGCCCTGAAGCTCAGAGTCGTCAACATAGAACGCGTGAGCAGCAGACGGCGTGAACATCGGGTCGCCGTCCTTGTAGAGCGGGCCGGACTCGATGGTGGTCTTGATGCCAGCATTGGCGGCGATGTCGATGATCCAGTTGATGGCTTCCTCGGAGTTGTTGTAGAACTTGTACCACAGAGAAGGCCTGAAGTTGCCGCCGTTGGCTGCGTACTGCATACGATAGAACCACGTGGGATCCATGCGCTCGATGCCCATGCTCTCCATAACCTTGGAGTACACGCCATTGTTGGAACCGCCGCGGCTCACAGGGCCCGAAGAGGCGCTGATGAGGACGACCTTCAGGCCGTTCTCGGCGCAGGATGCAGCCGTGCACATGCCGCTCATGCCGCCGCCGACGATGATGACGTCAGCTTCAACGGTTTCGGCGATAGCATCATCGGCAATAGCCTCGGGGGCAATCTCGAAGCCCCACTTCTGACCGGCAGCGTTCAGGCACTCAGCATGAGACGCAGCTGCGTCATTGGCAGCAGGCGCGTCAGAGCCACCCTCGGCAGCAGGCGCGCATGCGGCAAGGGCACCCGTAGCGGCAACAGCTGCAGCGGAAAGGCCCATGCCCTTCAGGAACGTACGGCGATCAAGTTGCTTTGTCATAATTCTCCCTCCATAGAGATATACGGCAAGGCGCCCCTCATGCACCCCGCCGAAAAGCAGCAGAATCGTAGCACCCAAAATGCGCTCGAACCCTCATATGAAAGGTATGAAAGACCTAGTCAGAAGGGCATGAAAGCGAGGCGAACCTCAATCAGCCTATATACCCTAGAGTCAGCGTGAAAAAAGCAGGCAGCATGAGGCCCTTTTGCGATTTGAGCCCCCAGATTGCCCTTACTCATTCGCGAGAACTCTCTCTCCCCTTGACATACTGAGAGACGAACAGACCTCCTGCGATGAGGATGACGCCGACAATAGCGGCCAAAGTGATGGGTTCGCCCAAGATAGCCGCCGCCTCGAAAACCGTAAGCGCGGGAATGGCCAACGTGAACATGCTTGCTTTCACCACACCGAGCGACTTCATGGCAACGTTCCACGTGACATAGCCTACCTCACCTTCGCCAGCAAAGGCGCGACGATACATCCCAAGACAAGCACCGCCACACCGAAAACGACAAACAATCCAGCGCTCGAACCCGTCAGCGCAAGCGCCGGCGCCATGAGCAGAGAGCAGGCAAACTGCCCGAGATTGACAGCCGCCGTGTTGCAGCCCGTGATCTTTCCCGACGTGAGCGGCGTTGCCACACTCGTCATCCACTGCAAGATAGTGGGAATGACCAAGCCGCCGCCGATCCCGGTGAGAACGCCCGCCGCCACAGCGGCTGCGATATGCGGGATGAAGCCAATGACCAAAAGACCCGCCCCGATGAGGAAAAAGCTTGTGAACACAAGCCGCGACCTGCTCCAGCTTAAGGCGAGCCTGCCCTGCACCAACGAGGAGACGGCTAGGCTCAGGCCGTGGAATCCCAGGATAAGCCCGCTTGTCGAGGACGTTGCCCCCAGCTCCTCAACGTAAAACGGCAGACGCCCCGGAATGGTGAACGAAGTGGCGTTGTCTAGGAAGGCGCAAAACGCCCCGCCTCCGACAGCCAGCACGATGGCGCGTCGCGCAAATGTGGCAACCTGGCCGTCCGCGCGCTCGGCAGCATCATCTCGATCAGCGCCTTTCTTCGGCTCGCGCAGAAACAGAGCTGCTCCTAGAAGGATGACGGGGCCGATGGTATACATCCAAAACGCCATACGCCAACCGTATTCGGCAAGAAATCCGCCACCTGTCTCAAGAACCAGCACGCCAGCTCCCATGGCCGCCGACTGCAGGGCAAGCGCCTTGGTAAGCTTCTCGCCGGAAAAGATGTCGGAGATCAGCGCCGTAGTCGACACCGCAATGCCGGCAATGCCCACGCCCAAAACCAGGCGTGCAGCAAGAATGAGTTCCAGCGAGTCAAGCAGAAGCGGCGCATACCCCGCCACCGTGAAGATAACCGTGGCGAGCACCAACGTGCGCACCTTGCCAACGCGATCGGCAAAGGCCCCCACGAAAAAACCGAACGCCGCAACCGTAAGGCCGGGCAGCGTGATGACGAGCGAAATGGCCGTCGAAGAAGCGTCGGGAAACGCCTGAGCCATCTGGGGAAGACACGGTGCCACTGCCGCACCACCCATAAACGTCGTCATAGAGGCGACCAGCAATACCGCCAAAACGGCCTTTTCGCGCCACGTATCCTTCATCATCACTTCCTTCACGCACGCGGGGCGCGGAACCTCTCCGCGCCCCGCTTCGCATTCCTTCGGTTAGATCAGGCAAGCCATCGTGTAGGCCTTGAAGTTTGCCTGCTTGATGTTTCCGATCTTGTTGGCGTCGCCCACCACGAAGGTATCGATGGTGATGCCGGAAAGCTCCTCGACGATGGCCTTGCGCGGAACCATGCCAAAGGCGTCGACCACCCAGTCGGCCTCGATGAACTCCTCCTCGCCGCCGCCGACGGGAACGACGCGCACGCCGCCCTCTTCGATGGCGACCACGCGACGCTCGCCCAAAAGCCTCATGTTGTTGTCACCCATGAGCATGTGAAGCATGTTGCGCGTAATGCCGGCAAGGCCGGTGGCGAACTTGTCGTCGCCAAGCATGTCGACGACCGTGACCTCGCAACCCTCCATGGCAAGGCCCAAGCCGCATTCGCAGCCGGAAACGCCGCCGCCGCACACGACCACCTTGCCCGTAGGCTTCACGACACCGCAGTCGACATCGAGCACGGCCGCCACATTGGCTCCGTCGATACCCGGAATGGGCAGCTTAACGGGGTCAGAACCCACGGCGATGATGATGGCATCCGGGTCTTCGGCCTCAACCAGCTCGCGGGTAGCCTCAACGCCCAGGCGAATGTCAGCGCCACACTTCATGGTCGCGCGAATGGCCCAGTTCACATACGCACGCAGATCATCCTTAAACGGCAGGTTGCAGATGGAGGGCATGATGCCACCCAGCTTCTCGCTGCGCTCGAACAGCACGACGTCATGGCCGCGCTCGACCAGCGTGCGAGCAGCCTGCATGCCAGCCGTACCGCCACCCACGACGACGACCTTCTTCTTCACCGGCGCAATGCCCGGCTCGTCGAAGGGGGCGATCATGCCCATGCCCGGGTTAACCGCACAGCGAATATGGCTGCCGAAGGTCTCGGCACAGCCCCAGCAGCGCATGCACGGACGCACGTCCTCTTCCTGTCCAAGCAGGTTCTTGCGAATGAGCTGCGGATCGGCGATGAGTGCACGCGCGATGACGCCGATGTCGGCGCTGCCCGACTCGATGATGTCGTCGATCATGGCCAGCGAGTTGATGCCGCCCACCACCGAGACGGGAATGGTGATCTCGGCGCAGTCCTTTACCTGCTTGGCCAGGGGCACGTTCATGCCGCGCGGCTGATAGTACGGGGGCATGGTGTAGAACGACGCGCGCCAGTCGACCACCAGGCCCGCGGAAATGTGCACGAGGTCGATGTATTGCTGGGCGACCTTCACGAACTCGACCACCTCGTCGATGGTCATGCCGCCCTTGACCATCTCGTCGCCGGAAATGCGCATCTCGATGGCCATGTCGGGACCGACCGCCTCGCGCACCGCGGCCATAAGCTCAAGCGGGAAGCGGAAGCGCTTCTCCATGGTTCCGCCGTACTCGTCGTCGCGCAGGTTGGTAAGCGGGCTGAGGAACTGCGCAAGCAGGTTTCCGTGAGCAGCGTGGATCATGACCATGTCGAAGTTGCAGCGCTTCGCGCGCAGGCTGCAATCGACGTACTTGGCGATGACGTCGTCGATGTCCTGCTTGTCCATGACCTTGAGATTCTGCATCTGGCCAGGGATGGGCACGTTCGACGGCGCGAGAGCGTAATCCTTCGAGATAAGCTTCGGGTCGGCACCGCGACCGGCGTGCACGAGCTCGATGGAGATCTTCGAGTCATGGATATGGGCGGCCTCGGTCAGACGGACCAGGCTGCAGCACACCTTGTCGGTGGTGATGTCGATCTCGGAATCGTAGTCAATGCCAGTCTCACGATCGACCGGAGTGGCATAAACGGTCAACAGGCCGACGCCCGTGCGAGCCTGACGCTCGACGTACTTGATGAACTCATCGGTCGGCTCGCCCAACTCGTTGACCATGTTGATGGCATGCGGGGCAAACTGAACGCGATTCTTCAACGTAATGGGACCCACCTTGATGGGTTTCATAGCATGCTTGAACTGCTTGATTTCAGCCATTGCTGCTCCTCTCTTCAAACGAGCCGCCCGGCGACTGAAGGCCAGGCGGCTCGTGGTCTCTCATTAGATTTCGACGGCGACGTTGAAGGCGTCGTGGTTGGCGGAGAAGATGTTGCCCACCTTGCGAGCATCGCCGGCTACGGTAACCTGGGGCATCATCTCGCGGAAGGCATCGATGACCGCGCGGTTCGGACGCAGGCCGCATGCAAGTACCACCGTGTCGGCGGGGATGATGCTCTCCTCGCCAGCGCGCGTAAACGTAAGCGAGCCCTCGCCGATCTCCTTCACGCGAGCCTCGTCGATCAAACGCACGCCATAGCGATCGCGCAGCTCGATAAGGCCGCTGCGCAGTTCGTTCATGACCTCACGCCACAGCTTGTCCTCCGGCAAAACGTCAATAACCGAAACGTCATGACCCTCTCGCGCGAGCTGAATGCCGCACTCAAGTGCAGAAATGCCGCCGCCGACGATGGCAACGCTCTTGCCAGCCGGCTTCAGCTTGAGATCGGCGTCGGTCACCGTGATGACGTTTTCGCGGTCAACGCCGGGAATGGGCGGAATCACGAATTCGGCGCCGCAGGCAACGATGACTTCGTCGGGGTTTTCCGCCATGACGATCTCGGGCGTCGCCTCAACGCCAAGGCGCACGTCGGCGCCGCACGACAACGTCTCCTTCGCCGTCCATTCAAGGTAGCGCGCATGGTGGTCGGACTTGCAGAACAGCACCGACGCCTCGCGCAGGCGCCCGCCCAGGGTTTCGGCGCGCTCGAACAGCACGACCTCATGACCGCGTTTGCGAGCCGTTTGCGCCGCCATCATGCCGGCGGGACCGCCGCCAATGATGACGATCTTCTTGGGTGTCTCGGCCTTCGGGATGGTGCGGTAGTACAACTCACGCCCCAGCTGCGGATTGACCGAGCAGCGAACGCCACCGCCCTTAGCGGGGCGCGATGCGCATTCGATGCAGCGCAGGCACGGGCGGATGGTCTCGGGCTCGCCGCGATACGCCTTGTTGACGAAGTCCATATCGGCGAGGATGTTGCGCGCCATTGCCACGATGTCGGCCTTGCCCTCGGCCAAGATGCGCTCGGCCGTAGCGATGTCGGGAATGTTACCCACGCAGGTCACGGGAATGTCGAGCTGCTCGTGCACGATGGCCGTACGCGGAATGTTCAGGCAGCGCTCCTGCGGGTAACCAGGCATCATGTATTTCACGTACACGGGATCGAAAATCCAACCGCCCGAAAGGTGCGCGTCGTCGATATAGGGAGAAGCTGCCTTCAGGAAGGTAATCACGTCCTCGAGGGTCGTGCCGCCTTCGACGTACTCGTTCTGGCTGATGCGGAAATCGATAGCCATGTGGTCGCCCACAGCCTCGCGAACAGCCTTCACGAGCTTCAGCGGGAATCGCATGCGGTTCTCGAACGTTCCGCCGTACTCGTCGGTACGCTGGTTGGTAAGCGGCGAGAAAAACGCGCTCACGAGGTTGCCATGGGCGCCATGAATGAGAACCATATCGAAATCAGCGTCACGCAAGCGCACAGCCGCCTTGCAGAACAGGTCGATAACCTCATCCATCTGCTCTTCGGTAATTTCCTCGAACAGATCGGGGTCCATATCGGGCGCCAGCCATGGCACCCAGGCCTTACGCCCGGCAAGAGCATTAGGCTGGGCGATGCGCCCTGCATGAAGAATCTCGCAGGAAATGGCCGCTCCGTAGCGATGCACCTCTTCGGCCAGGCGATGGAGTCCCGGAATGTCCTCGTCGCGACACACAGACAGGCTTCCGAAGAAGTCGCGGGCGCGACCTTGGTCAACAGGCGATGCGCCAATGGTCACCATGCCCACGCCAGAACGCGCCTGGGCACCCAGAAACTGCACGAGCGCCTCGGTTACCTGACCATCCACCACGCCGGCATGGCCCGAGACCACCGGCGAGAAAATCAGGCGATTCTTCAATTCGAGATTGCGAATCTTGATGGGAGTAAAGATATGCGGGTAGTCGTTAAAGCTCGGCATTGAGTCATCCTCCTCTTCTCACATCGACCCCGCGAAACCCCCTTCCGCGGGGTCGACAGCTGGCTTCCCTAGAACGTAAGGCCGACGACCATCGTGCCGCCGTCATGATTCGCCACGACACCCGTGATCTGAGATGCCGCAGGAGAGGAAAGGAACACGGCCAGCGCGCCGATTTCGATAGGCTCGCCGAAACGATGCATCGGCATGGTCTCATCGATGAACTGAGTGATCGAAGGCGGCAAGCCGGCGTCGAGGTCGGAATGGGTGGGACCGGGGGCGATGACGTTTACGCGGATACCGTAGTCGCCCATGACGATGCACAGATGGCGCGTCAGGTGGTCAAGCGCGGCCTTCGACGCGTTGTACGAGGGCATCGGATGAGCGCGCGGGTCGCCAATGGCCTGACCACCAATGGAGGAGATGTTAATGATGCTGCCACCGCGGCGCTCGTCCATCATCCACTGGCCGAACACCTGAATCATGCCGGCCACGCCATCGAGGTTGACGTTCATGACGCGCTTGAACTCCTCCATGCGCTCATCGTTGAACACCGTCTTCTTGCCATCGATGCCCGCATTGTTGATGAGGACGTCGATATGGTCGAACTTCTCGGCAACCGCCTCTTTCGCAGCCAGGATGTCGTCGAAGTTGCCGACGTCGCACTTGACGGCAAATGCCGTAACACCCAGCTCGGCAAGCTCGGATGCGGCCTTCTTGCCAGACTCCTCGTTACGGCACAGGATGGCCACGTTGGCGCCGCACTCGGCGAACGCCTGCGCCATGCCGCGTCCCAAACCACGGTTGCCGCCCGTAATAACCACGTTGTATCCCTCAACGGAAAACGCGTTCTTCATGCTGGTAATGGGATCAACCTTCACAAACTCCATGGTTTCCCTCCTCAATTACAAAAAAGGGGCCAACTTCGGAAAACCCGAAGCCAGCCCCTTTCAAATGGCCTAGT
>JAFSHA010000084.1 GCA_017440565.1 Eggerthellaceae bacterium | reverse complement strand
TTCGGGCCGAAGGCATCCTGCAGAGAGGGGCAGGCAACGGCTGATCTGTATCTGGACAGAGTTATCCCTGCGAAAAGGAACGAAGCAACCCTGCCGGCTCAAGGCGGTACTGCGTCAAGTGCGCGAGGTATCCGTGTGTCTCGTAGAGCCGTGCGTCCTGTAGAGTGGACAGCATTCCTCCTGTGCGCAAAGCGCCCTTAGAGCATGCTCTCCTCAGCCTTTAATAGTGGTCACTCCACGCCCTCACTGCAGGCGGTTTCCCGCCTTTGCCCAGCACCTGACCCTTAACTGTACCGAAGCTCGGGCCCTGCCGCAGCCTTTTCGATAACGGGTAATCGTGTTTCGGCTGCCCGGATGGCTTTTCGCTTCGGGTTAGGCTTATTGAGGTCCTGCCGTGCACATTGTCCCCTGATGTATCCGCCCATCGCACATAATGAGGACCTCGGCAATAACCGAGGTCCTCATTTGGCTTCGCTTTGCGACGTGGAGATATCGAGGGGAATGATCTCTTCGTGATTAGGCGAAATCCGTCATCGGTTGCTAGATCATCGTTTCTACGAAATCTTCCTCGAGTGCGCAAGCGCGCGGGTTGATGAGGATAGAAGGGTTTGTCTCCGAAGAATTAGGAAGCACGGGGATTTCTTGAACCAATCCATCGCCGTACTTCGCTTCGAGCTCATCAAGGTCTCCGAAGTCAAGGGCGCGCATGGTGCAGGAGGCCACACAGACCGGCTTCTCGCCCCGTGCGCGCAAATCGGCGCAGGCGTCACATTTTCTGGTGACGTTCAAGGTCTCGAGCACAAACGGGACGTCATAGGGACACGCCTGCTGGCAGGTTTTGCAGGCGATGCAAAGCTCGTCATCGGGCAGCACGGTACCATCCTCGGCAACATGCATAGCCCCAGTCGGACAATTGGCTACGCACGCAGGATTCGCACAATGGTTGCAGGCCCAGGAGTAATGGTAGTAACCGGGGGCGGGGTAACTGCCCTGCTCGAAATCGCGCACTCGCCTGTACAAAGCGCCAACGGGTAAGTCGTTCTTATCCTTGCAGGATACCTGGCAGGCGCGGCAGCCCGTGCATGCATCCTGATTGTAGTAGAAGCCAAGGTTTGCCATAACAATCCTCCTTTCTTAGGCCTGACACTCGGGCGCTACGTTGATGCGTTCGGCGTCGGGGGTGAATGAGCCGTCGTAGCGCTCGATGGCTCCGATCTGAGTGTTGTAGCCGCTGACGCGGGTGCCGGTCATCACAGGAGCGCAAAGCGTGTTCGCCGAACCGCCCAAGTCATACCCCGTCTCCTCATCGATCTCGAGCCAACCACCGTGAGATACGCCGAGCACGCCTCTCATCATGCGCTTCGTAACGCCCAGCGGGCGGATAATGCTGCCCCACTCGTTGTAGACACGGACGGTATCGCCATCCTTCAAGCCGTATTCGGCAGCATCGAGGTCGTTCATGTACACAGGCCTGACGCACGCCTCGCGAAGCGGGGCGACGTTGTCGAAGTGAGCATGGGCCGTGCGCAGATAATGTGGATTGAAAATTTGGAAGGGGTACTCGCCCTTCTGGCCACTGGCGATATCGCCATTGACGAACGTATCCTGATAGCCATTCACCGGAGGAACGTACTCGGGTAACGCAGGAACCTTGGCGAAGCCCATCATGTCAGCGGATTTGCTGATGGATTCGCAGTAGAACTCCATCTTGCCGCTTGCAGACCTCAGAGGATTGGCCGCAGGATCCTCGCGGAATCCTTGAAGACCAATCACGCCGTAGTTGTCGCCCGGATGGCGTTCCACGGCGTAAACGCCGTTCTTGCGGATATCGGTGTAGCTGATGCGACCATCCTGTGGCTCGCCCTCGGCGTCGAACATGGCAATTTCCTCGGGAGTGAAGCTGATCAGCTTCTCGTAGGTTTCACCGTCCTCGTTCATCACCTCAAGGCCAGCAAGCAGTTCGTAATGAGTCTGGCCGAGAGCTTTGGGGTACACGATCTTCGGGTCGACGCCCCAGCGCTCGAGGAGTTGCTCGCCAATCCACTGAGCCGGCTTGCACTCGTAAAGCGGGTCGAGAACGCCTCCGCCCACCGAGACAAATTCAGTGATATCAAGGAACTTGTAAGCAGGGTATGTTTCCCAAGGCGTGATGATCGGCAGAACGATGTCGGAGTACTGCGCATTTACGTTGAAGTCGAAGGCGTGTGCCACCACGAACTCCATCTGGCGGTGCGCTTCGATGGCGCCCATCTGCCATTCAGAGCGATGCATCATGTTAAGGGAGTAGTGGTAGATGCACTTGATATCGATCTCGCGCTCCTCCGCGGGATCGAAGTTGGTGTACTCCCAGCCTGACCAAATGTACTTCTTGTCTAAGATGGCCTTCCACTGAACCGGATCGGGAAGAACATCGTCAACATCATTGGGAATATAGGGATGGGGTTGGTACGTCTGGCGGATGATGGACTTAGTGTTGTTCAACGGTCTGGAGCGAACGGCAGAGCCCATGAAATGGCCCGATTTGCCGAAGTGGCCGCCCATGGCTCCTAGGATCATAAGCATTTGCGGCACGGGCTCAGAATTGTGCGTACGACCGAGGCCCCACGCCGAGGTGAGGGCGACCTTGTTGTCCTTGCCGAGCACACGCGCGATTTCCCGAGTCTTCTCCGGGTCGACGCCGCAGATCTCGTAGGCCCACTCGGGGGTCTTGGGCTGACCGTCGTAGGTGCCCAGAATGAAGTCTTTGAAGTTTTGATCCTTGGGAGCGCCCTCCGGCATATGGTCAGCATCGAAGCCAACGGTGCAACGCTCGATGATGTCCCAGTCGATCAAGGGGTTAGACCTGGGATCATCCTCGCTAATCATCACGTATGCGATGGCGTTCATGAAGGCGATGTCCGTACCCGGCCTAATCGGAATCCACTCCGCGCCCAAAGCTGCCGCTGTGTCGTTGTAGAAGGGGTCGACCATGTAGAACTTCTTGCCCTCACCCTTGAGCGGCATGAAAGTCTGGTAAAAATAGGTTCCGCTGGCACTATAGACGACGTTGGCACCGAAAAAGATGAAATAATCGCAGTTACGCGCGTCAAATCGGTCGTTGCCAAGGTCGTTACCGGCCGCCATGCCATAGCCGTACATACCGCAGGTGGAGAACGAGCCCGCAGAGGCCGTGCCCATGTGCCTGACCTGTCCACCGTATGCATTCAGGACGTTGACCCACTCCAAGTCTTTAATGTGGACCTGGAAGCCGATGGTTTCCTGCTCGTTGTTCTTCACGGACGTGTTAGAGCCGCTTCCAAAGATGGCTCGATTACCGTACTTCTCCTTTATGCGGGTGATTTCGGAGGCGACCATGTCCAGGGCCTCGTCCCAGCTGATGCGCTCCCACTCATCGATGCCACGCAAATGGCCGTTGACGTTCTCGCCACCTGGCTGCCAGTTCTTACGCTTCATGGGGTACTTCAGGCGGTCGGCGCTCAGAACGTCGTCGATGCGCGCGTGCCCTCGTAGACAGGCACGCTGCTGCGGCCAGTCGAAGCTGTCCTCGTGAGTATCGTCTGTCTTCATGCGCGTAAGCACATTGTCGACCTTCAGGACATGCAGCGGACATTGACCGCCGCAGTGATTCCAGCAGATGGCCGACACCCACTCACCCTTGGGCTCAGCATACTGCTCGTCGGATTCCTCAACCGCCGCAGGCGCGCAACCCGCAATGCCCGAGGCTCCGAGCACGCTGAGGGCAGCGGCACTCGCAGCGACGAAATTACGCCTGCTGAGACCCTTCTCGCCTATTCTTGCAAGAATGCTTCCCATATTTCCTCTCCTTCCTAAAAACCGCCACTAGGCACCTCTTCTTGATGCCCAATGGCGATGTCATTTTCTAAAATTCGGTGCGCTTCATTCAATTTCCCTACTATTAAATCGAGAGCCAGCTATTAATATTTCTTAAAAATCCTCCCTTGCAGATGACTGATATCAACTCTCGTCTGAGCTGGCGTTGACGTTGTAGAAGTCCCTGAAGCGCAGCGTTTTCGGGCATCGCATTGCCCGATCCAGCACCATGGCGACCTTCTCCAGCTTATCCTCCGG
>JAFSHA010000083.1 GCA_017440565.1 Eggerthellaceae bacterium | reverse complement strand
TAGGCTCCCAACTCGGCTTCAAGGCGTGCGATGATGATTTCGCGTGCTTCGGCCATGCCGCAGCGCAGCGTGAAGCCGGCCGCCGCCTTGTGCCCGCCGCCTTCGTAGTCCTTCGCAATGGCCGACACATCGGTGTCGTCCTTCGCGCGGAAGCTGCCGCGAATGATGTCGTCCTGCTCACGCAGCACGCACGCCACGCGAATGCCCTTGAGGGATCGCACGATGTCGATAATAGGCTCGCCATCGGCCTTGACGGCGTCGCACGCGGCGAAGTCATCCAGCGTGAGCCAAGTCATGGCGAAGGAGCCTTCCGCTCCGATCACGAGACGTTCAAGCGCCAAAGCCTCGAGCCTTACCGAGGCGAGGGTGCGGTTCTGATACACCGCCTTCGAGATTTCATCAGGGCGTGCACCCGCGTCGATCATTTCGGCTGCATGAGCGAACGCGCGGGCGTCTGCGTTTTGATACTGAAAACGCCCGGTGTCGGTCATAAGACCGGTATAGCAGCACGTAGCGACATCGGGAGCCAGCGCGATGTCAAGCTCCTTCACGAGATCCCACACGATCATGGTAGTGGAGGCGCTGCTAGGGTCAGCATACGTATAGGCGCCCATGCGGTCATACGCCTGATGATGGTCAATGGTCACGGTGAGGGGCGCTTCGTCAAGCAAATGGGCCGCGTCGGCCAAGCGCTCGCGCGTCGGAACATCGACGGTAACGAAGCAATCGACGGCACCGCCGAACCGCGATGCGGGCACCAGTCCGTCAAAGCCCTTCAGAAAGGCGAAGGTGTCGTCCACCGCCTCGTCGCGTGCAAGCAGGCAGGTAACCTCCTTGCCCAAAAGACGCAGCGCCTCGGCAAGGGCGAGCTCTGACCCCAGGGCATCACCGTCTGGACCCGTATGGGCGCAAATGCAGAAGCTGCGCTGCCTCTTGAGCAGCGCAGCAATTTCGGCAACCGTGGTGTTGGTGTGCGCGGTGAGCGGCATGTTAGTCCTCGAGTTCCTCGCTTTTAGCCATGGAGTCCAGATTGCGCTCACGGTCACGCACGAGCGCGCTCGCGATGCCTTCCGCCACGTCAACCGAGCGGTCAAGATGGAATCGCAGTTCGGGCGCCACGCGCCAGGAAAGCTGGCGTGCCATGAGCGAGCGGATGCGACCCGATGCCTTCTTGAACGCGGCCTCGACCTCGGCGTAGCGCTCGGGCTCGGTGCTGTAGTACACGTTGCAGGCCGAGCGGTCGAAGCTTACCTCGCATCCGGTGATGGTGACGAGGTTAAGCCGCGGGTCAGAAATCTCGAACAGCAGGATGCTCGCGATAACCTCACGAGCCTGCTCGTTTACCCGCCTATTAGAAGAAGTCTGCTTCAAAACTACGCAGTCCTTTCTATCTCTTTAATTGTGTAACCTTCGATGGTGTCGCCGATCTTGAGATCCTGGAACTTCTCGATGCCGATACCGCACTCGTAGCCCTGCTTGACGCTCTTGACGTCGTCCTTGAAGCGACGCAGCGAGGCCATGGAGCCCTCGAAGATAACCTTGCCGTCGCGCACGATGCGCACCTTGTCATCTCGGTGAATTTCACCCTCGATGATGTAGCAGCCGGCGATGGTGCCGACCTTGGGCACCTTGAAGGTCTCGCGAACCTCGGCGATGCCGGTGTCCACCTCGACGATATCGGGCGAAAGCAAGCCGATGCGCGCGGCGTTGATCTCCTCGATAGCCTGGTAGATGATGCGATACAGGCGAATGTCGACCTTTTCCTTTTCAGCCTGCTGCTTGGACTTGCCAGTGGGGCGCACGTTGAAGCCAATGATGATGGCATCCGACGCCGCCGCCAGCGTGACGTCGGTTTCGGTGATGCCGCCAACGGCCGCATGCACGATGTTGATGCGAACCTCGGACTGGTCCATCTTTTCGAAGGAGTCACGCAGCGCCTCGATGGAGCCCTGCACGTCAGCCTTGACAATGAGGTTGAGGTCGGTCTGCTTGCCCTCCTCGATGCGGCTGAACAGGTCGTCCAAGCTCATGTGGCTCTTCGTCTCCTGCTCGGCCAGGCGGGCACGCAGCGCACGCTCTTCGGCAAGCTTGCGCGCGTCGCGTTCGTCCTCGAACACGCGGAACTCGTCACCTGCCGTGGGGACGGAAGACAGGCCCAAAATCTCGACAGGATCAGCCGGAAGCGCCTCGGTCACATGCTCGCCGCGCGGATTGATGAGCGCGCGTACGCGGCCGTAGGAAGTACCGGCCACCAGCACGTCTCCAGACTTGAGGGTACCGCGCTGTACGAGCACGGTGGCAACCGGTCCGCGACCCTTGTCGAGGTTGGATTCGATAACGAATCCAGAGGCAAGTGCGTCGGGATTCGCCTTGAGCTCGAGCACGTCGGCCTGCAGGAGGATGGTTTCCATGAGGTCCTCGATGAAGAGCTTCTTCTTCGCCGAAACCTCGACGAACATGTTCTGACCGCCCCACTCCTCGGGGATAACGCCATGCTCGACGAGCTCCTGACGCACGCGGTCGGGATTGGCGCCGGGCTTGTCGATCTTGTTGACGGCAACCACGATCGGCACGTTGGCAGCCTTAGCGTGGTTGATGGCCTCAACCGTCTGCGGCATGACGCCGTCGTCTGCGGCGACAACGAGCACGATGACGTCGGTGACCTGCGCACCGCGAGCGCGCATTGCCGTGAACGCCTCATGGCCGGGCGTGTCAATAAAGGTGATCTGACGGCCGTCGATGTTGACCACAGACGCGCCGATGTGCTGGGTGATACCGCCAGCCTCGGAAAGCACCACGCCAGTGTGGCGAATGGCATCGAGCAGCGAGGTCTTGCCGTGGTCGACATGGCCCATGACGGTAACGACCGGCGGGCGCGGCTTGAGGTCGGCCTCGGAGTCGTTGTACACGACGGCGTACTCTTCCTCAGGCGAGACAACGCGCACCTTGCGACCCATGTCGTCGGCGATAAGCTCGATCATGTCGTCGGCCATGGACTGCGTGAGCGTCATCATCTGACCGAGCATAAACAGACGCTTGATAACGTCATTGGGCTGCACGCCCAGAAGCTCGGCGAACTTGGCGACCGTTGCGCCCTGCGGGATCTCGACGACGGAATCGTCAAGAACAAGCGACGGGTCGAGGCCCTTCTCGATAGCCTCGAGCTCGGCACGCTCGCGCGCCTCGGCCTCGCGCTTCTCCTTACGCTTCTTGCGACGGCCCTCGCCCTCATGCGTGCTAGCTGCGGCGACGGCAGCGCGGGCCTCGGCGAGCACCTTATCGCGCTGAAGCTTCTCAGCCTGAACGGCCATCTGAGCGTAGCGGTCTTCCTGCACCTCGGGCTGCGCCTCGAGCTCGGGAACGTACTGAACCACGTTTTTCTTACCCTTCTTGCCACCCTGGGCCTGAGGCTGCTGGCCGCGGTCCTTCTTCGCCGGGCGCGCGTCAGCGGGTGCGGAATCAGCTGCCTTCTTGGGTGCCGGCTTCGGCGCCTCGGAAGCCTTCTGCTGGGCCTCCATGCGCTGCTTCTCGGCCTCGATCTGGGAAAGAAGCGAGCTGAAGTTGGATGCCTTGCGCGTACCCATGACAGGCGCGGGCTTGGCGGCGGGCTTGGCGGCAGCAGGCGCGGCCTTCTTGCCGCCCCTGTTGCGCAGCGCCTCCTCGACGGCCTGCTTCTTGGCAACCTCGGCAGCGGCCTTCTCGGCGCGCTTGCGAGCCTGAGCCTCGGCCTTCTCGCGCTCGACGCGCTGCTTCTCGGCCTCGATCTGGCTGGCAAGGCTCTCAAAGGCGCTGCTTACCGGCGCCTTCTTGGGCGCGGGCTTAGCAGCTTCGGCCTCCTCGGCCTCCGGACGGTCGCCGCGAGCGGCACGTGCAGCCTCGCGCTCGGCAAGCTCCTTCTCGACGGCGGCGCGACGGGCCGCCTCTGCCTCGGCCTTTTCCTTCTGAGCCTTCTCCTGCTCGGCGGCAAGAGCCGCGGCTTCCTCGGCCTCGAGCTGGCCGACGCGCTGCTTGATAGCCGGCTCGAGGTTCTTGCGAATCTTCTCGACGTAGGCATCGGCAAGCATGCTGGCATGGGACTTTGCCGGGATCTTCATATCATGAAGGCGATCGAGCAGCTCCTTGCTCGACATATCGAATTCTTTTGCTAGCTCATGTACGCACATGCTACCCATACACCACTCCTTCTATCTCTGATCGATCGCGTCGGTGACGCAGGCGATCTCGCCCGCAATGCGTTCAAAATCTTCTTTGCTCACGCCCGTGCGAAGGGCGCGCTCGAGTTTCCTCGTTTTCCCGGCCTTGGCCAAGCAAGCCGACGAGCACACGTAGGCTCCCCTGCCCGCGGCCTTGCCGGTCGGGTCAAAAGAAACCGCACCATGAGAGGCGCGCACGATGCGCAGCAGACGCTGCTTGTCGTCCTGCACGCCGCATCCGATGCAGCTTCTTTGCCGTATGTTCCGCTCCTGCGTCAATTGACGGACCGCCCTGAATTAATCCTCGAACTCGGCGTGAATGCCGCAGAAACGGCTGCCGGGGCGGGCGTGGTTGCGGCAGCGGGTGCCGTCCTCGCTCTCGTAGGCGCAGTAGCCGAACTCGTCGTCGACGTCATCATCCTCGTCGATGAGGATGTTGTCGTTGACCTTGGCGGCGCCGGCAAAGCTTGCGCTCTTGATGTCGATGTGCCAGCCGGTCAGACGCGCTGCCAGGCGAGCGTTCTGGCCCTCCTTGCCGATGGCAAGCGAAAGCTGGTCGTCGGGCACCACGACGGTGGCGTAGTGGTTGGCCTCGTCGATGTTGACATGGGAGACCTTGGCCGGGGAAAGGGCGTTGGCCACGTACACAGCCGGATCCTCGGCCCACTGGATAACGTCGACGCGCTCGTTGCGCAGCTCTTCGACCACCATGCGCACACGGGAGCCCTTCGGGCCAACGCACGCGCCCACCGGGTCGAGGTTAGGCTCGCGAGAGGCAACGGCAACCTTGGAGCGGGCGCCGGGCTCGCGTGCGATGGACTTGATCTCCACCATTCCGTCGTAGATCTCGGGGACCTCGATCTCGAACAGACGGCGGATGAGGTCGGGGTGGGTACGGGAAACCACGATGGAAGGACGAGCCTGCTCGCCGCGCATGCGGGGAGCATCGGAGTTCGGATCGCGCACCTCGATGATGAGCACCTTCAGGCGCTGGTTGTGGCGGTAGTGCTCGTTGGCCGGGCGCTCGTTGCGCTCGTTGGCGGAACGCTTCACGTCGTAGTGCGGAAGCTCGGCCTCAACGCCCTCGCGAATCTTGATGATGGTGAAATCGGACGTGCCCTGCAGCACAGTACCCGTCACGAGATCGCCCACGCGGCCGCTGAACTCCTCGTAGATGGACTGGCGGCCAGCCTCACGCACGATGGAGGCAATGACGCCCTTGGCGTTCTGGGCGGCGATGCGGCTCACATCGGCGGGCGTGACGTCACGCTCCTCGAACTCGGTGTACTCGCCGGTTTCCTCATCGGGCTCTCCCACCGGAACGAGCTCGTACACGTAGATGTGACCGGTCTGGCGGTCGATGGTCACACGAGCGTCCCACTCGAGATCGAGGATATGCTGGTAGCTGCGAGCGAGGGAGGCCTCAAGGCGCTCGATGAGGTAGAACTCATCGACCTTGCGCTCATGAGCCAAAGCCTGCAAAGCCTCAATCAATTCAGAAGTTGCCACGTCTTCTTTCCTTTCCTATGCGTTGAAATCTATGACGCCCTTAACATGGGCACGCTTTATCTTGTTCAGGGGCAGTTCCACCACTTCGCCATCGGCTTCAAGAAGAACCAGGTTCTCCCCGGTGCCGACAAGCTTGCCCGTCCAGTTGCTGCGCCCGCTGTCAGACGAAGACATCTTGATGACAGCCGTTTCGCCGGCGAAGCGCGCAAAATGCTCGAGCGTACGCAAGGGGCGGTCGATGCCAGGCGAGGAGACCTCGAGCATGTAGGCGCCCGGGAACGGATCAAGTTCGTCCATGATGTCGTTGATCCAAGACTGGGCAGCCGCAAGCTCGTCGAAGCTCACGCCTTCCTCCGTGTCGATGTAGACGCGAATAGTGGGAGCCTTCTTGGCACCGACCACCTCGATGGTGACGATCTCGACCCCCTCTTGGGCAGCACGCGGCTCGAGCGCGTCGAGCAGCTGCTGTTCTTTGGCACTGAGCACAATCCCTCCTTCGTTAACGCTGAAACCGCCGCGCAGCGCACCATGCCCCAACATAAAAAGAAAGCGGGACAAAGCCCACTTTCTCGAAATGCGAAAGTATAGCGCGTGCCTGCGCACACGATGTAAACATAATAGCACGTCACGCCCCGTAACGCTAGAACCCAAGTTGCGGAGATTCCGCGAACGGCAAGGGCCCCGACAATGCGGGGCCCCTGAATGCGAAGCATTTGCGAATGCGCGAATCTTCGCGGGATGCGCTACGCGGCGACCTTCTTGGCAGCCTTGCGCTTCTCGGCGGCGTCAACGCAGTTGGCAACGCAGGAGTCGCCAGTGACGTTGACGACGGTGCGCATCATGTCGAGGATGCGGTCAACGCCCGCGACAAGCGCGATGCCCTCGACCGGCAGGCCGACGGACTGCAGCACCATGGCGAGCATGATCATGCCGGAACCCGGAACGCCAGCAGTGCCGATGGAGGCGAGCACGGCGGTGAGCACGATGGTGATCTGCTGGCCGATGGTGAGGTCGATGCCGAATACCTGGGCGATGAAGATGGCGCAAACGCCCTGGTAGATGGCGGTGCCGTCCATGTTGATGGTGGCGCCGAGCGGAAGCACGAAGGACGTGACCTCGCGGGAAACGCCGTTCTTCTCGGTGCAGCTCATGTTAAGCGGCAGCGTGCCCACCGAGGAGGCGGAGGCATACGAGAAGCCCATGACCGGCGCGATGGACTTGAAGAAGCCCAGCACGCTCTTCTTCGCAACCAGCTTGATGAGACCGGAGTACACGAGCGCCATGTGCACGATCATGGCCAGGTAGGCAACCACGATGAGCCACAGAAGCGGCAGCAGCACGTCCGGGCCGTTGTTGGCGACAACTGGGGTGATGAGGCCGAAGACGCAGAACGGGGCGATGGCGATGATGTAGTGCATGATCTTGATGCACACGTCGGACATGGAGTTCACGAAGTCGGCGACAGGCTTGGCCTTCTTGCCAACGCCGATGATGCCGAAGCCGAAGAACAGCGCGATCACGATGACCTGCAGCATGGTGGCAGAGGCCATGGGCTGCACGAAATTCGACGGGAAGATGTTCACGATGGTGTCGATGAACGAAGGAGCGGCGGCGGCTTCGTAGGAAAGCTCCTCGGCCGGCAGCACGTAGTCGGCGCCGACGTTCATGACGTTGGCGAACACGATGCCCAGCGTGACGGCGAAGGCGGTGGTGACCAGGTAGAACGCGATGGTCTTACCGCCGATGGTGCCAACCTTCTTCACATCCTCGAGCGAGATGACGCCCGCGATGATGGAGAAGATGACGAGCGGGACGACGATCATCTTGATAAGGTTCAAGAAGATGGTGCCCAGCGGTTTGATGTAGGTGTCGGCAATCTCGGGGGTGCCCTGCAAGGCCAAGCCTGCGATAACTCCGAGGACGAGCGCGATGAAGATCCAAGTGGTCAACGAAAGGCGCTTGTACCAAGGCTTCGGAGTTTGATCGAGGGCTTGCTCTTCAGAGGCTTTGATTTCCTCAGACATACCCTCCCCTTTCTTTTCTCTGCTTACATGACAAGGCCCGTGCAAGCCTCCTACAAGCACGGGCCCCATTGCATTTAATTGTACACGTAAATGGCGCTCTGTTGCGTCAAATCGTTATTTGCGGTTACCTTCGTCCCCGACGACGTCTCCAGGCAGAATCCGGCGAATCACAAAGGCATAGCCAGAGGCTCCTTCTCAAAACTGCTATACCGCGGCCTCGCCCCGTTCGCCCGTACGGATGCGTACTACCTCCTCGACGGACGAGATGAAGATCTTGCCGTCCCCCACCTCGCCGGTTCGGGAGGCGGCGAGGATCACCTCGACCACGCGGTCGACATCGCGTTCCTCGGTAACGATATCGAACTGCACCTTAGGCACCATGTTCAGCAGAACTTCGGTACCTCGGAAGTACTCCTTCCACCCGTGCTGCTTGCCGCATCCGTGAACCTGCGAGATGGTCATTCCGGAAACGCCCGCCTTGAACAGGG
>JAFSHA010000082.1 GCA_017440565.1 Eggerthellaceae bacterium | reverse complement strand
TGAGCGGGGCGTGAAGCTTTCGGGCGGGCAAAGGCAGCGCATTGCTATCGCGCGAGCCATGCTTGCCGATGCACCCATTCTCGTGCTTGACGAGGCCACGAGCGCCCTTGATTCGGAGAGCGAAGCCATGGTGCAGGAGGCTCTCGGGCGCCTTATGGCAGGGCGCACGTCCATCGTGGTTGCGCACCGACTGTCCACCGTCGCAAGCCTTGACCGCATCGTCGTGCTCTCGGACGGCAAGGTGGTGGAAGACGGCCCGCATGCCCAGCTCATTGAAGCCGGTGGTGAGTATGCTGCTCTTTGGGGTCGCCAGACTGGTGCGTATTTGAGCTGAGTGACTCGTCGTTCTCTCGAGTAAGGGTGAAAGTGAAGTATACTATCGTTAGCAAAGCACAGGGGAGGGGCGGCATGCTTTAGCTGCGAGCCGTTTGTGCTTTGAGGGGAAATTAAGGGGGGCCTATGGAAATCCGTTGGCTTGAAGAGTATCTGGAGCTCGCCGATTCTTTGAACTTCACGGAAGCTGCCAGCAAACTTCATGTGACGCAGCCGACGCTTAGCAAGCATCTGGCAGCCCTTGAGCAAGAGCTGGGCGTGCAGTTGATCGACAGATCGCCCGGCAAGGTTTCCCTCACCGAGGAGGGCGTCTACTTCACGGGTGTTTGCGAGACCATTCTCGGCCAGTTAAGCCAAGCCATAATGAACTTTGCCCTGATAAAGAGCCGCAGGCCGCTGCGTATATCCGGGCGGTTGGAAGACCTTGTCGTATCGGGCCTGCTTTCCGCCGTTAGCGCGGCTATGATCGACCGCGGCTACAGTCCTCTTGTCATCAACCAAGATGCGGAAGTATCAAATTTCATCAAGCTTGATAACGGCACCATAGACATCTTGCTTGATATCCTACCCCCGAACGAAAAGCGCTCAGGGCGCTACGCCTTCAGGAAGCTTATGGAGCGCCCTTTCGTCGCTGTGGTTGATGCCAGGAACCCCCTTGCCGCACAGGAATCGCTTTCCATCCAGGATCTCAAGGACCAAACCCTCATCAAGCTTTCCTGGCCTGCCGTTAATGTTGGCTGGCAAACCATAGCCGATCTGTGCAAAGAGAGCGGCTTCATTCCGAACACTAGAAGCGTTGCCGTACGAAGCCTACCCGAAGCACTTGCCATTCAGCTGAACAACGACATCCTGCTGTACCCGGGAGGTTCCGAGCTGTCTTTCCTCAACCCCGCGAAGAGGAAGATCATACCCATGCACGACACCAGGGCACATTTCGACATCAACCTTATTTACCTCAAGGAGAGCGAGGGGGACCTGGAGGAATTCCTCAAAGTCTTCGAGGAGACACTAGAGGCTTTCAAGCGGCGTGAGATCCTGCTGTCCGAATTCGGCAGGAGGCTGAGTTGACGCCCCTCTTGTAAACCTATGCGGCTTTTCAGGGGAACGCTCTTCTTGCGGGAGCGCGAGATGCGAAGAGTCGGCTATGCGGCGGGTATCTCCCCGCCGTTTTTCTCACTCGCGGCAGTTGAAAGGCCAGTGCCCCTCCTCTGTATCGACAGGATGATGCGGGCAACAAGGTATACGCCAAAAACCACGGTGTAGATCCCCAGAGAAGCCTGCGCTTGCGAGCTGCCGCTCAGCGCAGCGGGCGCAAGCATGATAGCCAGATGAAAGTAGGTTGCTGCGTAAAAAAGATACGCGAACCTCTGAATCTTCTTCCACGTCACGGCGGTCATGCGCTTTTTAACGAACTCGAATGAGGTTACGCCGAGGACAAGGATCAGCGCGAAGAGCAGGACGGCCACGAAAAAAGAAACCAAAACGTTGCCTGAAACCTCGGCTCCTCCGATGACGCGAGGGGCGTACACCATGAGGTACTGGATCATATGGCCGAGAGCCAGGAAGCATGCCATGATGGATAACGGTCCGCGAACCGGTTGCAGCCAATGACGAACCTTGCCGTCGTAGGGGAAAATGCCGATGTACATGACCACGGCAAACATCGCAATGGGAAGAAAGCAATGGCCCATCGTCAACGCTAGCGCGATTTGCAGCCAACGAGGGGGAGTTGCGGCGAACGATGCGAAGTAGATGACAACCATCGCGATGGAGAGGGCGTAAAAAACAACCGGCGCTTTCTTGATGGAACCTCGCAGGGCAAAGCAAGCGACGACGGTGACGGTGAGCGCTACCAAAAAGTTCATGGTTTCTTCTCCTTCTGTTTTCCGAAAAAAAGCGATTGGGCTATCGGCGATGGCCGTGCTGCCTTGGCGCCCTCGCGGTTAATTCCCCGAGGAGCTGCTGACCCGATTGCTGGCCGGGCGCGAAGTCCCCTATGCGCGAGAGCAGAGGGCACGGAGCAAGCATGGCCATGCGCACACCGCGCTCGTTTCTTGACCGGCGGATAGAGCAGCCTATTTCCGCGGCTACCTCATGCTCCATCTTCTGAACGAAGCTGAGCATCACCAAGTCGCGGGCCTTTCCGGTCGCGGCGTGGAGTCGCCTTGCGACTAGGGGCGGATCCGCTTCGTACAGACCCTCGTTGAAACCCGCGACGATAAGGATGCGCGGCGACAATCCGGCCATGCGCTCGAGCCTGCCTATGCGCACCTTGCTTAAGGAGGGGTCGAAGGACTCCTCGAAAGCCGATGACCAGAGATGCGCGCACAGGGTCGTCGCATCTTCGTCGCCTGCGACGGAGTTGAAGAATCCGTCCAGTTCTCCAGCATCGAGACCTTCCCCTGCGGCTTTCGCTAGGGCGAAGCCACGTTTCCCCTTGAGCTGAGACAGCTCCTCCACTGTCGAAACGATAAAGCCCATGAGATCTTTTGCGACCTTCGGCGCTTCCGGCAGCGTTGGCCGCTCGGCGCCATCAGCGATCGCTTTCGATATCGCCTCGGCCAGGCTCATGCCCTGCGAATGAGACCAGTCTTCCAGCTGGTTCCAGTCATCACTGGCGAAATCCCTTTTCCCGAAAGCGCAGAAATTGCGCCACGACGCCGCGTCGAGGGGATTGACGATCAAGCTTAGTCGCGTGAGCGCCTGCAGCCGAGCTCCGCTGCGTCCGGAGCGCGGGTCGCCGGAGACGCTTTGCCCGCTCAGCGCCACGCTCGATTCCAGAAAACGCCGATGCAAGGCTCGCTTCATCGAATCTGCCCACATATCGTTTGGAACCGCGATGTATACGTCGCGCGCGATCAGCGTGCCGTCTTCGCGCAGCATGCGTTGAAGGTAGGAGGCGATCCCCTCGGATTCCTCCCGCGGATCGCGCCATTTGACCGTTATCGCCGACCCGTCACCTCTCGGCGGGAGTCGCCACGCGTTGGCGCGCTGCGGTTCCGCTTGAGACTTGAAGGCCGCGGCCAAGACGCCCGCGTCGGAATCGTTGTTGAGTCCGCCCAGGTCGAAGCAGGTGCTTTCCCCATGCATGCACGAGGAAGAACAGGTGACCATGCATTGTGTTCCCGCCAATGCGATCAGGGTCGCAAGGACGGCTGGAGGCAGGGCATCTGCGTCATCGATGAATAAATACGGGAACGCAGGCTCTCCATCGGAAGTAGCGCACAGGTGCGGCAGATCTTCGCGCAAGATGACGCCGCGGGCCTTCAGCGCGCGTTGCAGGGCGCGATGCGCTTCAGCGTCGTTGCCATGCGAGCATCGCGCGGTGTCGTCGAAGTTCCCTGGGCTAACGCGATAGGCGTTAAGCGCCTGCCGTATTGCAGCCTGATCAAAGCCGCGCGCAAGCAGGTCCTGAACGAGCAGCTTCAGCTCGACGTCGAGCAGCACGCGCGGGGCGCGCTTTGCCGCGTTTCCCGTTTTCGCAGAACCTAAGTGAATTCTCATGAGTTCGGTAGGCGTGCAGAACGTCGGTGCGCCAAGGCGCGAAGGCGCTTCGGCACGACATAGGGACATGAACCGCACTTCGAGCTCGCGGGCGGCGTCGAGCGTGCTGCATACGACGAACAGGGATGTTGCAGGAACACCGCTTTGCAGCAAGTGCAACGTACGCCCGAGGAGGGCCTGCGACTTGCCCGTCGCAACGTCGCCTCGGATCTCGACCGCAGCTGCTTCGCAATTCGCTATCGCCTCGAATGCGACCTCGAGTTCCGCTTGCTTTTCCCCGTTGTCGTCCGCAATGAATCCCGAGGCTCGTTCGATATGTGCCGCGTGGGTGCTCATCGCTGCTCATCCAGCTTCTCGAGATAGATGCTTGGGGATACAAGGCAAAGGCGTCGCTTTTGCCTGTCGAGGCGGATTCGGTCAACCCTCACGCGTATGCGCTTCGTCTCCAAAAGCAAGATGCTCTGGAAGTAGGTGAATGTAAGAGACCCAGGTGCCGCGCTCAGGAGGGCGTGGAAGGATTCCAGGCCCTTGCGGTACAACAGGGCCTGCTTCTCGGCTGTGACGGCGGTTCTGTCGAAATGCTCAACGCAGGGAATGAGTCCGTTTACCATGCCGGAGCAGATCACCAAGGGGGCCTCAAGACCGTATGCATCAGTCAAACCGCCTACGCGCACCGCGTTTTCGCGGGGGAATTGGGGGAGCGCCAGTTTGGTGTATGCGCGCCCAAGAAGCGTTTCGGCCGTGTCGGCTTCCTTTACGGGGCCGCAAATGGTGGCGATGGACGCGACTGCTCGCATATCGGAGGCGTCCGATCCAGCGGCTTCGGCGGCACTGCGCGCCAGGGTTTCAAGCAGGGCGTTGCCGGTAAGGCCGCAAGCGGCATCTACGATCCTCAAGGCTTGGGCGTGCAGGGCTCTTAGCCTGGAGATCGGTTCGGTGCTCAGCCCGCCCAAACGGTCGCTCTCGCCCCCAAGAGCCTCGGAAAGAGAAATGCCGGAATCTTTGCAATGGGCGCGCAGGGATTCGAATTCCCCGCTGCGAGCCAGGTGGTCGCCGAATCCGCACCAGCTTCTGATGGCAGCGGGATTGCCGGGGTTGGCGCAAAGCTGCAGCAGCGTGAACACTAGCGGAGCCTGGCAGGAAGCGAGGTCGCGCACGTCGCCGCTTAGCGCGGCGCTCAGGTTGTTGGCGCATACCGGCAGCCCAGCTTCCCCGAGCTTGCGTACGAGGTGAGATGACCAGGCCTTCGAGGGCGATGCGATGTAGATGTCGGATGCGTTTCGGCCTCGCGCGATCTCGTCACCTACGAGTTGAGCGATTGCGTCCAGCTCGTCGTTGGGCTCGTCGAAGGAAAGCGTTTGGATGCCCTTTGCGTTTGGGTCGACGGCTTCCAAATCGAGCTCGGCGAGATAAGCCGCATCCGAGGTGACATTGTTGATGCCGACGACCGTGTCCTGAGGCAAGACGCTCTTCGTAAGCTGCACCTTCTGGGCGTTGGGGTGCAGCTCCAAGAACTCGTTCGCGCCTTCCGCGTACGGGTATTGCTCGAACACGGTGGCGCGTATGGTGGGGTCGCAGGTCACGCATAGAAGATGGGAGGCGAGGAGCCCTGCGAGCAGTTGGGAGGCGCGGCTTAGGGATGTGTAGTCATCTACGAGGACGTAGGCGTGTACGTGCTCGTTGAGCGCGGAGTCGTCGTGGACGAGGTGGCGAGCGGCGGCGGCAGTGACCTCGACGTCAAAATAGCATCGGTTCGAGTCTGCGCACTCCGTGAGCATGGCGACCAGGCCGCGCTCCTGGGAGTTGATGAGCCATCCCGGCTCGTCATGCCTCAGCTCGCTCCAACCGCGGAAAAGGAATTTCACCATTTCCTTCAGCCTCTGTGGTCGCAGGCCTGAGACCTTGAGGTCTTCCATGGCGATGTTGTATTCGAAGGGCGTGAGGATGCGCGCGTCTCTTCCGGTTTGAGCGCGGGCCGACTCACCGTCGAGAATCTGAAGCGCTAGAGCACGAGGGACGGTGACCGTCACTTCCCGAGCCGACGGACCCGCCTTTGCTTCGAGTTTGCGCGCAAGGACGTTGGCCGCATCGGGAGATGCCGCCAAAATTAGAATTTCGTTTGACGGGGTGCCAGCCTCCAGCAGCGCGGCGGCGCGCTCTATTACGTGCGAGCTTTTCCCAGTGCCTGCGCCACCTTGAATCATGATCGCCTCGCTGATGCGAGAATCCATCGTTGCCAACCTCTTAACCTCCGAAAACTCTCTTTGGGAAGCCGAAGACGAACAGCCTCCCATCCGTCGCAAACAACAGGGCTATCCTTCGCAGAGGATTTCCTCCAAAAATGCCCCTTCGACTTCCAGGAAGCCGTCGGTAAGACGCGCGAGGCCTTGATACAGGCCCGTTTTGGCAAGGAGCCTCATGTCGGCCGTCATCATGGGAACCCAGTTTGCAAGGTGGTCTTCGTGGAAGTTCTTCTGAACGGTTATCATCTTGATCGCCTGGATTTCATCCCCCGCGCGAAGCGCCTCGGCCGCACGGGAGCAGATTTCCTTCATGAACTCTAACTCGACGGCAATGTGGTCGTCGTTTTCGGCGTAGCTGTCGAGCTTTTTCAGGCCCATGCTCCTGTAGATGACGCGAACCTCGTCGCGGGCTTCTTGCATGAGCAGGCGCCTCTCGGAGGTGTACACGCTCTCGTTAGGATATGCGGCAGAATACGCGTCCACGCCAGAGCCGATAAACGTTCGCGAGTAGTCGATGGCGAGCTCCTCGACGCTGTTCTCCCAAACCGAGCTCAGGTATGCGACGATCATGCGGTGGCCGTCGTCGACGTCCATATTGCCGGTGGAAGCGGGGAATCGCATGCCGCGCATCAGCTTAAGGTAGTCGGCATCGACTTCTCTTTGATATAGGCGAGCCAGGAATCCGTAGGTCGCCGAGCGACTTTCGCACAGTGCGGCGAGCTGCTCCCTTTCTTCGGGAGGCAAAGTTGCTTTAGGTTCGGACATCATACCCTCTCTTTCCGACGTGCGTTTAACTCTTACGCCTGCGCGACTTCTGCGGCCATTTCGCTTAGCACTTCGAGTCCGGCTTCCGTGGTGAACCAGGGCTTGCGCCATTCCACGGCTCCGGCATCCTCGAGCAGCTCTACGAAGTGGGATACGGTGTACTTGCGATCAGGAACAAGCGACTCTTGTTCGATGGCGGCGTTAAGGGCCATCACCGAGGCTCCGCCATCTGTGGAGCACAGCTCCAGGATGCGCCTGTAGACGGAAAGGTAGCCTGCATCCTCGAGCAAGAGAGCCCTCGTGCGCTCGCCTGGCCTGTCGGCTTCAACTGCCTCCATGCCGGGTTCGGTGCTGATCCAGTAAACGTCGGGTGCATCCGTTGCCTCAAGATATTCGATGCCGTTCTCATCCACCACGGTGCGCGGCTCGATGACCACCTCTTCGTAGGGAGTGCCGTCTTCGGTGATACGCTTAATGGCTCCGGCATTTTCCAGCAGAGCGCATAGATTGGCGGCGGTGAATACCGAGTAAACGTTTGCCTGCAGCTCGTCGGCTTTGGCGTTCACGTTCGCGGCAGAACGGGGCGTTTCGCAGTAAGCGATGATCTTGCGAAGCGTTGAGCTGCGCAGGCCCATGTTCTCCATGAGCTGGGCGATTCGTTTCTCGGGCGGCTGGTTTTCTTTTGAGGCGGCTACCGTGGTGGCAGGGGCTGCCGACAGATTGCTGGCGATATCGGGCGCATATTCAGGCTCAACGCCGTTTTCGTCGAGGAGATCCTCGAGATTCGACTCGCCCCCATCGTCTTCGCCGAGATCTTCAAGGGGGTCATACTCGTCGAAGCCAAAGCCGAAGTCGGCTTCGTGCTGGAATTGGGTCTTGTCAAACATGGCTATCCTCCTATGTTCAGTAGCTGGGCTTTCCTTCTCCGCTTCTCAATGCCGCTGGCTTTCGGCAGCTACCTTTTGTCCGACAGCACCGCCCGGCAGTTTTTTTGGAGCTTTTGCATCATGGACTCCGCACTGTTGTGGTCGATCTCAGGCTTTTTCATTGCAATGCGCTCGACTGCTCCATCCATGAGTTCGGCGGTGAGAACCTCGTCAGAGACCGTCAGGGCGCCGTGTCGGCATACCGCCTCGCAGCTGCGGCATTGCACGCAATCTCCGGGGCAGTGCTCCAGCCCGAATGAGCCATCGCCGTCGGAGAAACGCGACAGGGCTCCCGTAGGGCAGAACACCGAGCACAGTCGACACGAGGAGCAGATGGAAGCATCTATGGATACGCGTCCCCACAGTCGCGTTCGAATAACTCGCTCTATAGGCTGCCCAAGCGTCGCCAAGGAATCGAGCAAGCGTTCGTGCCTTTCGGGGAGAAAGTGGGGCAGCGTCCCGTCGGGCATGACGCGAACGCATGCTGTTGGGGTTGCGTCATGCGGTGCGGGCGAGGTGCGCCCGAGTGCCGCATCGCCTCTCATGGAAACGAATGAGGCACCCGGTAAGCCCGTCGAGGGGTTCGGGCTTTGCGCGAGGAGGCACTCGGGGACTTCGCTTTCCATATGCAGCCTTGTTGCGCAGCCCCAGGCCGCAAGAAGGACGCATGCAGATTCAAATACTTCGGAGGATACGCCGAAACATGATCCGTGCTCGCATCGGCTGCATTCTCCATGGAGGAGGACGATGTCCTGCGCACCTCGTGCGGCGAGCTCGACAAGGGTGTTTTCTCCAACTCGGCTAAGGCACGTGACTTCGACCAACGGTTTTGTCGCGGTTGCGGGTTTACTCGTCAAGAACTCGCTACAACTGATGCCGACCGCGCCGTCGCCTAAGCGCAAGGCTTCGTCGCAGCGGGAAAGCAACTCCGCGTCGTTTGGGCAGTGGGCTTCGAGCGCGCAAGTTGGGCAGGCGGTGGCGCAGGTGCCGCAGCCGATGCACAAATCCTGCGCTATCTGAAGGCGGCCGTCCTCGAAGTGAATGCATCCCGACGTGCACGCTTCCGCGCAGCGCGCGCACGCCACGTTTCGATTTCGAACCGTCATGCAGCGGTTCTGATAAACCGATATGTGAGTGCTGGAGAGTGCGTTGAGCACCCCGTTGCGACTTCTCGCGTTCATGCAAAACCCCCTCGAGCATCTAGTTGCTTGACGTGTTTCGAGCGTGGGCTGAGCTCGTCTCAGCCCACGCTCCTTACTCGGCAGCGTTAACGCTAGTCGAGCTTAAAGGTATCCCAGTCGTCCTTGGGCATGCGGTAGTCTACGCTCTGCCAGGAGCGGCCGCGGAGGATGAAGCGATTGCTGGGTCCGTTGCCTTCATCCGTGATGAAGTAAACGTCGTCCTCGCTCCAATCGGCGACGTAGTCCTTGAGCTTGATGCGGGCGTCGCGAACCTCTTCGTAGGTGCTGCCGGCTTCGTAGCTGAACGTCATGGCGTCGGCGGGACCCTCAAAGTCGCCAAGATCGCCTTCGAGGTCGCCGAACCAACGTGCGCGGCCGCCGCACTGCTGTACGCAGGCGGGAAGCAAGCCGTTGGCAAGGCGCTCAGCGCACATGTCGCACTTGTCGACGATGTTCGTCTCCTCGTTCTTGAAGCGAACGTCGTAAGGGCAAGCGTTCATGCACGACTCGCAGCCGATGCAGATCTCCGGGTCGACCTGAACGGTGCCGTCTTCTGCCTTGTAGGAGGCGCCGGTCGGACACACGTCAACGCAGGTGGGGGCTTCGCAATGCTGGCAGGTCATGGGCAGGAAATAGGTTTCGCAGCCCATGCCCCCCTTGGCCTGACGGTTGTCGACAAGCGTGGGGCCGACGCGTAGCACCTTGATGCGGAACTGGCCGATGTTGACCTCATTGCGAGTTTTGCAGGCGGCCGTGCAGGACAGACAATCCACGCACCTGTTCAGATCGGTAACGATAGCGTACTGGGTCATGGTTTACGCCTCCTCGCGAATGTCGTAGTTGGGCAGCCATTTCTTCAGTCGCTCGTCGGATGCACTGCTGATGATGACGGTGCCGTCCTCGGGTGCGCACGGGATGATGCTGGGGTTGCCCGTCTTCTCCAGGCAGTTTTCCTCGGTGGCCTTGTACACCTTGCCAAGGAAGCCGCGCATGCACTGGGAGCCGATGATGGGGTCTTGGTTGTCGATGTCATTGAGCAGGTTGCAGTCAGACAGAGTCGAGCCGCGCGTGGGTCCGGGAAGCTCCGGATACCACCAGTTGTGCTCGAGGTTGATGGTGCCCTTCTTGATGCCGTAGTAAAGGTCTGCGGTTTGACGGATAGCGCCCTCGGGCGTCTCGATCCAGCACCAGTCGCCCTGCTCGATGCCGAGCTCGGCTGCATCCTCGGGGTTGATCTCCATGCGCGGTACCGGCCAAACCTCGCGGCACCAGGGAAGCTGGCGATGCTCGGAGTGGAAGAACACGGGAATGCGGCGGCCCGTGGTGATGATGAACGGGTAATCCTTGGCGCGCTCGGGGTCGCTCACCGGCGTGTGCAGGGACTCGCTATAGCGCGGCATGATGTCGTTCTCGTACGTGCAATGACCCTGAGTCGGGTTGTTGATGTCGATGGACTCGAGCGAAACGGGCCAGAACTCCATGCGGCTGGTGGCCGTGAGGAATCCGAATCCCATGCTTGGGTAGATATCGTTCATGATGCCCGCCGCGCGCTGACGCATCTTGCCGGTCTCCCAGCGATGGTAGGTGCCCCAGTTGTCGGGCGTGACGTCCTTCGCGTCCCACCAGCCGTTCTTCTGGAACTTATCGTGGAAATCCTGCCAGCTATCGGCCAGGTGGTCAGTGTAGCCCTGCGCGTCCATGGTGGCGTTGCCGGTGACGATGGCGAAGTCGAGCTTCTCCTCGGCGGTGGGCCAAGTCGGCCAACCCTCGGCATCGAACCAAGGCACATTGATGGCCTTTGCGTAGGCGGTGTAGAAGTCGGGGTCGAACATGGTGTCTACGGTCGGCTCGATTGCCTTGCACGTAGCGCCGATGCCGCCGGATGCACCCTGGGAAACACGTCCGTGGTTGACCTCCAGCCAATGCTGGGCGGGCATGAGAACGTCAGCGAGGTCGGTGACGGGGTGATGCCACAGGTTGTTGGCGGCCCAGAAATCCATCGACTTGATGGCTTCCCAAGCGACCTTGGAATTGGACATGTTCATGAATGTGGAGCCGGAGTCGTGGCCACCATGAATGCGGTAAGGACCGTACTCTCCCAAAGCCGAGAGCCAGTTCTTGGAGGCGTCGGACCACTGGTTGTACCAGCAGAGCATGGGGAAGTCTTCCGCGGAAACCTGGGCGGACTGCATGTGGTACATGGTCATGCCCGAGGGATACGGATAGGCTGCCATGTAGGACAGCACCGGAGCCTCGGGAGCCGCCTGGAAGACGCCGACTGCGGGAGCGCGCGTCGGGCCGCGGTTGCCTGCGGGGGAGTCCTCGTTACCGGTGAGGTAGCTCAGGTAAGTAAGGGTGCGGATGGTTTGGACGACGTTGCTGATCTGGTCGGTAGCCAGCTGGAAGTGGATGCCGCCGTTGCCGAACTTGATGGATCCATCGGGATAGTACTGGTCGTCGTAGCGCGGGGTAGCCCAGACGAGGCAGGCCTCTTCGATGAGGGCGGCGTCGACGCCGGTGATCTCTTCGGCCCACTCGGGGGTGCACTCCTCCAGGGACTTCAGCAGGTAGGTCCATACGGGACGAGCTTTGTAGACCGTGCCATCCTTCAACGTCACTTCATATTCGCCCTCAAGTGCGGGGTCGATGGAGTCGAAGGTGGAAGCCGGCGGGATGTAGCCGTTGTACTGCTCGACGTACTCGCACTCGTCAAGCGTGTAACCCTTGAAGTCCTCGCCTTCCCACTGGGTGGTGTTGGCGTCAAGGTAGCTGAGAGCATCGTTGCCAGTGGCGCCAGCAGCGGCCTTGGTGAGGTCCCAAACCATGAACTTGGCGCAGTCGCCGCCTTCGACGAGGTCGGACTCCTTCAGCAGCTTGGTCTTCATGTCGAGACCGCCGGAACCATCAACGACGTAACCCTCGGAGGGCTCCATGTCTTCAACGACCAGCATGGGGGCGTTGGTCCAGCGCTTCACGAACAGAGTATTGTACAGGCCATTATCGATGACGATCTTTTCCCAAGCCAAAGCCAGGGCGTGGTCAGTACCGGGGCGAATCTGCAGCCAGTAGTCGGCTTCCTTGCCCAGACGGCCCTCTCGTGGATCGACCAGGATGTGAACGTCGGCGTTGTTCGAGGCGTCGACGACCGTACGGCAGGCGTCGTCATAGTTGGAAGCCTCAACGCCCGTGCCCCACTGGAGGTACACACGCGGGCCGTCGTTGACGGCCATCCAGTAGCTGCCCAGCTGGTCGATCATCTGACCGGTTAGGTGACGCGGGCCCTTGCAGATCTGGGATGCCAAGCTGCCGTTGGGCGTACCCATCAGGATCTTCATGCCAGCGTAACCGCCCATCGACCAGATGCGGCTGGTGCCGCAAAGGGTCATAAGTGCTTGCGGGCCGTATTTCTCGGTGATCTCGCCGAAGCCCTTGGCGCACATCTGGATCGCCTCATCCCAGGTGATGCGCTCCCAGCCAGGCTCCTCTCCCTTGGGGTTGGTTCGCTTCATGGGGTGATACAAGCGATCGGGGTGGTATGCGGCCTGCATGGATGCCTGGGACTTGCAGCAGCAGTTACCGCGGCTCTGGGGAGCGCTCTGGTCTCCCTCGACGGCGATGGCTCGCCCGTCCTTAACGGTGACCCACACACCGCACTCCATTTTGCCGCAGGCACGGCAGCAAGAGCGAATATGTTGGCAGCCGTCATCGTAAACTGCGTTTTCGATTGGTTCGTCACCGGCGTCGTTCGAGCATCCCGCAAGGACGCTTGCGCCAGAGGCGGCAGCTACAGCCGCGGCCGAGACGAGCGCGGTCTTGACGAAGCTGCGGCGCGACAGACTCAACTTACTCATGCACCCTACTCCTTCCTTCTCCTCCGTGTTTTTCGTAGGCTTTACCTGCTCCCATGCAATTGGGAACAATTCGAGTATGTTGGCTGTGGGGGGAATGGTCTAATTGGAATGCAGAATGTTAGTCCGCCCATTCCCTTTTGGTATCGCCATATCGCTTGTCGGAATAGCGTCATTCCATAGGCAAATTCGAATTGCGGATCTCTGCAATTCGAATGAAGGGTTTTGGTCGAGACGGCGTCTTGAGATTGGGTGCTGGGAAGAGCGGGGCGCTGCGCATTTCGTCTTGCCAGCCAGCAGTCGCCGAGCGCGAGATCCTGCTTAAATCTGAATTCGGAGCGCAGCTCATGGATAATCGTGGCCTTGCAAAAGGAACCCGCAAGCTGCCTCGAGCCTGTCTTTCGATATCCTGCAGAGCTTCTTCTCGCATGTTTCGCCATGCTCTTAGCTCCCTTGGGCGCATTTCTTTCGGGTGGCTAAACCGTCAGCTGGCGGTAAACTTCTTTGAGATTTAGCCGTATAGAATCTACCTCGGACAGAGCCCGGGACTGTGGTGATCCCGGGTTCTCGGGTTCACGCAATGTGGTGATTGCGGAAATGAAATGGGCTATGACGAGAAACCATCAAGCTGGATGAGTGCCAAAACGTAACTTCCGACGATGAATGATCTGATGCATGAGTGGGCGAACCGCTTAATTTGCGCGAAATTACCGCCTGATTATCCCGATAAGTAATATCGTAACAAGCCCGTGAGCAGGGATTATGCGTGCTTTTCTTGAATGACCACATATTCGGGATAACTTGAGCGAACGTGTCACCAGCGCGAGGGACAACGAAGAAAGGAGCGCATGATGGAGAAGAGGGCGCGCACGTACAACGAGATGCCCAGCACCTACGACTACAAGGGGCACACCTACCACCTGGGGCCGGACTTCGACGCGGCAGGCTGGAGGAGCATCGAGACGGGAAACGAGATGTTCCGCTACTACTACGGGCCGAACGACGACCGCATGTTCCTCTGGGTCGACTGCTACCTGAACCCCATCGAGGATTTCTTCAACTACGACCAGTTCCTGCCCAAGGCATAGGGCTGGCGAAAAGCCTCCCAGCCCAGCGCCCTTCGCATTGCGAGGGGCGTCTTGCTGCTGCGTGCCTTATCCTGACAAGTGCATTATCAGGAATGATTTTTATAAAGCCTGTTCAAGAACGCTTTTTTAAGCGGGATTCCGGATAACGCACCCGCTCACCATGCAGAAAGAGAAGTGTTGAGCTTGCGTGCATTTTCGTCCCGCGCACACATATCTCCCGACTAGAGGGAACATGTCCATGCGCGAAGGAAACGAGGAAAGGAAAGCACATGGAGCATGAGATTTTCGAGATAATCGAGAGTGCGCTTGCGCTTGCTGGTTACAAGGTCCTAGATGGCGACAATGACACCGTCATCGTTCGTCACGCGACAGGCGATACGGATTACGAAATCAAGGTTTCGGAAATTTACTAGCCATTAAAAGAATGGTCTCATGGCTTAGGGAAGGCTGCATAATCGGGGCCTTCCTGTCTCTTTGCCGCTCATGCACCTATGGCGGCGGCGCTTCGCCCTGCTGGCCGGATCTTCGCCTCGAGCGCGCGCGGGGAAAAGCGGAGCCGCGCAAGAAAGCCCCGCGCCCGTCAGTCCAGGCCGTAGAGCTTGCGGATCGTGTCCTCGTCTCCGCGCCAGAACTCCTCCGTGCTGTCCACGGGCGGCCGATCGTTGCGGAACCTCTCCATGTCCCTGCGCTTCATGGTGATGTCGGACTTCGCGTAGATGTCGGTCGTCGACAGGTCCGCGTGGCCCAGCAGCTCCGCTATCGCCTTCTTCGGCATGCCGTTGGCGAGCCACTCCATCGCGCGTGAATGGCGCATCAAATTACGAAGTTTGAATTTACAGCGCCACACGCGCGCCGTGCACCTCCTCGAGGGCGGCATGCCCATAGAGGAGCTCTCGAAGTTCCTCGGCCACTCGGACGTGGCGACGACCAAGGTCTACATCCAGTCGAGCGCCGAGGCGAAGCGCGTAAGCCTGTCGAAGGTGAAGGGGAAGGACCCGAAGCGCCTCGCGAAGCGGGGGTTCTGGGAGGACGACGAGGACGTGCTGAGGCGATTGGAGAACCCAGAGTAGGTTTCACGAAATTGAAGCTCGGCGCGGTTTGGGCGCTGTGTGTTCTGGTCGCGATCCTCGGGTATGGTCGCGATGCCAACACGCTGGTCGACGAGCGTAGGAACGGTCGTCTCAAGCTGAATCAGAGGACGCGGTTGAAGCGGAATTGGGATGAGCTGGCGAGTGTGTTGAAGGGCGGCCCTCAGGTGGCGCGTGGCAAGGCGAATCCTCTCTCGGTGCCACGAGGAAGGGTTTTGGGGGTGCTCTGAAACGAAGGGGGCGGGACCGCAGGTCTCGCCCCCTTCGTGCTAGGCGTGCTTGAGCTTGCAGCTGTTAGCCTAGCTACTTGCCCGTCTTGTAGTAAACGACCGGCTTGATGCAGTCGCGGTTGGCCCCGTTCATCATGCGCAGGGCCTCCTCGGTGCTCTCGATGCCCTCGAGGCGGTGCGTGACGAGCTTCTCGGGTGCCAGGCGCCCCAGCTCCACCAAGGTGAGGAGGCGCTCGAGGATCTCGCGGTTCACGTCGACGAGCACGGTCTTGAAGGTCTTGTCCATGAGGAAGCCGTAGTAGGCCAGCGGTTTCGCCTCCTCGCCCATGAAGCTCGCGAGGTTGATCACGGTGCCGTTCTTCTTGGTCATGAACAGGCCCTGGCTTACCGTGCCGGAGTCCTTGCCGCCGCATACGATGGTGCTGTCCACGGGGCCTCCGTTGGCCGCGACGACCTGCTGCACGATGTCGCCGTCGCGGTAGGAGATGAAGTCCGTCGCGCCGTATTCCTTGGCGATGTCGAAGCACAGTTGGCGCGATCCGATGGCGTAGATGCGGCCTGCGCCCGCCAACGCCGCGGCGGCGATGGCCATGAGGCCGATCGCCCCGGTGCCGACCACGGCGACCGAGTCGCCGAACCTGATGTTGGCGTTGCGGATTCCCTCGAACGAGGTCGAGGCCATGTCCGTCAGCATGACGGCCTGCTCCCAGGTGACCGACTCGGGGATCTTCGCCAGGTTCATGTCGGCGTCGAACACGAAGTACCTTTCGGCGAAGGCACCCTGCTGCCACTCCTCCGCCTTGCCGTAGACGGTCATGTTGTGGGCGCGCGCATAGCCCGCCTGGGCCTCCTTGGTGCGGAAGTTGTTGATCGCGGCACCCACGGCCACGCGGTCGCCGACCTTGAAGTCCTTCACCTCGGAGCCGACCTCCACGACGTAGCCGCAGGTCTCGTGGCCGATGGCCTTGCCTAGGCACCCGGGTACGGCGTGGGGGTTCTCCATGATGTGGGTGTCGGACGTGCACGGGGCCACGATGTAAGGCTCGATGATCGCGTCGCAGGGGCCGCACTTCGGCTCGGGGAGGTCGTCCCTCATCTCGACCTTGCCTTTTTTGACGAGTACCAATCCCTTCATGTCCAGTTCCTCTCTATATATTGCTTGTTGAGCCGAGTCAGGGCGGACCTCGTCCGATCGTCCCGACTCGGCTCGATTTGCTCCGGTGTTTGTATTTGCTATTTCTCGACGAGCTCGACCATGTACCCGTCGGGATCGAAGATGTACGAGAAGCGGTACCCGTTCGACCCGCACAGGGGGATGTCGATTTCGGCGCCTGCGTCGACGACCTTCTGGTACGCCTCGTCGATGTTGTCGTAAAGGAGCGCGACGTGGCTCGACCAGAAGTCCTCGTGCCTCGCGTTGCCCTCCATTCTGCGCTGCTCGATGTCGAAGAACTGGAACAGCTCGACGCACTCCAGGCCGTCCTCGGCGGCCAGGAGCACGATGCGCATCTTGGACTCCTCGTTGCGCGTGAGGCTCTTCGCGGGGATGGTGCCGAAGTCCTTGGAGACGCGAAGCCCCATGACGTCGCAGTAGAACGCGATGGACTTGTCCATATCGGTTACGCAGATCGAGGTGTGGCCGGTGTATGCTGCCATGAATCCCTCCTCCTTTTTGTCTTTCCGCGTGATCGCGGTTTGTCGCGTCCGCCGGGCCGTGTCTAGGCGGGGTCGACTCGGCGAACGCGGTCATTAAATCAAGCGACGAACGCCTCAATTGTGGTGAACGCCTCAATCCGAGGAGATACCTGCCGGGAGAAGCCCCCGCTACCCGGAGGATCGGAGAAAAATCGCGAATAGTGAGCATGCCCACATTTCGCCGATCGGGCGCCGCGTATATTGTCCTTCGGACGGGCCCGGCGTAGGCGCCGATGCCGGGCTCCCCGCGAGAACAAGAGGCAAGAAATGACAGAGGAGGAGAATATGACGAACAAGTGGGCTCCTGAAGAGGGTCAGCTCGAGCGCGTAACAGCGAAAATCGTTGAGCGTCATGCCGAAGATGAGATCTTCACCGGCGCATGCTCGAAGAACGGCTGTTGGGACGTTTGCCTGCTCAAGGGACATGTCGGCAAGGACGGCAAGGTCAACGCCATCGAGACCGACAACTCAATCCACCCCAACTGCGGTCGCGAGGACGAGTACTGCGACTTCGACGACTTCGTGAAGGGCATGTACCAGAAGCGAGCCTGCACGCGCGGCCGCCTGCTTCGCTCGGACGTCGAGTCCCCGACCCGCATCACCCAGCCGATGCGCCGCGTCGGCCCCAAGGGCCCCGGCGCCACCTTCGAGCCCATCAGCTGGGACGAGGCCCTCGACGAGATCGCACGCATGTACTCCGAGACTCGCGAGAAGTACGGCCCGCTTTCCGTCTACTGCGATGGCATGATGGGCAAGTCCTGGGACCCGTGGGGAAGCTACCTTCCCGGCGGCGCGGTTGCGTGCTGGGGCGAGGATTCCTACGAATCCACGAACTTCGCCGACGACATCATGTACGGCCACAGCGCTGACTGGATCGACCAGGTTGACGGCATCGCCGAGATGCAGACCTTCTTCGACTCCAAGCTGATAATCCTGTTCGGCCTGGATACCGCAAACAACTTCACCGAGCGCACCTACTACCAGATGCTCGCGAAGGAGAAGGGCATCCCCATCATCTACATCGACCCGCGCTTCTCCTGGACCGCCCAAGCCATAGCGACTCAGTGGATCCCCATCAAGCCGGGTACCGACATCGCTCTCATCTTCGCGATGACCTACGTCCTCATCGAGGAGGACCTCGTCGACCATGAGTTCATCGAGAAGTTCGTCGAGCCCGAGGGCTACCGCAAGTACGTCGACATGATCATGGGAAACGAGCCTGAGTGGTACTGCCAGGGCATGGCCTCCATGGAGGAGCCGAAGACCCCCGAGTGGGCCGAGCAGATCTGCGGCATCCCCGCTGAGACCATCCGCGAGCTTGCTCGCCTCTACGGCAAGACCAGCCAGGAGGGCCCCGTTTACATTCGCATGATCTGGGCAGCCACCCGCGCCATCTACGGCAAGGACACCGCCCGTGCGTTCAACGTCCTGCAGACGATCTGCGGAAACTTCGGCAAAAAGGGCTGCGCCGGCAACGGCACCGGCTTCGGCCGCCGCAAGGGCACGCATGCCCCCTACTCTCTGATGCACGTGGCGAACGGCACTGGCCCCTACGGCGAGACCATCTGCATGGAAGCCGAGGCCTACAACAAGGCCGTCCTGCTTCACCCGAAGATGGAATCTGGCGAGATCACCAAGGAAGAGTACTGCTACGAAATCGGCTGCTCCGCCACCGGCCCGATGCCTAACATTCACATGATCTGCGACATTCCGTCGAACCGCAACCTGGCCGCAGGCTGGTACGGCGTCAACGAGCGCCTCGAGTCGCTCAGGCAGGTCGACTACTTCGTGTACATGCACTGGAACCTGAAGAACGCCACCTGCTGCTACGCGGACATTGTGCTGCCCCAGACGAGCTCCTCCATGGAGTCTCCGTGGAACAGCCTCGTGTACAACCTCAGCTTCTGCAACGGCATCAACCCCGGAACCCACAACCACTTCATCTTGGGCGACGGCAAGAGCAAGGCTCCCGAGAATACTCGCTACACCTGGTGGATCGTCAAGGAGATCGCCGTGCGCCTGGGCATCGCGGATGAGTTCTGCCCCAACATCAAGGACATGGACAACGACGAGCTCGAGGAGTTCATCATCAAGGACGCAAGCCGCATTGCGTATGAGGCCTGGTGCGGATACAGCCCCAATGCCAAGAACGCCCCCACGTGGGAGGAGTTCATGGCTCAGGAGGAGCGGATCTTCCGCTGGCCTATGGAGGACTATTTCGTTTACGGCATGCGCCAGGTCCAGGAGGGCGTGCCCTTCAACACCAAGTCCGGCAAGATCGAGTACTACAACGAGTTCATAGCCGACCACGATATGCGCAAGGCCAAGATCGGCGCCTCTCAGCGCCAGCTCGGCTGCAACGACATCAAGGCGCTGCCGTTCTACCGCAAGTCGCCGCAGGGCATGCAGTCACCGCGTACGAAGCAGTTCCCCCTGTACATGATCACCCCGCATTCCCCCTATCGCCAGCACACCGCATTCGACCACAGCGACTGGGTGCGTGACGAGCATCGCGCGTCCATCTGGCTGTCGGTCGCCGATGCGAAGGCCCGCGGCATCAAGGACGGCGACCCCGTCCGCGTGTTCAGCGACTGCGGCGAGGTTCAGGTCACGGCTTACGTCACGTCCCGCGTGACCCCGGGCGTCACCGTCCTGCCCTTCGGCCGCTGGTACGAGCCCAACAGCGTCAAGACCGATCTCATGCCCGACGGAATCGACACGCGCGGAGACTGCAACTTCCTCATCTCCGACGACCATTACGGCGACGTGAAGGGCTCCATCCTGTGCAACGCCCTCGTTCAGGTGGAGAAGCTTTCCCCCGCGACCCTCATCGCAAACGTCAGCCAGTTCATCCAGGGAGAGGAGTAAGCAATGAACCAGTACGGATTCTTCTTCGATCAGAGCCGCTGCACCAACTGCCATGCGTGCTCGATCGCCTGCCGAGATTGGAACGACATCAAGGGAGGCAGCCCCGTCAAGCTGCTCCGCATGATGCAGTGGGAGAAGGGCAACTTCCCGAACCTGCGCATGCACGTACTCTTCGCCACGTGCTACCACTGCGAGGTGCCGGTGTGCGCCGACGCCTGCGAGCACAAGGCCATCTTCAAAGAGGACAAGTACGGTGCCGTTCTGGTCGATCCCGACCTTTGCGAAGGAGACCGCAACTGCTGGAAGGCCTGCCCCTACGGCGCTCCGGCCTACGAGGACGATGCACCCGGCACCCCCATGCAGAAGTGCAACATGTGCTACGACAAGCTGGAGATCGGCGAGCTTCCCATTTGCGTTTCCTCCTGCCCGCAGCGCGCTCTCGACTTCGGTCCTCTTGAGGAAATGATCGAGCGTTACGGCGAGTGCCGTGCCCTCGAGGACATGCCCTCCGGCGACGCCGTGAAGCCGGCTGCCGTATTCAAGCCCATGCACGAGCACAGGCAAGTCGTCCCCTACGACGCAGGACGTGCTCTCGAGCTGCTGGCAGACCGCGGCGAGTACCTCGACTCGGTCTTCGGAGTCGCCGAGGATGCAACCGAGGTTTATGAGGGTCTCGTCGGCTACGACAAGCTCGTGATGAAGGCCTCTTCCGTTGCCGAAACGCTGGCCCGTTCGAAGAACGAAGAGGGCTAGGACCTAAGGGCTGTTAGTCCAATTCCGAGCTCCAACCTGCGTCCCTAATGCAGGTTGGCATGGCCCCTTCGCGATCCCTTCCCCCCAACGATCGCGAAGGGGCATCTCATTTATCTGTTGATCCTTCAATTGGAAGCGAGGTAAGACCATGTGCTTTAGGCCCGCAGACGCGTCCGCCGGCGGCGGCGTCAACAAGTGCCCCGAGTGCGGCAAGACCGTCCAGTCCATGGGCGGCATCGTCCTGAATTCCTGCCCGTTCTGCAAGTGCGATTTCACGCCGTACCTCAACGGCGAGAAGCAGATTCCGGGTGCCCCTGCGGCTCCGGCCGCCCCCGGCGCCCCTCAGGCGCCCAAGGCCCCCGGCGTTAACTAGGACTATGATCGGATGCGACGCTCTTGGTTATACGAGCGTCGCATGGTTTAGGAGCATAGCGCTATGCGCGAGATTGTTTGCGAGAATGCTGCGGCTGCTGAGGCCGACGTGCTTTGGAGGAGCCATCCCGATCCCGCGGGAAGGCTCTTCTTCGTTCTTAACGCACTTCAAGAACGCCACCGTTACATACCTGCCGATGCGGTTGACGCGCTGGCCCGGCTGGTGCAGGTCGACCGAGCCGAAGTCGAAGCGTTCGTGCGGTTCTTCGACGCGTACTCCCTATCCGAGGTGGGGAAGTGCCTTATCGAGGTTTGCGACGGTACGGCCTGCCACGCGCGTGGATCCGATCGGCTCCTCCTCAAGTTCGAGTCCCTGCTTGGAATCGAGGAGGGGCAGACCACCGCAGACGGGCAGGTCACGTTGAAGCGCGTTCATTGCGTCGGCTCCTGCTCGTCGGCCCCGGTTGTCGTGCTAGGCGAAGAGGCCTTCGGCAGGGTGAGGGTGTCGCGCGTGGGGGACATCGTGGAGAGGGCGGTTCGTTATGGTGCGGAGTAGCGCTATCGGGGCGCTTGCCGACGAGGGCGCTCGTCAGCTGAACGCGTATCCGCGCGTCACGGTGGGAATGGGAACGTGCGGAAGATCCGCCGGTTCCGAGGAGGTGCTCGAAGCCCTTGTCGAGGCCCTTGACCCCGGCGAGGGCGTGCGCGTTGACTCCGTCGGGTGCCGCGGGACGTGCTGGGCCGAGCCTCTCGTCGAGGTTCGCGTCGCGGAGGGCTCCTCGCTGCTTTTCGGCCCCATGACCCCGTTCAAGGCGAGGAAGCTCGCGACTAACTTGCGCGAATGCGAAAAGCACGGCGTTGACGTTGGGCGCGTGACGAGGGGCCTTTCGTCGTGCCTGCTCGCCTATGACGACATCGACGCCCATCAGGCGCGCGTTCTGCTCGAAGATTGCGGGAAGGTCGACCCGCTGTCCCTTCCGCAGTACTGCGCGATCGGCGGTTTCACCGCCTTTGAGGAAGCCCTATCCGTAAAGGACCCGTCTGCCCTCATCGAGGAACTCGAGCGGTCGACCCTGCGAGGCAGGGGAGGCGCGGGCTTCCCCGCGGGGGCGAAGTGGCGCGCGGTTGCGACCGCGAGCGCGGAGCGCGGGTGCGAGCCGGTTGTCGTGGTCAACGCCGACGAGGGGGACCCCGGCGCCTACATGGACCGCAACCTCTTGGAGAGCCTCCCGTTCCGCGTTCTCGAGGGCGCCATGCTGGCATTGGCGACGCTGGGATCGAGCCAGGCGTACGTGTTCGTCCGGAAGGAGTACCCGCTTGCGTGCTCCGTTTTGCAAAGCGCCGTTTCGATCTTGGAGGAAGCCGGCCTTCTCGGCGACGACGTGCTGGGCTCAGGACGTGCCATGCGCATCGGTGTCATCCAGAGCGCAGGTTCGTACGTGTGCGGGGAGGAGACGGCCCTCATCGCCGCCATCGAGGGTCGCGTTCCCCGGCCGCGCAAGCGCCCGCCCTATCCGGCGGAGCGCGGCCTCTGGGGCAGGCCCACGCTCATCGGCAACGTCGAGACGTTCGCGAACGTGCCCCTCGTGCTCTCGCGGGGCGCCGATCGGCTCCTCTCCATCGGTTCGACCGACAACGCGGGAACCAAGGTGTTCTCCCTGACGGGTGACGTCGCGCGCGTCGGCCTGGTCGAGGTGGAGCTGGGGACGAGCGCTTCGCGGGTCGTGTTTGACATCGGAAGGGGCGAAGACGTCAAGGCCGTGCAGATCGGCGGCCCCTCGGGTGCCTTTATCCCCGCCGGGGCACTTGACGTGCCGCTTGAGTTCGAGGGCCTTGCCGCGGCGGGCGCCATCATGGGCTCGGGCGGGCTCGTCGTGCTTGGCGAAAACCGCTGCATGGTGGAGCTGTCGCGCTACCTTGCAGACTTCTCCGCCAGGGCCTCGTGCGGGCGCTGCCCCGCGTGCAAGGACGGCCTTCGCGAGTGCTCGGAGCTTCTTCGAAGCTTGACCGAGGGCAATGCGTCGCCGGGCGTCATCGCCGAGATCGACGCCCTGCTCCAGCATATAGAGAAAGGGTCTCTTTGCAACCTGGGCAGGTCCGCCGTCCGCCCGGTTGCCTCCGCATTGGCCCATTTCCGCGAGGAGTTTGAGGAACACGAGGCGGGAGCCTGCAGGGGGCGCGCCTGCCGCGGGCTTGTTCGCCTCGAGATCGACCAGTCGAAGTGCCAGGGCGAGCGCTGCTGCCTGAGGACGTGCCCGGGGACGGCCATCAAGGGCCGCTTCGGGAAGCCGGGGACCATCGACCAAGATCTGTGCCTCAAGTGCTTTACGTGCGTCGACGTGTGCCCGTACGAAGCGGTTGTCATCGTTGGGCAGTGATCGCATTTTGGCTGCGGCTGTGTAGCGTCGGTTCTGGCGATCTCCCTGAATCTGGCCTTCGATTCGCTGCGGTTGCCGTGCCCGGTTGATTGCCTC
>JAFSHA010000081.1 GCA_017440565.1 Eggerthellaceae bacterium | reverse complement strand
TCGGAGGCTGTTGCGTAGCCGCCAAGGCCCGGAAGAAGCCCGCGTGCCACCACGCGGAAGGTGCCGCCCAGGCTTTCGCCGTCGAGCTTCGCCTGGTCGATGGCTTCCTTCATGGCTTCGGTTGCCTTCGGGCAGGGACAGCGCATCTCGGAAAGCTCGATGTCAAGCGGCGCGTACAGGGGCGCTTTGATGAGGAAGTCTTCCTCATCCATGGCCGCGTCGCCCACGGAGACCACGTAGGAGTACACCTCGACACCCAGCTCGGCCAAAAACTCGCGAGCGATGCCGGAAGCGGCCACGCGAGCCGCCGTCTCACGTGCGCTTGCGCGCTCGAGGATGTTGCGACAGTCGTCGGTGTTCGTACGCATGGCGCCCACCAAGTCGGCATGGCCGGGGCGCGGGGTGACCTCACGCACGAGGTCGCGCGGCGCGCTGCCGAAGGCGGCCATGCGCTCGGTCCAGTTCGGCCAGTCGCGGTTTTCCACCACAAGCGCAATGGGCGTTCCCAGCGTCTTCCCGAAGCGGATGCCGCTTTTCACCTGCACGGTATCGGTTTCGATGCTCATGCGCCCGCCGCGGCCGTAGCCTGACTGACGACGTGCGAGGTCGCTGTTGATCTGCTCTTCGGAAATGGACAGCCCCGCAGGCACGTCCGACACGATGGCGGTGAGCTGTGGGCCGTGGCTTTCGCCGGCTGTGATGTATTCCATGGTCGTTCGCTTTCGACAACGCAATGCTGTAACTGAGTTATTGTAACGCAGCGAAAAGCCTCTCGCGAAACCGAACGGCCAGCGTGCGATGCGCAGGCACGCACGTGGTTGGCTGCGCTGGGATGGTGGGCGTGTCCATTAATTACGGTTGGCGCGCAGGCTGCCGCATGGGATGTCGAAGCGCCCGATCACGGCCGTGGCCTCGGCACGCAAGTTGGCAAAAAAAATCGGGGCGACACGCAAAAGCGCATCGCCCCAGGAATGTCTATCGCTATCGTTTCTTACAGCGCCACGAAGCGCATGAGCATGGTGGCCACCTGGCCGCGCTGCGCGGAGTCCTTGGAGCCGATCTCATCCGATCCGTCGTCATAACCGCGAATAACGCCTTCGGAAACAGCCCACTCCACGGCAGGCGCCGCGTAAGACGAGACATCCGAGCCATCCGCGAAGGAGCCGAGGTCGGCGGATGCGCTCACGTCCATGCCCTTCCACTGCGCGTAGCGGTAGAGGATCGTCGCCAGCTGCTCGCGGGTGAGCGGGTCGTTCGGGCCGATCTCGGAGCCGTCGCCGTAGCCGAGTGCAAGGCCCACCTGCTGCGCCCACGTGATGGATCCCGCATACCAGGCGCCGGCATCAACATCGGCGAAGGTGCTGTCAGCGGTGACCTCAGGCTCTCCCTCGAGGCGGTGAAGCATGGCGAACAACTGGGCGCGCGTCGTCACGTTTGCGGGACCGAGCAGGCCGTTGTCGTAACCGCGCAGGATGCCGCTGTTGAGCGCCCAGCACACGCCTTCGTGGTACCAGGAGCCCGTGCCGGCGTCGGAGAAGCCGGAGATCACGCAGCCGTCGTCGCCCTGGCAGCCGGAGCCGGCGAGGGCGAAGGAGACCTCGACGTTCACCTCGCCAGAGGGCTGAATGAAGCTGAAGGTGCCGTCCTCGTTGACTGTGACCTCGACCGGGTTGCCGTCCTTGTCGGTCACGGTGACGTCGCCGATCTCGAAGCCGATGGCGGGCTTGGCGGAGACGGTCACCTTGTCACCGGCGGAGGGGTTCGGCGTGGAGACGCCGACCTCGCCGCCCTTGGCATCCTCGATGACCGGAGAGTAGGTCGGGGCGGGGACGTAGTTGGAGTTCCACTTCGCGGTGATGGTCACGTCCTCGGCGGGCATGGTGGCCGGGATCTCCTTGTCCCAGCCCGCGAAGGTGTACCCCTCCCTGGTCGGGTCGGCGGGAGCCGTAATGGCAGTGCCGTAGTCCCCTGTGATCGGGGTGATCGCAGTGCCGCCGTCGGTGTCGAACGTGATGGTGTACTGGTTGATAGTCCACGTCGCAGTGACCGTCACGTCACGGGCGGGCATCGTTGCGGGAAGCTCCCCGTCCCAACCATTGAAGGTGTAACCGGTTTTCTCGAAATCAGCAGGAGCCGCAACATGTGCACCGTACTTTACGGAAGTGGTGACGCAGTCGCCGCCGCTTTCCTTGCAGAAAGCAAGTTTATAGACATTTCTCGTGTAGTAGATGTCGACCACAGTCGTACCATCTGCGGCAATGCTTTCCTGCTCAAAGCTCTGCGCGGTGAATCCGGTTAGGGCCTTTGCCTCAGCCTCCGTCAGAGCGTTGGTGGTGCCGCTTGCGTTCTGAGCCTCGGGGGCTGCATAACCGTCGTCTTCGATTTTCTGGAAATGGTGGTTAATGACGTACTTGGTGTTCGCGTTGGGTGTCCACGTCGCGGTATAGCTCCGATCGCCCGTGCTGCCGGAGGGGATGGTTACGCTGATAGCAGCCGCATTGAGTCCAGTCCCCGTCCAACCCGCGAAGGTGTATCCCGCGCGCGTGGGATTGATCAGAGCGATTTCCTCGCTTTCAATGGTGTAGCCGAAGGGATTTGCGCCTTCAACCCTTCCTCCAGCCAGATCGTAACTGATAGTGTAGGAGACGGCTTTGAACGTTGCACCAACTGTCACATTGCTTGCAGGCATGGTGAATTTACCGTCGTTTACGGTGACGCCTTCGCCGCCTGCGTCCTTAACCGTGATGACGTCGAGCTCGTAACCCGCGTCGGGGGTGGCAGTTAGCGTGACGGTGGCTCCCGCGACCGCCGATGCGAGGTCAGCCGCAACGGCGCCGTTCGTTATAGCATCGTCAACATTGACGGCGTAAGCGGGGATTTTGCCGATGCTGTATGTTCCTTTAAAAAGCACGTTGACGACTTTTTTATTTGAATCGAGCGCGACGTAGCCAGGGGGCAGGCTTATGGTGTCCTCGCCCAGAGCCACGCTGCTCCCGTCGGTTTTGGTGTAACAAAGCTCGGCATCCGACCAGCCTTCACCCAAGAAGACAAGCTTACCTTTATGGTAGACGACCCGACCGTTGAAGCTTCCGTATTTGATAGTGGTATTTGAAGATGAGCTAATGGTGTTTCCATTTACCGCATTCGCCTTAAAGGTTCCACCCTCTACCGTAAGCGTGCCGCCGCTGTTGTCAACGACACGCTGGTTTCCCTCAAAGGCGCCGCCCTTGATTTCTACGGTACCGCTCAAAACTTTAACGGGAACATAATAGGTAGACCTATAGTTGCCGCCTGTAAAGATCGCAGTGCCGCCATGAACCGCGATTGCTACGACAGTGTCTTCGACATTTGAGGTTATTCCGCCTCCCCCGCGATTATCGGCAAAAGTGACGTGAGCGGCGCTCCCGCGCTCGTTGTTCACGACGTTGATCGCGCTGCCTGCGCCCTCGATGGTGATCTGATTGCCGTTCAGATCGATGGTGAACGTACCAGAATCGATTATCGTATTGGTGCTCAGCGTAATGCCTTTCAGCAGCTTGAGAGTGCTACCGCTGGAGTCCTGCGCAGCTGCCAGAGCACAGTCAAAGGTGTCGTACTTCATCCCTGAAGTGCCATCTCTGGCAATTACCTCTGCTGCAGGATCTCCGCCCTCAGAGCCGGTGCCCTCCTCAGCGAATGCCGTCAGCGCAGCGGCCGGGATCATTCCCACTGCCAGCACAACAGCGAGCAGGATGCCCAATAATCGTCTTCTCATAGCCCCTTTTCCTTACTATCCCAGTAATGTTCTCCGCTTTGCCATCTCTGTTCATCAACGGCAAAGCTGGTCCCGTCGCGTGGGGCGAAGGTAAACGCGTCCAAAGCGGAAACGTTCAAACTATGCCCTTGCGCTGGATCAGGAAACGGCGGCTCTTAGTGCGATTATTCAAGGTGTGAACGCACGCGTTTTCCGTTGTTACCGTTTAACAAAACCACAAAGCCGACTGTCATTAACAGAACAAAATGCTTATCCGAGAGTTTCGGAGCGTGCGGGTCGAGGCATGACCGCCTCGCCTCCGCGTGATACCATTGGCGTTGCCAAACATAGATTTGCCCAAGTGGCCATCTGGCCCTATGTTTGGCGACATTCCTGACTGGATGGCCGCTTGG
>JAFSHA010000014.1 GCA_017440565.1 Eggerthellaceae bacterium | reverse complement strand
GGCCTTGAATCGCCGCTCAGGCGAACCTGCAAGTCGATTTTGCGAGTCCGTAGCGATTTCAAGCCTATATATCGGGCATCCTCCGGCGGGTTTCAACCCAATTGACCTCATCTCGAGGCTGTTTTTGCACACAAGTGGGGCGCAGGTGGGGGTGGGGGAGTGCTGGGATCGGGATGGGGGGAGACGCGGGTGGGGGTGGGGAAGCTGCCTAGATCGGGATGGGGAGGGAGAGGCGGGCCGGGGCGGGGGAACCGATCTGGCTCGCGGAAAAAGAGAGGTGTCGCAAGCTTCCTTGCGACACCTCTTTGGTTCTTGGGTCTTCAACCCAGCCCTCTGCGCGAAGCGCGAGAGGCAGAAAACCACCCGCTATGCGGGTGGAGGGCAACGGGCGCTACGCGAATCGCCTCTCTCCCTACAATGGTGATTGCTCAGGTCATCATTGGAATCGAGAGAAAGGCGACCGTATGGCGCAACAAGCGAACAGCCTGTCGCACACGAAGTGGCTCTGCAAGTACCACATCGTGTTCGCACCGAAGTATAGACGGAAAATCATCTACAACCAATACCGGCAGAGCATAGGGGAGATCCTCAGGCGGCTGTGCTCCTACAAGGGCGTTGAGATCATCGAGGGCCACCTGATGCCCGACCACGTCCACATGCTGGTGAGCATACCTCCCAAGATGAGCGTGTCGAGCTTCATGGGCTACCTCAAGGGCAAGAGCTCGCTCATGATCTTCGAGAGGCACGGCAACCTGAAGTACAAGTTCGGCAACAGGAAGTTCTGGGCCGAGGGGTACTACGTGTCGACCGTCGGCCTGAACGAGGCCACGATCGCCAAGTACATCAGGGAGCAGGAGGCCCATGACCAGGCGCTGGACAAGCTGAGCGTCAAAGAGTACCAGGACCCCTTCGCCAGATAGCCGCATCCTGCGGCCGCGACGGCGGCAAGGGCGATCACGCGACCTGAGCGAAGCGAAGGGCGGCGCCTTGAGACGCCGCCCGTTCTCCCTCTGGGGTTACACCCCCAGAGCAAACCACCCGCTATGCGGGTGGTCATGATGTTATTCGGCTTGCGCTTCAGTGCGCTTGAGCGCGAATTTCGGCTTGGCGGTTGAGGGTTCCGGCGGGCCGTCACGCAACAAGCCGTCACGTGTTACGCAGCTGCGGCAACCTCGGCTTCGGCGGCGGGCTCGCTGGCGGCCTTCTTGTCGGCCATAGCGCGATACACGCGCAGCACGGCGTAGGCGCCGAAGAGCACGGTGTAAACCCCGATGCTCACCAGGGCGGTGGTGCCTCCGTTGATGGCGGAGGGCAGCAGGATGCTCACCAGGTGCACGTAGATGAGGCCGAAGAACACGTAGGCCCACTTCTGCAGCTTGATCCAGGCGTGTGCGCTCATGTGGCGCTTCACAAACTGGAACGAGGTGACGCCCAGCACGATGAGCAGGATAAGCAGCGCCACGGCCGTGGCGAAGAACAGCATGAAGTTGCCGGCCATGCCCACGCCCGCCATGATGCGGGGAAGGAAGGCCGTAAGGTAAACCACCATGTGGCCGATGGCCAGCAGGCACGCCATGATGGAAAGCTCGCTTCTGATGGGGCGCAGCTCGTGGCTGACCTTGGAGTCCTTGCCGAACACGCCGATGTACATGACCACGGTGAACAGCGCCAGCGCCAGCGTGCACTTCTGCATGAGCAGGAAGATGGCCTCGCGGGCAAGCTCGGGCAGCGTCACGTACAGGGTGGCGATGTAGGCGATGTTGAACAGGATGGTGAGCGCGTAGAACAGAAGCGGTGCCTTCTTGATGGGCTTGCGCAGCACCCACACGAGTGCGGTGGTGACAACGAGGACCAAGATGAAGTCCATGAGTCGTCCTTTCTGTGATCGACGGAATGCAAGGTTGCATGCAACCAATGTGGGGAAGGGAACCTCCTCAGTTTAACTTCGGAGGTTCCCTCTGGGAAGGGTCCCGCCGGAAGGGGATGCGGGTTCCGACGGGTGGGGAATGAAGTGTGCATGGGGGCGAAGACCGACCGTGTCTTCGATCCCATGCACACTGTCGGCGCTTGCGCCACGAGCCAGCATTGTGCAGCCGAAGCGTTCGCGGAGTTCGGTCGATGGTGAATTCAACGGCTTTTGCATGCGGCTTGGCCGGGCGCACGCAAGACAGCTTAAGGGGCGTGCCGGGATGTGCGGATGGCGCATCCCGGCACGCCGTAAAGCCGTTCGAGGGGCTTGTCCCGAAGGCTGCGCGTGGCAACCTCCGGAATCACGCCCTCGGGGCGCCTACTTCAGGTAGTAGACGTTGGGCTGGGTGCCCTGCTCGGGGAGCAGCTGCACGTACTCGCGCTCGGCGATCAGCTTCGAGACGGCGGACTCGGGATCGTCGAAGTCGCCGAAGAAGCGGGCCTTGCCCACGCAGGCCTGGACGCAGAACGGATCCTCGCCCTTGTCGAGCAGGTTCTTGCACAGGGTGCACTTCTCGACGGTGTTGACCACGTGCTTCGGAGCGTCGGCGTAACCGCAGGCGAAGTCGACGGCATAGGCCGGCTCGGTCTCCAGGTACACGCGAACGTTGTAGGGGCAGCCGGTCATGCAGGTCTGGCAGCCGATGCAGGTCTCGGCGTCGACCATGACGATGCCGGTCTCCTCGTCCTTGTAGGTGGCGCCGGTGGGGCACACCTCGAGGCAGACGGCGTTGGTGCAGTGCTGGCAGGCAACCGGCCAGTGCTGCAGCGTGAGGTTGTTGGGGTAGTCGCCAGCGGCGCAGTCGATGGTGGTGTTACCCTCGGTGTAGACGGTGTTCCACCAAACCTTCGCCGGCAGGTTGTTGGCGAGCTTGCACGAGGTTGCGCAGGTCTGGCAGCCCATGCAACGAGAGAGATCAATAACCATTCCGTATCGCATGATTTACCTCCTACTGAACCTTTTCCATCTCGACCAGGCAGTCGAACCAGTTGCTTTGCTCGAAGCGCGGCCAGCTCTCGCTCGTGGCCAGGTCGGAGTAATGGCCCTCGATGTAGCCGTCGCGCTCCCAGCCGTGGTCGATGACCAGCATGCCGGGACGGACGCCCGCGTTCAGGGCCACCTTGATGACCACGTAGCCGCGATCGTTCCACACGCGAACGATGTCGCCCTCGCCAACGCCGTAAGCCTCGGCGTCCTTCGGGTTCACCTTCACGTAGGGCTCAGGATCGAGTTCGAGGATCATGGGCGAGTTGTTGAACATGGTGTGGGTCTTGAACTTGCAGCGCTCGGAGATGAAGAGCAGCGGGTACTTCTCAGCCTCGGGAACGGCTTCGAAGCCACCGACGGTCTCGGGCCATGCCTCGATGGGCGGCTCCCAGAACCAGCAGGACTCCTTCTTCATATCCCATTCCTGACCCACGTCGTGCATGGGCTTGATTCCCTCGTGGTAGAACTCGAAGCGGCCGGAGGTAGTGTAGATTGGGGTGTTCAGACCGAGGACAACTGGCTCCTCGGGGTAAGACCAGATGGCGTTCTCCTCCTGGAGGCGCTCCCAGGTGATGCCGGCGGCGGCGGCGGTGTCGTTGGTCACGCAGGACGCGAGGAACTCGTCCACGTTCTGCGTGAAGTACTCCTCGAAGCCCATGGCGATGCCGAGCTTCTTGACGATCTCGAAGTCGCTCAGAGCCTCGCCAGCGGGCTCGACGGCCTTCTGGATGTGCTTGACGAAGGTGCTGAATGATTCATGAAGATCGCTGCGCTCAAAGAGGAACGCGGCCGGCAGCACATAGTCAGCGTACAGGCAGGTCTCGGACATGAACATGTCGGCAACGACGACCATCTCCATGGATCCGAGGGACTTCAGCATCTTCTGGCGGTCCGGGTAGTTAGTGATGGGGTTGCCGATGTAGATGTAGACAGACTTGGGCGCCTTGATGCCTACGAGCTCACCCTTCTCTATGAGTTCGTGAAGGTGCGCCGGGCTAATGGATTGTCCTGCAGGAGCAATGTCTGCGAGGTCGGTTGTAGAGGTGCTCACCAGACCCTGCGCAATGGGCGCACTGTAGTCGGTGCAGCAGATGCCGGCGCCGTGCTTGGCCTCCTGACCGGTGATGTCAGCAAGCGCGAGCATGCCGTCATAGCTGGTCTGGCCGTTGGAGTAGTGGTCCGGGCCAAAACCTGTATAGATAATGGACGGACCCGATGTGTAGATGGCGGCGAGCTCCTCGATGGTGGCCAGTGGGATATCGGTTATCTCGGCGATGGTCTCGAGATCCCATACGTTGATGCGGTCGAGGAGGATCTGACAAGCCGGCTTGACGGCGATGCCCTCGACCTCGAAACTGCCCTCGATCTCGGGATCAGTTGCAGTGTCGAATGCAACGACCTGACCGCCGTCCATGACCATGATGCGGTCCTCGGCGCTGCCGGCCTCCGCCTGGCCGAGGTCGGAGAGGCGGAGGTACAGGCCGTCGGAATCCTTCACGAGGAAGGGGCCGACCGTGAGCGTTTGAATGTGGGCTTTATCCATGAAGCCGTCGCGGATGGCGATCTGGGCCATGCCTGCGGCGAGCAGACCGTCGGTTGCCGGGCGGATGGGCACGTACGGGTCGGCCTTAGCGGCGGAGGTGGTGTAGATCGGGTCGATGCAGACGATCTTCGCGCCGTTTTCCTTTGCCTGGCTGACTAGGTGGTAGTCAACGATGTGCGACTCGGTAGGGTTGGTGCCCCAGATGAACAAGTTGCTGGCGTTCACCATATCACGCCATTCGTTTTGGCCCATGATGAGGGGGTGGAAGCCGGCGTGGTTCCACTGGCAGCTCATGCCGGTCACATCGTAGCCAAGTCCGATGGACAGGGCGCCCATGAGTGTCTTCAGGCGATTTACGTAGGAGGTGGTGGCCAAGATGGAGCCAGAGCCAGGCATGAAGGCGACGGCCCCTGGACCGTAGTCGGCTTGGAGCTGCTTCCATTTGTCGGTGATCTCCTGAACGGCCTGATCCCAGCTGATCTGCTCCCACTGGCCAGCGCCGCGCTCGCCCGCACGTTTCATCGGGTACAGGACGCGCGTGTGGGAGTACATGCGCTCGATGTTGGTGTAGCCCTTCAGACAGGTCTCCTGATAGGGGCTGTCGGTGCCGTCGGGGCACTTCAGCTTGGCTCGCTCGATGTTGGCCACTTTGCCCTCGCGCACGGTGACGTAGCAGGGGCAGCCAAAGCCGGAGCAGTTACCCATGCAGCTCTGGAAGATCTTCGTCTCCTCGACGGGTGTGGGGGTTTCCTCGACAGGCGTTTCCTCGCCCGAGCTGCACCCGGCAAGACCGCCGAGCGCCGCGACGCCCGCCGCGGTGACCGCGGTGGTCTTCAGGAAGCTGCGGCGAGTGATGCCCTGCCCAGTTGCTGTTTTCAGCATCTTTCCTCCTCTTGTTATTATCTCTCTGAATTGGCCTCGACGCCCTTTTTCGGCATTCCTCGCAAGGCCAACCCCTCTGCGCTTCGGGCGTGCCGGAATGCGGCAAACAGGCGCCCAAATACGCAAGCTCTACGATAGCAAATTATCTTATGACAAAGCAATAATTGTCATAGCATAATTTGCCCTAGGATTATCCTATTGTGAGGATAGAGAGGTGAAAGCGCGGGAGGACTAAGCATGGCAGAAACTGACGGTTTGTCTCGATCTCGCTCCGCCGTGGCAGAAACCGACGGTTTGGACTACCCAAACCGTCGGTTTCTGCCAGAAAGTGGCAGGTTTTGACGGTTTGGATCGGCTTCGGGGCCTTCCGACTGCTCCAAACCGTCAGTTTCTGCCACGCGGAAGGCAAATCGAGACAAACCGTCGGTTTCTGCCAGAAAGTGGCAGGTTTTGACGGTTTGGATCGGTTTCGGGGCTTTCCGACTGCTCCAAACCGTCGGTTTCTGCCACGCGGAAGGCAAATCGAGACAAACCGTCAGTTTCTGCCACGAGAGAATTGCGCCGACAGATGGGAACGGAGATGCGTGGCTCTTCTGGCATCGGAGTTGTGGCATGGCGGAGCTCGATGGGATGCGTGCGCGAAGAACTGCGCCCGACGCCAAAATTGGCATCGGGCGCAAGGTCGGGTTATGGCGGTCGCTTGCCCGCTGGATGCGCGAGGCGAACTACTTGTGGGCTTATTGTGCGTGACCGGCGAGGATTTCGTCGTAACGGGCGAACAATTCGGGGAAGACGCGCTTTATGCTGACCGGTTTGAAGGTGTCACGCTCGACCATACAGGCGGTTATCACGCCGTCGACGCAAGGCTTGTCGGTAGTGGGGTCCATGCCGGCGCGGTAGACGCGCTGCGAGTAGGTGGTTTTCGTGGCGCGGTTCTCGATGACCTCGGTGACGACGAACGCTTCCTCGCCGTAGCGCAGGGGCGAGCTGTAGGTCATGTTCACGTTGTGAATGGGGCACATCATGCCTGCTTCCTCGATGCGGCTGTAGGGAAAGCCGATTTCCTCGAGGAAATGGTTGCGCGCGTCTTCGAAGTACAGCAGGTAGTTGGCGTGGTAGACCACGCCCATCATGTCGGTTTCGCCGTAGCGGACTTTGATGGGGGTGCGAACCTGCATGGAGCGTTCCTATCGGCGCAGAAGGCGGTCGCTGGTGCGATGAACGGCCTCGAGAATGGCCTCGGGGTCGGCTTCGCGCGCCTCGGAGATGGCGAGGAGGGCTTCGGTGAGGTCGGCGTTCCACTGGGCGGGTGTGTAGCAGGTGTGTTCCTTCGAGGGCATGTCGCTTTCGAGGAGCAGACGCTCAATCGGGATGATGCGTGCGTATTCGCGGCCTCGTTTGGTGTCGAGCATGCGCTTGCCGATCGAGAAGTAACAGCCCAGGTCAAGGGCGCGCTGCAGCTGATCGGCTGGGCCTGCATACCAGTGCAGGATGCAGTCGTTGCGCGTGGCCGCGCCAGTAGATTCAAGCAGGTCAAGAAGGTCGGATTCGGCGGCGCTTGCGTGCAGCGAGATGAGCTTGCCCTCGCAGGCGGAAAGGATGCGCGTCAGCGCTGCGATTTGCTTGTCCTTCGTTTGGGCGCGTTCGCCGTTGAAGTCGAGGCCTACTTCTCCGATGAAGGGGGAGTCGACGGCGTACTGCTCGAAAAGAGCCAGGTCGTCTTCGCCCAAACGTCCATCGGCGATCCACCAAGGGTGCGCGCCGAGGGCGATGTGCGCGTACTCGCTGCGCTCGAAGGCGTCGTGCACGGCTTCGTAACCCTGTGGCGTGACGGTGTTGGAAAGCGAGGTGATGCCGCAGTGCGAGGCGAGGGCCTCGAACTCTGCCGCGTTCTCGATGAAGTCGAGGTGGCAGTGCATGTCGATGAGCATGGCGTTATGAGCGTGGTCGAAGTCGTGGTTGTGGATCATGGATGTTCCAATCTTTGGGAATTCGCTTGAGCATAGGATACTTCATTGGCGCGTGGAAGGACGCTTGCGCTCCCGAAAGGACACATAAGTCGGGGAATGTTAACCTCGGCAAACTTCAAGAGGCGACGGGCGGGACGGGAGCCCGGGATCGGCTTTCGCTTTGCCGTTTGCGGCGGGAAGCCAGGTAGTGGTGCGGGGCCTCGGGGTCCGGCTCCCCGTCCTGCTGGGGCGTGAGCTGGGTTTCATCTATTCGTTCGTGGCGATTTGCTGGGAAATGGGCGGCGCGGCGTGCGAGCGTGGTACCATGCAGCGGTTATGCGTTTCGCCTGCGTTGGGTCGGGCTTTTCATAGGAGCTTATTCGTGGACATGATCATCGAGATACTGAAGGCCGTGCTCATCGGCGTGGTGGAGGGCATTACCGAGTGGCTGCCCATTTCGTCGACGGGCCACATGATCCTGGTGGATGAGTTCGTGAAGCTCGACGTGAGCGATACGTTCCTGGAGCTGTTCCTCGTGGTCATTCAGTTGGGCGCCATCATGGCCGTGCTCATCCTGTACTTCAACAAGCTGAACCCGTTTTCGAGGCGCAAGACCGAGGCCGAGCGTCGCGGCACGTGGCGGCTGTGGGGCATGGTCGTCATCGGGTGCGTGCCCGCGGCGGCCATTGGGCTGACCTTGGACGACTTCTTCAACGAGCACTTTTATAACGCGTGGACGGTGGCGGTGGCTCTTATCGCCTACGGCGTGGTGTTCATCGTGCTCGAACGACGCAACCGCGCGCGTGTGGCCGCGGCGCGCGAGAAGGCTCTTGCGGGAGGGG
>JAFSHA010000080.1 GCA_017440565.1 Eggerthellaceae bacterium | reverse complement strand
TGCGCGCCGAGGGGGTTGAAGTAGCGCAGCAGCACGACGTTCCACTCGTCGTCGCCGCGGTAGAGGTCGGTGAGGATGCGCTCGAGCATGCTCTTGGTCTGCCCGTAGGGGTTGGTGGCCTCGTGCTTGGGGCAGCTTTCCGTGATGGGCACGAAGTCGGGCTCGCCGTAGACGGTGGCGCTCGAGCTGAACACGATGTTCTTCACGCCGTGCGCACGCGCCACGCGGCAGAGCACCATGGTGCCGGCCACGTTGTTCCAGTAGTATTCGAGCGGCTTTGCCACGCTCTCGCCGACGGCCTTGAGACCCGCGAAGTGGATTATGGCGTCGATGTCGTGGCGCGCGAAGACAAGCTCGAGGGCGGCCTCGTCCAAGATGGAGGCCTCGTAGAACGTCAGGCGGTCCGTCCCTTCCGTGCCCGTGATGGCGCGCACGCGGTCGATGGCCTTGGCGCTCGAGTTGCTGAGGTCGTCCACGACGACCACTGAGTAGCCGCGCTCGATGAGCTCGACGCAGGTGTGGCTGCCGATGAACCCGGCGCCGCCCGTCACCAGCACGCAGGTGCTCTCGGGCGCCTTCGCTAGGCTTTTGTTGGACATGGCGCATCCCTTCTCGCGTTTGGCCGTCCGTTCGGGTAAAGTTTAGCTTACCCCATGAACGCCCGAGAGGGCACCGAGCGAGGAGCGGAACATGACGAATGCCCACAAGCTGCTGAGCGAATGGCTCGACCGCGTGCAGGACGACGAGCTTCTGGCCGAGCTGCGCGCCATGGAGGCGGCCGGTGACGAGGGCGCGATAGCCGATGCGTTCTTCCAGGACCTCGAGTTCGGCACGGCCGGGCTGCGCGGCATCGTGGGTGCGGGCACCAACCGCATGAACGTCTACACGGTCGGGCGCGCCACGCAGGGCTTCGCCGACTATCTGGTGGCCAACTTCGCCGCGCCTTCCGTGGCCATCGCGCGCGACAGCCGCGTGAAGGGCGACGTGTTCGTGCGCGTGGCGGCCGAGGTTCTGGCCGCCAACGGCGTGACCGTGCACGTGTACCCGCGCGTCGAGCCCACGCCGGCGCTTTCCTGGGCGGTGCGCAACTTGGGCTGCTCGGGCGGCATCTGCATGACGGCCAGCCACAACCCCGCCGCCTACAACGGCTACAAGGCCTACGGCCCCGACGGCTGCCAGATAACCACCGAGGCCGCGCGCGCCATCTCGGGCGCCATCCGCGCGGTCGACGCCTTCCTCGACGTGCGGCGGGTGGACTTCGACGAGGCCCTCGAGGCGGGCTTGGTGCGTTGGATTCCCGAGCGCGTGCTCGACGAGTACGTCGACGCGGTGGCCGACGCCTCGCTCGAACCGCGTATCTTTCCGCTTGGCGCGCAGGACTCGGAGAAAGACGACCTCAAGGTGGTGTACACGCCGCTCAACGGAACGGGCATGGAGTGCGTGGGCCGCATCTTCGAGCGCATCGGCGTGCGCGACGTCGCGGTCGTGCCCGAGCAGGAAAAGCCCGATGGAAGCTTTTCCACCTGCCCGTACCCCAACCCCGAGGAGCGCGCGGCGCTCGAGCTCGGGCTCGCGCTCTGCGAGAAGGTGCGCCCCGACCTGCTGATAGCCACCGACCCGGACGCCGACCGCGTGGGAGTCGCGGTGGCCGATGGCGGGGACTACGTGCTCCTTTCCGGCAACGAGGTGGGCGTGCTTCTGCTCGACTACGTGGCGCGCCATCGCGCCGAACGCGGGGAGGACCTTGGGCGCGCCGTGGCCGTGACTACCATCGTGTCTTCGGCTATGGCCGACGCCATCGCCGCCGAGCACGGCTTTGAGCTTCGGCGTGTGCTCACGGGCTTCAAGTACATCGGCGAGGTCATCGGACGACTCGAGGAGGCGGACGAGGCTGACCGCTTCATCTTTGGCTTCGAGGAGAGCTACGGTTACCTCGCCGGCACGCACGTGCGCGACAAGGACGCTGTCGTGGCGAGCATGCTCATCTGCCAGCTGGCGCGCGAGCTCAAGCGCGAGGGGCGCACGCTGGCAGACGCCATGCGTGGGCTCTACGAGCGGCACGGCTACTTCCACAACCGCACGGTTTCGCTTTCCTACCCTGGCGCCGAGGGGTCGGCTCGCATGGCGGCCATCATGGCGCGCCTGCGCGAGGCGGCTCCCGCCGAGGTGGCGGGCCGTGTGGTCGAGCGGGCGGTGGACTACGCGCCCGGTGTGGACGACCTGCCTCCCGCCGATGTGGTGCAGTTCGATCTTTCGGGCGGGGCGAAGCTCATCGTGCGCCCGAGCGGCACCGAGCCCAAAATCAAGCTCTACCTGTTCGCGAGGGGTGCCACGGCGCTCGAGGCCGATTCCGCGCTCGATGAGCTCGAAGCTGCCGGCCGCGCGCTTTTGGCGTAGGCCGTCAGCGGGTGCTGCGGGCAACCGACTTCATGAGAGCCCAGGCTCGCTGGCGCTCGTCTTCGGTTGCCAGCATGTGCTCGAAAGACGAGAAAGCAAGGCATGGGCGTCCCATCAGGCGAAACACCCCGTCAGGCTGGATGGGAACCCGGTAAGCCTGCGAAAGCAGACGTGCTGCCGCGGCATCGACGGCAACAACCAGCAGCGGGTCGAGCCCCTCGACAAGCGTGAAGGCGTCACTTGGTCCCAGCTGGCCGCCATCGGCAAGCTCGCAGGTGGCGAAGGCGCATGGCCGCATTCCGTACCCTAGCTTTTCCATGGAGCTTATCAAAGCGCGTTTTGCCTGTGAACCAGGCCCTTTCGCCTGCCCGCAGAGCACAAGCACCAGCTCGCTTCCTAAGCCTTCCACGAAGTCGCCGTACAGCTCCAGCGTATCGTGGGCGGTCACCTCGAAAATGTTACTGTTGGCGGAATTATTCACACGAGTCCTTGAAGTCGTCGTTCCTTCATATTATTAATGTGCATCATAACAAGTAAGGCGATCGCGCGGGCGCCGTGTGGGCAAAGCCGGGCGATGCGGTTTTTAGATAGGAGGCACCTATGTGCACCAATGGAGTTAACACGGGTCAGTTCGAGCAGATGATCGAGCAGATCGACGATCACATCAAGCTCGAGCGTCGCTGGGTTCACAATCTCGCTCACATGGCAGGTGACGCCGGTCTGCCCACCGTCGATGACAAGCTGCACGCTGCGCAGCTTCTGCTCGACGAGGTGCGCGCGCTTTTGGCTGACGCGAAGGACGCGCTCGAGGATGACGCGGACGCCAACGGCGGTGTGACGGTAAGCCTGGTGTAGCGAAGGGCTCGGCTATGAGCAACGACCTCATGAGGTTCTCGGTCGCCATGCCCGAGGATCTGCTTATCCGCTTCGATCGTCTGGTCGCACGGCGCGGCTTGGCGAAGAATCGCAGCGAGGTGGTGCGTGACCTAGTGCGCGACGCGCTGGTGGAGGACGACTGCGCCATGCCCGGCGTCGAGGTGATGGGGACGCTTACCATCGTGTTCGATCATCACGCCTCTGACTTGCAGGAGAAGCTGCACGCCATCCAGCATGACTGCTTTGACAGCATTGTGAGCGCCATGCACGTGCACGTCGACGAGCACACGTGCTTGGAAGTTATCGTGCTGCGCGGCGAAACGGGCTTTGTGCAGGATCTCGCCAACCTCATCCTGGGTACGAAGGGCGTGCAAAACGGCAAGCTGGTGCTTACCACCACCAGCCGCGAGTGTGACAAGGGGACAGGTCATTTGTCACACTATGGCGAAAAATAACCTGTCCCTTGATTCACTCGAGAGGAATTCCATGAGCAAGGACACAACGGTCATGCTCGGCCACGGCAGTGGCGGAAGCATGATGAAGCGCATTATCGACGAGGTGTTCATCGAGGCGTACGGCAGCGACGAGCTTCGTCGCGGCGATGACGCCGCCGTGCTTGCGGGGCTTGCCCCAGGCGAGCGCCTGGCGTATTCCACCGACAGCTTCGTTGTCACGCCGCATTTCTTCCCTGGCGGCGACATCGGGCGCCTTGCGGTGTGCGGAACGGTCAACGACGTGGCCACAAGCGGTGCCGTGCCGCTGTATTTGAGCTGCGCTTTCATTCTTGAAGAGGGCTTTCCCATGGAAAGCCTGCGGCGTATCTGCCAGACCATGGCCGAGGTGGCCAAGGAAGCTGGCGTGCGCATTGTCACGGGCGACACGAAGGTGGTCAACCGCGGTCACGGCGACGGCATCTACATCAACACGAGCGGCGTGGGCGTGCTGGCCCCGGGGGTCGACTTGGGCGGCGCCCGTTGCCAGCCTGGTGACAAAGTGCTGGTCAGCGGCACCTTGGGTGATCACGGCATCGCCATCATGAGCTGCCGTGAGGGGCTTTCGTTCCAGGCGGCCATCGAAAGCGACGCGGCTCCGCTCAACCATCTTATCGCCGAGGTGCTCGCGGCGGCGCCAAACACGCGCTGCTTCCGCGATCCTACGCGCGGCGGCATCGCCTCGACGCTGAACGAGCTTTCTAGCCAGGCGGGCGTCGACATCACCATCGAGGAGGACGCCGTGCCGGTGAAGGACGCCGTGCTGGGCGCCTGCGATATGCTGGGCTACGACGTCATGCAGGTGGCAAACGAGGGCAAGATGGTGTGCGTCGTGCCGGCCGATGAGGCCGAGGCCGCGCTAGCGGCCATGCGCGCGAACCGTTACGGCGCCGATGCGGCCATTATCGGTGAGGTGGCAGAAGCGCGACCCGACCGCGGGCCGAAGGTGTTTCTGCGTACGTCGTTCGGCGGTACGCGCATCCTCGACATGCTGGTGGGCGAGCAGCTTCCGCGCATTTGCTAGCGCATTTGCTCATACGGCGCCAAATGCAACCGCAGCCTGAAAACTTGCGATTTGCGCTTGCGCGAGGGGCGATTAATGGTATCTTGCGCACTGATGATTTGGATTGGCCCGAGGGGTCGCGTTCCATAGACAAGACGAAGGAGTTGCTATGTCTCACCCGATTATCGAAGCTGATGAGTGCATCGGCTGCGGCATCTGCGTCGATGCTTGCCCTGAAGGCGTTCTGGAGGTTGTCGGCGGCGTTGTCGAAGTCGCTAACGAGGATGCTTGCATCGCCTGCGGCGATTGCGTCGAGGAGTGCCCCATGGGTGCCATCCCCGAGGTTGTCGAGGACTAAATCACGCGCATAACCAAGCGAAACGAGCGGCCCTACGGGGCCGCTTTTTTTGCGCATGGGGACAGAGTGCATCTGTGGGCCCAGTGGTTTCGATTGCGAATCCGAAAACGAACGATCTGTCACGCTGGAGGGTATTCCCGAACTGCTCGCATCCGAAAACGTACGGTCTGTCACGTTGGAAGGGTCTTTAGAGGCTCCCTCTATCCGAAAACACACGACTTGTCATGACAGACCGTGCTTATTTGGATAAAAACAGCTGAAACTGGCGAAATGATCGTGACAGGTCGTCTCTTTTCGGATGGGAAGGGTGCTGGGGAATCGAAAAATCGTGATAGATCGGGTGTTTTCGGATAGAGATGGGGGGATGACTCGTGCTGCGGCGGGTCGTTACTTTAGGGTGGGTTACCCTGCTACGGCGTATCGCCCTGCTGTGGAGGTTGGCCCGCCCGCTGCGGCGAACCGCCCTGCTACCGCGTGTCGGCTTGCTGTGGCGGTTGGCCAGCTTGCTGCGGCGGTTGGCTGGCCGGTTATCGCGGGTCGCTATGCCGCGGCGGGTTGTCTGGTCGGGGTTCCTTAGCGGGCGAAGTCGCTGAAGCGGTGGTTGAAGCGGGCTTTCAGCGTGCGCTTGAACGCCAGCTCGCCTTCGCTGAGTGCAAGGTCGCGACGATGCAGGAAGCCGGTGGTGACGGTGGGCATCCCCACGACGGGCGTGAAGCGCAGAAGCTCG
>JAFSHA010000079.1 GCA_017440565.1 Eggerthellaceae bacterium | reverse complement strand
TGACCTGGGGTTTGATGGTGAAGAAATGACCGGCGGGGCGGGGAGCCTTCCGAGGAGCTCAGTCGCTCAAACAGTCCTGAGCTCGCGCGGAGGCGCCACTGGCGCCTCCGGCTCGTGCGGAACTCGCTTGGTGAGCACCTCAGAAGGCTCCCCTCAATCGGAGTCGGGGGAGTTCCCCGGAATCGCCAAGCGGCAGCTGAGGCGCGGCGCCGTCAACGTGGTCGACGTCGAGATTCCCCTGGGAATGATCTTTCCCGATGCGAAGCTCGCGCTTGTTTCCATTTCCGACACGCAGGGTGCCCAGCAGGCGGCGCGTGCACGCAGGCGCGTGGACATAACGGAGGTCACGTTTCCCTACAAGCCGGGCGACTACGTGGTGCATGCCGCTCATGGCGTCGCCTTCTTCAAGGAGCTTGTCCGCCAGGAGGTTGACGGCACGGCGCGCGACTATTTGCTGCTGGAGTACGCCGAGGGCGACAGGCTGTTCGTGCCCGTCGAGCAGCTTGACCGCGTGACGCGCTATGTGGGGCCAGAGGGGGCGAGCCCGCGCCTCACGCGCTTGAACACGAGCGACTGGTCGCGCGCATTGCAGAAGGCGCGCAAGGCTACCAAGCAGCTGGCGTTTGACCTCGTGGATGTGTACGCGCGCCGTGCGGCCACGCAGGGCTATCGTTTCGGGCCCGATACGCCGTGGCAGCTTGAAATGGAGGAGTCCTTCCCCTATCAGGAGACGCGCGACCAGCTGGCGGCCATTGCCGACGTGAAGGCCGACATGCAGTCTCCGCGTCCTATGGACCGCCTCATCTGCGGCGACGTGGGCTTCGGCAAAACCGAGGTGGCGCTACGTGCGGCGTTCAAAGCCACGCAGGATGGCAAGCAGGTCATGGTGCTGTGCCCGACCACCATTTTGGCCCAGCAGCATTTCGCGAACTTCCGCGCCCGCTTCGAGCCCTTCGACGTCAAGGTCGAAGTGCTTTCGCGTTTTCGCACGCCAGCCCAGCAGGCTGCTGCGCTGAAGGGCTTTGCGGAAGGAGACGTGGCCGTGCTTGTTGGCACTCACCGTCTGCTGTCGCGTGATGTGAACCCGCATGATTTGGGTCTTGTCATCATCGACGAGGAGCAGCGCTTCGGCGTGGGGCACAAGGAGCAGTTCAAGAACCTGCGTGAGAGCATCGATGTGCTCACCCTTTCCGCGACGCCCATTCCGCGCACCATGCAGATGTCGCTTTCGGGCGTGCGCGACATGAGCCTCATCATGACGCCGCCCGACAACCGCCGTGCGGTGAAGGTGCACGTGGGGGAGTGGGATCCCGATGTGGTGAGCGCGGCGATTCGCTTCGAGCTGGACCGATCGGGACAGGTGTACTACGTAAGCAATCGCGTGCGCTCGATCGACGACGCGGTGGCGCGCGTGCAGGCGGCTGCTGGCGAGGCGCGCGTGGGCGTGGCTCACGGGCAGATGGGAAAGGACGAGCTCGAGCGCGTGATGGAGGACTTCGCGGCGGGCGAGCTTGACGTGCTGGTTGCCACGACCATCATCGAGAGCGGCATCGACAACCCCAACACCAACACGCTTATCATCGAAGATTCGCAGCGGCTGGGCTTGGCGCAGATGTACCAGCTCAAGGGCCGCGTGGGACGTTCTTCGCGTCAGGCCTTTGCGTACTTCATGTTCCCCGAGACGGTGGCGCTTACCGAGGAGGCCATGGCGCGCCTCACCGCCATCGACGAACATCAGGACTTGGGCAGCGGCATGCGCATCGCCATGCGCGACCTTGAGATTCGCGGGGCGGGCAGCCTGCTGGGCGCCGAGCAGAGCGGAAACATGAGCGCGGTGGGCTTCGACTTGTTCGCCCAGATGCTCGCGCAGGCCGTCAACGCCACGCGAGAGGGCGACGAGAAGGCGTTCGGGCAGCTTCCGCCAGCGCTATCCGACATCACGGTGAACGTGCCGGGGCATACCTATCTGCCCGAGGAGTACGTGCCCGACGCCGACGAGCGCGTGCTGTGGTACCGCAAGATCGCAAGCGCTGGAAGGCTTGAGGATGTGGCGGCCATTCGCGAGGAACTGGAGGAGAAGAGACCCGATATGCCCCCAGCGGCGGCCAACCTGCTTGAGAAGGCGCGCATCAAGGCTTTCGCCAACGAGCACGGCGTGCGTACGATTTCGGTGACGGGCGGTAAGCTCGTGGTCGAGCCTATTGCGGTGCCGAAGACGGCCATGACGCCGCTGCGCCGTTCGGGCGGGCGCTACCTCGCGGAAAAGAAAAAGCTCACGCTGCCCTTGCGCCACTTCAAGCTGGACGAGGGCGACAACCTTCTCGGTCCCATCGCGCGCTTCTTGGAGGAGCTTGCAGGCGAGTAACGGCTTTGGTTCACAGGCGAGTAGCGACTGATGGCCGTAGCGGCGAGACGCAGGGCCGAGATCTGCGTCCCGCTAGAATGGGGCACAGATCCCGGCTCCCTGACCCACTCTTGGAGGAACTCGCGGATGGGTAGCGGCTTGTGTCCGCAGGTGAAAAGCGGCTGGCGCTTGCAGGTGAGGGTGCCCGAAAGTACGTGCTCGCAATCCTTGATCCCCAGCGCAACTCGCGGTTGATTCGCGGTTTTTGTCATGCTTGCCGGGAATGAGTGAAAGGGCTGCACCTTTCTGTTCAGATTTGCTCCATCGTGGCAGAAACTGACGGTTTGTCTCGATCGAGCCCTTCCGTGGCAGGAACCGACGGTTTGGAGCACCCAAACCGTCGGTTTCTGCCAGAAAATGGCAGGTTTCGACGGTTTGGATCAGTTTCGGGGCCTTCCGACTAGGACAAACCGTCGGTTTCTGCCACGTGAGAGCAGAATCGAGACAAACCGTCAGTTTCTGCCACGACCCATTATCGGGCGCCGATCTCTACCAGGATGAACGAGGGGGTCGCACCTTCCCATTCATGCGAAAAGAGTGCAGCGCATGACTCCATGCAAGTGAACGAGGAGCCGAATGGGTGAAGGGCTGTTCGAGCGAGCGGAGAGAGGTGCCATACATCCCCGACTTCCCTAACCATCGTGCCTCCCTGTCTCAAATAAACGTCCAGGAACGGGTTAGAGGGGGAAATCGGATCCTCTCTGTCCCAGATGAACGTCCAGGAACGTTTTCTTGGGAAAATCCGTTCCTAAACGTTCATCTGGGACAAAAACGGTCGATTTTCGTCCCTTGGGGCGTTCCTAGCCGTTCATCTCGGACAGAGGCCGACAACCCTTAGATCTTCTCCTACTCGTACGTGTCAACGCCTTCGTAGGCGGTTTTGGTGATGACGGAGAAATGGAAGATGGGGCGGTCCACCTTCAGGATGCGCATGGGATTGTGCGAAACGCCCGCAGGTACGAAGATGATGCTCGACTTCGTGAGCAGATGCGGCTCGTCGTCGATGGTGAACTCGATCTCTCCGCCGAGGTCGTAGGGATTTTCGGGGTCGGATGAGAAGAACCCGATGAGCTCGTCGCAGTCGTTGTGCGTGTGCGGCCCGAAGATGGGATCGCGCTCAGGCACGCTGTGGTACCAGGCTGTGTTCATCTGGAACGCACCCGGACACACCTCTCCATCGATCCAGATGATGCGCTTGGCGAATTTGTCGTAGATGGGCTTGAAATCCGCGCTCATCGTCGGTCCGCCGCATACCTGCACGATGTTTGCCGCGTACTTACCCGAATCATTGTTGAGGATGGCCATAAGAACTCCCTTCAAACGCCCGCGCGCAACGGTGGTGCGCACCTGCGCACATGATAACTTTTTCGCGCGGCTCTTAATGGTGAAAAAAGAGCGCCATTCACAACTGTGTGCGATTAAGTAGCATTTATAATGGGCGCAATGCTTTTGGCACCCGGAAAGGCGCTTTGCTGCAGCGCACGCGCGGCCCTTATTCGGGAAACGAGTGAAGGGAACTGACATGAGAAGGATCATCGGTAAGCTTTCGCTTGCGATGGCGCTGGTGGCTATGACCGCCGCGCTGGCGGTGCCGACCCTGGCTTTCGCCGACGATTGCGTTGCCCATGTGGAGCACCCCGACGGAAACGTCACCGAGCACATGAGCCTGCAGGATGCCGTCAATGCGGCGGCCGCGGCGGGCGATCCCGAGACCGAGTGGGAAGACATGGCGTACATCTACCTGCAGAAGGATGTCGACCTGGGAAGTGCGGGGCTTCTCGTTCCCGAGGCGAGCGATGCCGATCTCTACCTTTACATGAACGGGCATGAGCTGACCTCTTCGAATTCGCAGTATACCGTCATGATCGAAGAGGGTACCTACCTTCAGATCACGGATGGCCTGATCGTAAACACGTCCCCCTCCGGCAGAAGCGTGGTTTTTAATTGCGGACAGCTTGCCCTTGGTGAGCTGATCTTTGAAGACAACAGCCAGACCTCTGTTGCCTTGGTTGCTCGCGAAGGCGTCGACTGTGCCGTCTTCAACGCGCCGCGGGCTTTCGCCAACTTCATGTACAGCGTGGTGAAGGGTGGCGACTACGCCGTCATCAACCACGGTGAGCTTTGGGTTGAAGGCGCCTCCATCACTGGCGAGCTGGTTACCGACGACCTCGTGGACGGCGACGAGTACACTCCCTCTCTGACCGTATTCAGCGGCGTGATCGACGGCGGCCTCATCTGCGGGGAAGCTTGCGAAGGCGCTGATGTGCAGGTTTGCGGTGGTCGCTTTAGCGAAGATCCTGCCAGCTACGTATCTGAGCTGGGCGAGTACTACACCATCTTCGGTCCTGTGGACGGCTACTACGTGGTGTCTGACATCCAGGAACGCTTCTACGAGAACTGCTTGAAGGACGAGGATTGCCATCTTGCCTGGTACAAGGACGCCAACCCCAAGGCTTGGTACCATGACGGCCTTGAGTGGGCTAACGGCATGGGCGTCATCACTGGCTACACCTCGCCCGACTCCTTTATTGCCGAGGAAATTGGCCCCTTGGACAACGTCACGCGTGAACAGTTCGCGGTCATGATGTATCGCTACGCTAATATGCGCAACTTCGACATGAGCATGGGCGACCTTATGCCCCTTGATTTCAAGGATGCTGGCAAGGTGAGCAGCTGGGCCGAGCAGTCGGTTAAGTGGGCTTATGGCATCGGTGTTCTCCGCGGTTACGGTGACGGAACCGTGCTGGGCCCGCAAGACGAGATTACTCGCGAGCAGCTGGCTGTCATGCTGTATCGCTTCGCTGAGTACGCCGGCATGGACACCTCGGTGGGCGAGGACACCAACATTCTCTCCTACAAGGATTCCAGCAAGATTGGCAATTTCGCCTTCGAGTCTCTGCAGTGGGCCGTGGGTTCTGGCATCATCGGTGGCTACACCGAGAACGGTGAGCCGACCGGCTACCTCGGTCCGAAGGATAGTGCGCTACGTGCCCAGGTGGGCACCATGCTCATGCGCCTTTACTACCTGTAGCGCTTTGGGCTACACGGCCGAATGAGCTGCGAAAATGTAAGCTAAAGCTGACAAGGTGGGGGCTCGGAGGGTCCCCGCCTTGCTCTTCGGGGCCGGACGGGCGCATTGGTTGCTTAGCTGTCTGCCTTTGGCGAAAGCGGCGCGCTTCAGATGTTTTTCCGATAACGCGCTGCTGGAACGCACCCTCTGATTCGCAGTATGTCAAAATATGTCGAATGTAATTTGATCATGCCCTTGCAGGCATTGTGTCTGTCGGTAAGGAATGGCTCGGTGTAACCATGAGATTGGTCAATCATATCCTTTCGCGTAACGTTTTCAATCGCGTTTTTGCCTGCATCCTTACGGCGTGCTTGGCCGCTGTTTCGGTGCTTGCTCTAACGGAAAAAAGCTACGCTGACACTGCGATCGATATCTCTAAAGGCGGCTATACCATAACCTCTGGCGGTAACTATACGGTCACGGGTTCAACGACTTCCCATAGCATTACGGTGAATAGCCCCAGCGATCAAACGGTGTATTTGACGCTTAACAATGTCAGTATCCAGCTAGATTCCGGGGACAACAGCTCTGCCGTCAATATCACGGGCTCCAGCAGGGTGGTGATCTACCTTGAGGGCGAAAATCGCCTGAAGGGCGGCAATTATTCCGGCATTGGCACGAACGACGGTCGCGCCGGCCTTGAGGTGTCCGAGGGTACGGAAGTCACTATTTTGGGCAATGGCTCGCTTGAGGCCCGTGGGAGCACCGGCGATCGCGGCGCGGCGGGTATTGGCTCGGACTACGACAAGAACTGCGGAAAGATTACTATCGGCGATAGCGATAACTGCCCGATCATTCAAGCGTACGGCAGCGGCAATGGCATCGATGGCGCGGCGGGCATCGGGTCTGGATTCGATGGCCTGGCTGTTAATGGCATTTACATCAAAAATGGCACTATTACCGCCGAAGGTAACGATGGCGCTGCCGGCATTGGCGGAGGCGAGGGTTACGGCGCGGGCTCGGGTGGCAAGTGCTCGAACGTGCACATTTCCGGCGGTACGGTTGTGGCGAAAGGCGGCGATCGCGCTCCCGGCATTGGCGGAGGCGACCCTGGCTCAAGCGGTGAAGGCGGAAATACCGACCACATCATTATTTCGGGCGGTAGCGTAGAGGCTCAAGGTGGCGAAGAGGCTGCCGGCATTGGTGGCAGCAAAGACGGAGTCGCTCAGTACATCACCATCAGCGGTGGAACTATTGAAGCTTACGGCGGAAAATACGGTGCTGGCATTGGCGCCGGAAACGCAGTTGGTGCAGGTAGTGGCGGCACCATTGGCTACCTCACTATCACGGGTGGCACCATCACGGCGCAAGGTGGCTACGGGGCTGCTGGTATTGGCGGCGGCGATGAAAGTGACGTAATTGGCCTTGTGATAGACCAATCGTCAAATGCCGAACTCAACATTACGGCGAAGGGCGGTTACTGCGGTGCTGGCATTGGAAACGCTAATACCGACATTGCTGGCAATCCGGGTACACAGGCGAGCAACATCGACACGCTCGACAGCCCTCTGAACATCACGCTGCGCGGTGGAACTATTAACGCAACGGGCGGCGAGTATGCTGCCGGTATTGGCAGCGGCTCGAGCAAGGTTCAGGCCCAAATCGATATTCGAGGTTGGGGCGATATCACGGCGATAGGAAAGGTTGAAAGCTGCGCCATCGGTTCTTCCAACGAGTTGAGCGGAGATGATATCGTCATTCTGGGGGAAAGCTCCACTCAGAGGTTGAATATTGATGCAAAGGTAGAGGGGAACACTGACGCGGCGGTCATTGGAAGCGCAAGCGCAAATGGCGGGGACATAACCATCAGAAATGCCAATCTCGAGCTTGAGACACCGTCCGATTATCGAGGTGCGGCCATTGGAGGTGGCCCCACGAAGTTTTGGGACACGTTCACCATAGGCGACATTGTCATCGAAAACTGCAAGATCAGGCATATCGGATACATGGACAGCAAAGGGCCTTCCATCGGGTCTGGATCAGGCGGTTTCATCAAGAGCATCAGCATCAATAATACGGATTTCAAAGGCGGCTCCATTGGTGGGGCAAACCACCAGGCGAACATGACCGACAAGAAAATCCATATCGCCATCAGGAATTCTGTCATTGATGCCGAAGCCGATAAGGGTGGCGAAGATAACAAGGCCAATCGCGCCGCCATCGGCTCGGGCTGTTACGGCGAGCTGGGCAGCATCGTCATCGAAAATAGCACCGTAAAGGCCAAGTCCAGCGGTGGTGCCGGCATCGGATCGGGTGGCTATTATGCTAACGAGAATTCGGGCTTGAACTACCTTGGCGGCGAATGCGGGAGCATCACCATTATTCAAAGTAATGTTGTTGCGATAGGTGGTCGCGGTGGTGCGGGCATCGGTGGTGGCTGGGGCTCGGAGGTAACGGGCAACATCACCATTACCGATTCGACGGTAAGCGCTGAAGGAAGCACCGTTCAAAACACCTCAGACAGCTCGGTGGAAACGGGTAGCGCGGGAATTGGAGCTGGCCATTCCGAGTCTTGCCAAGACATTACGATTACGGGTTCCACCGTTACCGCGTCTGGTGGACGCAACAGCGCGGGAATTGGCTGCTCTGGAAACCCCGGTAAACGTGCGGAAAACTGGAGCGCCGGCGTTCATGGGCTCATTTCGATCGTAGATTCCACGGTAGAGGCCTCAGGTGGTTACGGTGGCGCGGGCATTGGCGCCGGCGAGGGCTCCGATATGTACCATATGGTGTCGCCGGGGGAGAGTTCCTTCCCCAACAGCCTTTACGGCACGAACATCCTCATCGAGGACAGCACGGTTACCGCAAGAGGCGGCGATGGAGCTGCCGGCATCGGCGGCGGAAAGCCGGGGGATGACAAAAGCGAACCTACCGAGATTATCATCAAGAACAGGTCTCGCGTAACGGCGACGGGCGGTCCCGGCGGCGCCGGTATTGGCAGCGGTGAAGATTCGGATGTCTTGTATATACGCATCGTCGTATCTTACGATATTGGAAATACGTACGACTCCACTACGAATACGTGGGACTATTACGTTCATGCAACGGGAGGCGAGGGTGCAGCTGGCATTGGCGCCGGCGCAGACGGCTACTGCCGAGAAGTTTCGATTAGCGGCCTGCATGTGAGCGCGCAAGGTGGCTCGCAGTCGGGTGGCGGTGCCGGTATTGGCGGTGGCGGCAACGGTAGCCTTGGTCATTTTGCGGTCTCGGGTGGCGTGGTTGAAGCATGGGGTGCTAATGGTGGTGATGCCGTTGGCTCTGGTGGAAACAGCAGCTCACAGTGCAACGTGGAAATTACAGGTGGTACCGTCCTTGCTGAGATGAACAGCGAAAACATCGTCATCGATGGCGGATCCGTGCGTCAAAACATCACCGGTGCGAAGC
>JAFSHA010000078.1 GCA_017440565.1 Eggerthellaceae bacterium | reverse complement strand
GGACGACACCGATGTGTCGGCCATTGCGAAGGACTACGAAGGCGGCGGGCACAAGGCGGCGGCCGGCTTCACGCTGCGCTGCGGCATGGCCGAAGCACGCGAAATCATCATCGCACGCCTTGAAGCCGAGTTGGGAGCCTAGCATGGCGAAGAAAAGGGGAGAGTCGGGGCTGAGCCTCATTGTAGGCGTGCGTAAGCCAAGCAGCATGTCTTCGCATGACGTCGTGAATCGCTGCCGACGCATCTTTGGCGAGCGGCGTGTTGGCCACACCGGCACGCTCGACCCGCTTGCTGCAGGCGTGCTTCCCGTCTGTGTTGGCCCTGCCACCAGGCTTGACGCCTACATGACCGGACACGACAAGCTCTACACGGTCGATGTTCGTTTCGGCTCTGCAACAGATACCGATGATTGCACGGGCGAGGTTCTCAAGACGGGCGAGATTTACGACGATCTGCGCGACGAGGGCTTTGCCAGCTGTTTCATCTCCAGCCTTGTGGGGCCCCACAGGCAGATGCCTCCTCTGTATTCCGCCATCAAAGTGGATGGCCGGAAGGCCTGCGATGAGGCTCGCAAGGGAAACATCATCAAGCTCGAGCCGCGCGACATCGAGGTCTATTCGGCAAAGCTTGTCGCGCTCGAGAACGGGGAAGACGGCTCGCTTGTGTGGCGCATCGCCTTCCACGTGTCGAAGGGCACCTACATCCGCTCGCTTGCGCGCGATATGGGCGTGACCTTGGGTTGCCCTGCTCACATGAGTGCGCTTTTGCGCACGAAAGCGGGGTCCATTTCGCTTGATGACTGCGTCTCCCTTGAGACGCTTGAGGAAATAGGCGTGCGCGCAGCTCTTGATCCCGTTACGGTGCTGGGCTATCGCTTCGCTTTCCTCGACGAAGCGCTCATGCGTGCCGTTTCAAACGGAAACGCGCTGCGTGCCCATGAGGTGAAGCTGTGCGAACGACGTAATCTCGGGCTCGAGGCCTCGCTTTGCGCCTGCACCTCGGGCGTACGCGAAAGCTGCGAGGAACCAGCCGACGGCGAGCTGGTTTCAATGCTGTACCAGAACAGGCTTGTTTCCCTGAATGAATACGACGGCGCGTCCGCGCGCTATAAGTGCAAATGCAATTTCCAGACGGGAGTTATCCGTGGCGCAGATCTATAGTTCTCAAGAGGCCTTGGAGGCTGGCATCCTCAACGGCAGCGCGTGCGCGTTCGGCGTGTTCGACGGCGTGCATCGCGGGCACAAGTACATCATTGACTTCGCGCGTGAGGCGGCAAGCACATTGGGCGCGAAAAGCGTGGTGCTCACCTTCGACATCGACCCCGACGAGATGTTTCGCGCCAGCAGCCTGAAGAAGCTCATGAGCAACGAGGACCGCATTGCCGAGCTGGCACGTCTTGACGTCGATGCCGTGGTGGTGTTCCCGTTCTCGCGTGAATTCGCCGCGCAAGACCCTGATGACTTCCTTGAGACCGCCTTCCGCGGCAACATCCCCTCAAGCCTTCACGTCGGCTATGACTTCCGCTTCGGGAAGAAGGCTTCTGGCAAGGTCGAGCACCTTATCGAGTGGGGTGCCGCACGCGGCATGGAGGCTGTCGGCCACGACCTGGCCGCCGTTGACGGGGCGCCCGTCACAGCTACGCGTATCCGCGGCCTTCTGGCCGAGGGCAAGATCGAGCAGGCGCGCAGGCTGCTCGGGCATGGCTATGCGGTGGAAGGCGAGGTTGAGGCGGGGCGCGGGGAAGGCCGCGACTTCGGCTTCAAGACGGCTAACCTGCATGTGCCGGACATGATGAAGGTGCTCGGTGACGGCGTATATGCCGCTTATGCCTACGTCGATGGCGTGCGCTACAAGGCCGCCGTTTCCGTTGGCGTGGCGCCTACCTTCGAGGGGGCGAAGGCCAACACCGAGGTGCACATCCTTGATTTCGACGGCGATTTGTATGGCAAGCCCATCCGCGTCGAATTCACCCATTGGCTGCGCCCCATGATGACCTTCCCGAATGTTGACGAGCTCATTGCCACCGTCATGTCCAACATCGACTGGGTGCGCCGCAACCTCTAGTTGCGAAACACCCCAGCTCGTGGCACCGTTTGCGGGGATGAGCGGCCAGTGGGGGAGATGCAGAAAAGGTTTTTTCTTCACATTTCCTTCAAGTCCTTTACAATTAGGCGGTTACTGTCCTGCGGCTGTTAATGCCCGGCTGCAGGACAGCAACGAATATGTGTATGCAGGAAGTTCAAGGAGGATTGACGTGACTACATCCGTCGCTTGGCTTGCTCCCATTTGCGCTGCCATTGGCATCGCGGTTGCAGGCTACCTCGGTTCCTGGGTTTTGAGGCAGGACCCGGGTCCGGACAAGATGAACAGCATCTCGTTGAAGATTCAGCAGGGCGCCAAGGCGTTCCTCTTCGCTGAGTACAAGCTGCTCATCATCTTCATGGTCGTTGTGGCCATCATTATGGCCGTGGCTCTTCATCCGCTTACGGCCGCTGCTTTCATCACTGGTGGCGTTCTCTCCGCTGCCGCTGGTTACGTGGGCATGCACGTTGCCACCCGCGCGAATACTCGCACCGCTTACGCTGCTACCGAGTCTGTTGCCAAGGCTCTCAACGTCAGCTTTAAGTCCGGCCTCACCATGGGCCTGTGCGTTGCTTCCTTCGCGCTGATGGGCCTGTCTCTCTGGCTCATCCTTCTGGTCTTCGGTGTTGACACCTACGAGCTTATGCACGAGCACATCGGCATGGTCGAGGGCTTTGCCACCGGCGCTTCCGCCGTTGCTCTGTTTGCCCGTGTGGGTTGCGGCATCTACACCAAGGCTGCTGACG
>JAFSHA010000077.1 GCA_017440565.1 Eggerthellaceae bacterium | reverse complement strand
TTTACCCTTACGTTCGTGTTAAGGATCTCACGAAGCGTCTTCGCAACTTTCTTGAAGGAGTCGGGAGAAGAGGTCCTTGTTGAAGTCGATTGATCATCCTTCTTTCCCGAGAGAAGGCGAGCGAGAGCCTCGGTCTCTCTCACGCTCAGCTTCGTCTCCATCAGCTTCTTCGAAAGAGCAAGTCTTCCTTCCTTTGTCGGGATGGACAGAATAGCACGAGCATGACCTGCTGTAATTTTCTCCTCATACAAAAGCTGCTGTGCTTCTTCCGGTAACTCGAGCAGTCTCAAGGCGTTTGCAACCGTAGAACGTCCTTTAGACATAGCTTTCGCCACATCCATTTGCGTCATGTCATTCCGCTCCATCATGCGGCGATAACCATACGCCTCTTCAATCGGATTCAAATCCGACCTCTGGACGTTCTCAATAAGAGCAAGCTCCAGGGCTTTCCCATCATCAACATCCTTGATTCTTATGGGAACACTCTCCATACCGGCAAGCTTACATGCCTGCCATCGACGCTCACCAGCAATGATCTGATAACGATCCACACCCATCCTTCTCACGAGAATAGGTTGAAGCAAGCCGTCTTTTTTAATAGAAGCTGAAAGCTCTTCGAGTTGCTCCTTCTTGAAATTAGTGCGTGGTTGGTCTGGATTAGGGAAAACCTTATCGATAGGTACTTCATCGAGGACACGCGGTATATCAGATACCGGCTTCCTCTCGCTTACGCCCTTAATTTCAACTTCCTCTGTCGGAATGGAGATTGTTTCACGTGAAACATTTTCCTTTTCTTGAACAGGGCGCTCTAAGGGTTTCTCCCTAGGCTCTATGATCGGATCATATGAATCGATCTCACCCGCTTCAACGACTACTCTTTGCCGGGTTCTCGGAAGCTCATCGGGCATGCCGCCTTCGTAGCCGCCGCCTAGCAGGGAGTTCAAACCGCGGCCCAAACCGCTTTTCGTTGTCTTAGCCACGAGCAATCACTTCCTTTGCAAGCTCTATATAAGCAATAGAGCCCTTACCTTTCGGATCATATTCCGTAATGGGCTGTCCAAAACTAGGTGCCTCAGATAACTTGACCGTGCGAGGAATCATGGTGTTGAACACTACGCGGCCGAAATATCCACGAACCTCGTCAACCACCTGTTTGGAAAGCAGCGTTCGGTTATCGTACATAGTGAGAAGAACGCCGTATATATCCAAAGTCGGATTAAGGCGCGTTTTGACTCTTTTCATCGAATCAAGGAGTTTTGTCACACCCTCGAGTGCGTAGAACTCGCATTGTATGGGAATAAGGAGCTTATCGGCAGCAACCAAGGCATTAACAGTAAGAAGTCCGAGGGATGGGGGGCAGTCGATCAGGATGAAATCATAACGCCCGCGCATACTTCCAACAGCATCCTTTAACCTGTTCTCACGTGCCATCTCCGAAACGAGCTCAACCTCAGCACCGGCCAAATTGATCGTAGCCGGCGCAACATCGAGACCAGGACAAACATCGGGAATGATAACCTGCTCGATAGGAACATCGTTTAAAAGGACATCATAGATGCAGTGATCAACAGCGCCCTTCTCAATACCTAAGCCGCTTGATGAGTTTCCTTGAGGATCCAAATCAACCAGAAGAACCTGTTTATTCATCGCTCCAAGAGCCGCAGACAGGTTGATTGCGGTCGTAGATTTCCCAACTCCGCCTTTTTGATTGATGATGGCAAGTATCTTCGTTTGCCCAATCACGTGGTTCACCGGTTTTTTCTCCTTATAGGATTTTATGGGAGCCGATTCAACAACATCTTCCCTAACCGGAGTCACCTCACGTTGACTAACAACAGCCGTGTCAGCGGCTAAAGACATGTTAACGTCAGCCACATTGGATCCACTAGCTTCATCGTTTCGAAGATTACCGTCTGGCGCATGCTTCTCTTTCCGCAATCCATCAAACAAGCCCACTTGAGCGCCCCCTTTCTAACTTCTGAAAGTATAGCAATGATTGTTTCGAATGTTTCACGTGAAACATTCGAAACGCACTAAAACGCGAGGGAACAAATGCAACGCGAAATGTTTCACATGAAACACTGCGCTCGGAATTGCGAAAGTGTTTCACGTGAAACACTTTCATCCCCTTTCCTTCAACTTGCTGAAATCAAGCGACCTCACATCATGCCTCCGAGCCTGTATCACTTCCTGTATCCTCTCGCAAACGCCCTCAAAGTTGTCCTTGACCTCATCATTCGTGAATCTGATTTCGAAAATCTCCCTCATTTCCAATCTCAGGGTTCTTATCCGGTCATATTCCATAGATCTCTCGTTGAAGTGACTCTCACCATCAATCTCTATGCTCAGGCGAATCTTCCTGGAATAGAAATCGACAATATAATCTCCGATCACCTTCTGAGGCCTAAACCCTATCTCATGATCTTTAAGAAAGCAAAACCAGAGCTTTCGTTCACAAGGGGTCATATTCCTTCTCAAATACTCGGCCCTTCGAGCCATTTCGCTTCGCTTCGACGTTCCCATCGCCTACCTCCTTCCGTTTTGGAACCAGGTAATATAATAGGAACGCAAGTCGTATTTTCGTCGCCACGACCTTGCGGATTTACCGTACGAGAAGCGGACGCAAACCGTCCTGATGGAGTGTCAAGAACCGTGCGCAAGGAAAGAGGAAGGTAAACGAAAAGACGGCATCAAGTACCTCAAATGAGCTATATCAGAGAAATTAAAGGCAATTCAGTTCATTTAGACGAGAATAAGCTGAAGGAAGCATGGGTGAAACACGCTGTGGAAAACAGAGAGGGAATGTTTCACGTGAAACATTCCCTCTGCTTCTTGTTAAATGCAAAGCGGATTTTTTTGAGCTAGGCCAACTCGCCGAGGAAGCTTTATTTTCGGTTTGCTGTGTTTCTCGAAGACAACGATCTCCCTGATTGTCTCACCATCGCTAAGAAGGACTTTCCTCCGGCTGATCAATCTCATCCCAACCAGATCGCAGACCTGCAATGCAGTTGAGACCTCAGAATCCTCCAAGCGCGCCTTGTAACAAATCAACCTCCCCCCTTTACAGAGAAGCGGCGAAGCCAACTCAAGCAAGCTACCCAACTGAGATAACGCTCGTGCTGTAAGAACCGAAAACGAGGCGGGTCTCTCCTTTGCGAGATCCTCTATCCTTCCATCGTACGTGTCTATCTGGCAAGCAAGGTTCAACTCATTCAAAACGTCTTCAACTGCTTTCATTTTCTTCTTAACAGAATCAACGAGAATGGTTTTTCGACCAGAGTAAATCCCCAAAGGGACGCCTGGGAAGCCACCGCCACTGCCCAGATCTCCGTACAGCCCATCTGGAGCATCGTTAAGCTCATCGAGACCAACCAAGGAATCCTCAACATGGAGAACAAGCGCCTGCTCCCAAGAGTCTATCCTGGTTAGATTAATCGTTTCATTAACCTTGAGAATCTTCTCAAGATAAGAAAGAGTTAGTTCTTCTTCACCCATACCAATCTCCTGAATGTTTCACGTGAAACATTTTTTGGGACATGAAAACAAATAGAGAAAACACCGCGAGTTAGACAGCAAAAATGTTTCACGTGAAACATTCTAACCTATAGGCTGTCAGCGACGCTCGTATCAGGTAAAAGAAACAACAAGACTCTCAGATGACCTGAAATAGGCATGAAGAAAACCACTGACCGGGGAAACGAACTCAAATATTAGGCTTGAATTCGAAAGTCCGAAGAGTCCATTCGAATGATTGCCGATTGCTTCTCGATAGACGAGGCTGAAAAGGATGGGGAGGGAGTCAGGTCTCCAAGGCGCAGCAGCTAAAAAAGAGGACCCTGGAATGTTTCACGTGAAACATTCCAGGGTCCTCATGAAACCCAACGAGTATCTGAGATACGTTATTTCTTAATAGGAACGATAACCACGTGGCGGGCAGGACCCTCGCCTTCGGAAACCGTTTCCACACGAGGATCCTCGCGAAGAGCGATGTGAACGATGCGCCTTTCATAAGGTGTCATCGGACGAAGCTTCACGTTGGCATGCTGCGATGCGGCTCTGTTAGCGGAGGAACGAGCAATGGACTCCAGCTTCTGGCGCTGCCTGCTCTTGTAACCCTCGACATCAACGACAACAGGGTAACGGAAGCCAATCTTCCTCACCGTAATGGCCGACACCAGGAACTGCAGTGCGTCAAGCGTCTTGCCGTGACGGCCAATAAGAACAGCAAGGTCATCGCCGGTGATATCGAGGATCAGCTCACCTTCATCGCCCTCATACTCGTCAATGGTGACATCGCCAACGTTGAAGTACTTCAGGATATCCTGCAGAACCTCAATGCCGGTATCGGCAATAGTGTCGAGAACCTCGTCCGTGATCTCGGGGACGGCATTTTCATTCGCCGCGGACGTAACCTCACTGGGCTGCGAAATTTCAAGAATATCTTCGGACATACAAAACTCCCTAAACAAACAAGAGGAGTGTTTCACGTGAAACACTCCCTCCATCAAACGATCTAGCGCTTCTTCTTCGGGCGAGGCTTCTTCTCCTTACGAGTAACCTCGACTTTAACCGGCTTGACCTCGGTTGCCTTCTCGGCTTCGATCTTCTTGTCCTGCTTCTTGTAGTACCAGGTGCTGAACTGATTCTGGGCGATGCCGAGCAGAGAGGAAACGCCCCAAAAAAGAAGAACGCCAGCGGGGGAGCTCCAAGAGATCCAAAGCATCATGAGGCTCATAACAACGGCCATCATGTACATCTGGCGCTTCTGGTCCTGGTTCTGATTGTGCCTCTGTGTGATAATCATCGGCGCAAAAGTGGCGCCGGCGAACAGAAGCATCAGGATCAAATAGGGAACAAACGTTCCAAAACCCACGGTCAAAGCACCAGACGGGGTCATAATCAGGTCGGGGACGATCCCATAGAAACTAACGTTGCCGTCACCAACGCGATCACCCATCTCGCGCAGCGTCTGGAACAGCGCGATGAAGATGGGCATCTGAAGCAGCATGGGGATGCAGCCGGTCAGGGGATTATATTTCGCATCGGCGTAAACCTTCTGCATCTCCTGAGACTGGGTGACCTGGTCATCCGCGTACTTCTTCTGAATCTCTTGGATCTTCGGCTGAATTTTCTGCATCTGAAAATTCGACTTCGCCTGCTTGTGCATGATGGGCGCCATGATGAGACGGAAGATCACCGTCACGATGATGATGGCAAGACCCCAGTCACCGCAGAAGTTGTAGAAGAACTCGATGCAGCTGAAGATGAAGTCCTTAATAACTTCCCACATATTCCTTCCCTTCTATATGCCAAAGAGGGCCGACCCCGCCTAAGGAACAGGATCGTAGCCGTGAGGCCCTCCCGGACGACACTTAAGCAAGCGCTTCGCCGTCAGAACGAAGCCCTTGCGGAAGCCGTATCGCTTGAAAGCGATAAGCCCATACTCGGAGCATGTGGGAACGAACCGGCAACACCCCGGAAAATGCGGGGAAATTGCCATGCGGTAGAACATGATCAACCACACGGCAATCGTGGTGGGGATGCGCTTTATCACATCCACGACCATGCTCACCTCACAGATCTCCGTTGAAAAGCGATGCATTCACCGTCTTCTCACACGCCTTAAGCACTTTACTATAATCGGCGGCTGTGATGGACGATTTCGCGAGAAATATCACGTCGTACCCCGGCCAAGGCCCGCCAAGATCGCGACAGACAGCGCGCATTCGACGCTTGGCCGCATTCCTCCACACAGCGTTGCCCAGCTTCTTGCCCGCAATAAAAGCAACACGACCGCGAAGGTCGTGTTGCGTGACCCCTACCTCATTCTCATGAACCCGCTTAGCTACGATAAACGTAAGATAAGGCGTCTTAAGACGCCTTCCCGAGTTGAAGAGGTTGGATATTTCCGAGCTGGATTTTACGGTATCCAACAAGATGCTCCAATGCTAGACGCAAAGACGCTTGCGACCCTTTGCACGACGAGCAGCGAGCACGGCGCGGCCGCCCTTGGTGGCCATACGAGCGCGGAAACCATGGCACTTTGCGCGCTTGCGGTTGTTCGGTTGATAAGTACGCTTCATTGTATTTTCCCTTTCATACTCAAAGAGTAACTTCCAAAGTATATATCAGAATAAAGGCGTGTCAACGAAAATTTTTAGTTTCATCAGGGGAAATATAGATTCGCCGCCTGACAGACCTCGCGGAATATTCCCGGAGTTGGGAAATGGGCGGTATCGGAATGAGCGCACAGGATCTGAGATCGAAATTGAACGATCAAACTCAAAAACAAAACAATAGTAAAGAGTAGTAACCCTAATAAAGGCGGTTGAAAAGTGGATTACTTGCAAAACACCTGATCAAACAAGATAAAACAAGGTTTGCGAATGACTCATTGTTTGTATCGGCTATCTACTGGCTTTATTGAGAAAATTATCAATGAGGACGAATCGCGAATTATGAGTCAGCGAATAGTCATCTATCAATAAGTTTTCCCCAATGAGCAGATTGCAGGCGTATGGCTAGAGTTCCCGGATGATTTGCTTGAGCGCCTCGATTTCCTCCTGGACTTCCCGGCTCTTCTTCATCATCTCCTCGACGGTGGTCACCGAGTGCATAGCGGTGCTGTGGTCTCGGTTGAACTTCTTGCCAATGTCGTTGAAAGGCAGGTCGAGTAGCTGTCGGCACAGATAGATGGCAATCTGGCGCGGGTAGACAATGCTGCGCGCCCTCTTGGGGCCTATCATGTCGCTGCGGCTCACCTTGAAGAAGGTACACACCTCGTTTTGGATGTCCTCGACCGAAAGGTTTTTGGCCGAGCCGCTTGAGAAGTGGTTTTCGAGCAGCACGCGCACGTCGGCGACGGACATATCGGGCTGGTTGAAGAACATAGCCTGGTAGATGACCTTCGTGACGGCACTCTTCAGCTCGCGAATGTTGGAGCTTGAGTTTTCCGCGATGTACATCTGAATAGGCTCGGGGATGTTGAGTCCCTCGAGCCCTTCGTTGCGCTTGTACTCGTTCACAAAGCTCTTGACGATGCCAAGCTTCGTTTCGATTTCGGGAGGCTGGATGTCGATGGTGCCGCCCTGATTGAAGCGGGAGTGGTAGCGCTCGTCTATGTCGATGTTTTTAGGCGCGCGGTCGGCGGAAAGCACGATCTGTTTGCCTTGGTCGGTGAGTTTGTTGAATATCTGGAAGACGATCTCGAGCGTCTGCTTCTTGCCCTGGAAATACTGGATATCGTCGATGAGCAGGACGTCGGCCTGCTCATAGCGCGTCTTGAAGTTCTTGAAGCTGGTTTTTTCCTTGTCGTGCGCCGCGCTTGCCGCGGTGTATTCGGAAAGCAGCTCGGCGGAGTCGACGTAAACCGTGCGCAGGTAGGGTTGCGTCTCGCGGATGTAGTTTTGGATGGCGCGCATGAGGTGCGTCTTGCCCAAACCGCTCTTTCCGTAGATGAACAGGGGGTTCAGCGGGGTGCCACCCGGCATTTCGGCAACGGAGACGGCCATGGAGTATGCCATGCGGTTGGAGTCGCCGATGACGAAGTTCTCGAACGTGAGCGTCGAGGTGGGGTGGTCGTACTGGTTGCGATCCTCTTCGGGTTCGGGCGCGTAGGAGCTGGCGGGGAAGCGTCGATCGAGCTGCGATTTCAGGTCCTCTTCGTCGCGGTCGAGTTCGTAGGCGCGTGCAAAGCGCCCATTTGGCGCCGGCGATGCCTCGGGGGGCCATTCGGCGCGAGCATCGCGGGATCGCTCCGCCTCGCCCGGACTCACGGCTCCGTTACGGCTGGCCGAGGGTGCGAAAGACTCTTGCTTGGCCGGTTGCGTGGCGGGGCTTGTCGAGTTTGCGTTGGTCGCGGTGTCGTCGACCTCGACAATGACGGTGAAGGGAACCTGGAACATGTCAAACAGGGCCCGCTTGACGAAGTCGAGGTAGTGCCGCTCGATCCAGTTTTTGATGAAGTCGTTGTCGGCTGTGAGCATGAGGAATCCCTCGCTCATGGCCTGTGGCTGAAGGCGTGAGAAGAACGCGTTGATCTGAGAAGGATCCACTCCTTCGTACGTCTTGATGAGGGCGCAAACCTCCGCCCAGTTCTCGTTCAAGTTTTCGCTGTTCACCATGCCTCCAACCGTGCAGCACGCCGCCTTAAGCACCGCAGGATTCTCGATGTCGAGCGACTGCGGCTTGCCCGCTTAAGCTGCAAATGATTTTACCTGAATACCGCGAAGAAAATAATCCTGATCAGAGCGCTCGTGCAACCTCGATGCCGAATTCGGTGAGGGTGCGCTTCTGGTTGAACGTCTTCTCGAGCAACCCGGCTTCCTCAAGCTTCTTCAAGGCAACGTAGGTGCTTGATTGCGGAACGTTTGTGAGCTTCGATACCTCGGTGACGCCAAGGGCCCCTTCGCTAAGGAATATGGGGAGGAACTCGCGCTCGCGCGGGCTGAGCGGCGGTATGACAACCTGCGGTTTTGCCGGCCTTTGCTTGCGCGGCGCCATTCCCGGCTGCGCGCTGACGGCGGGAAGGCGGTCGAAGGCGGTGCTTTCCGCGGGGTCTTCGACCAGGCTGATAGTGACCACCGAACCTGCGCCGAGGTTGTCCTCTATGGTGATGCGTCCGTTCGAGAAGCCGAGGTACTCCTTAACAATGGGCAGTCCCGACCCGACGCCGCGAATGTAGTGCTTCATCGGCTCGATAGCCGATGAGAAGCCGGGGAGCTGGGCTTTCTCCTTGTTGTGGATGCCAGGCCCCTGATCGGCGAAACGAATGGTGTTGCCGCCGTCGAGAATGGATACGATGATCTCCTTGAAGCGCGCGTGGATGAAATTCTCGGAAACCTCTCGGATGACCGTGTAAGGAACTTCTCCCCCCGCCATCTTCGCCTGCTCGTAAATGCGCGAGGCGAGGTTTTCTATGTACTGGGATGTTTCGGCGGGCTGAATCTCTATGATGCGCGGTGCGCTGCGCAGGTTGTCGTACAGGGCGATGCGCGCTGTGGTATTCACGTATGAATAATCATACGTGGTGGCGGGTTCATCAGGGGAAATCCCGACGGGTGTGTTTTGTTCGCTTGAATAATTCAATGGTCTGGTCCGTTTGTGTTTCGTTTCATTCAGCGATATTCAAAAGAATTCAGAGCTATTGTAGCTTTATTGGGCCTTCAAAATCTACCCACCTGCGCTTTTATGAGATGGAAAAATACAAATTCAAGACTAAATGAAAGTGAAAGGGCTATTTATCAGGTGTTTTCAAAGTTATCAACTTTCTATTCATAAAATGTGGAAAACATTGAATACAAAGAAGAGAAATTCTGTGAATAACTCTGAAAGCTGTTAAAAAGTATTGAGAAAAAACCTTGACTTTCACCCAAATTGAGTTTTCCCAGATGAATTTCGCTGGCTTTTGAATCACGAGACAAGTTTCGCGATTCAACAATCATAAAAAGCGCCCTTTTGTTCGCTTTACGGTCGAAAATAATAAAAACGCAGTTCAGAGCGGTTTTTTAGGAGTAGTATCAGTCAAAAACCGTACTTTACTATACTAAAGTGGATAAAGGTAATGCACGTTCTGAAATCACGTTTATGCAGGTTGGGGGTGTTTCTGTGCGGATAATGGGCGAGTTTTCCACATTTTCCACAACATCAATGAAGAATAGTGGGGAAAACATCTCTCGCCGTATGGGAAAACTGCTTCTCCAATGCCGAATAAGTCCCCAATGCACGCGTTATAATGGCTTGCGTGAATAAACGGAAGGCCATAGGCGAAAGGGAAGAAGTTGAAGTTCAGCATTAACCGCACCGAGCTGCAAACGCCATATCCATCGTGCTCAAGGGCGTTTCCACGAGGTCGACTCTTCCCGTTCTCTCGGGCATTCTCGTTGAAGCGGCCGGAGACAAGATCACGCTTCACACCACCGACCTCGAGCTTTCCATCCAGTACTCGGCGCCGGCTCTTGTTGAGGAAGCCGGCAGGGCGGTGCTTCCGGGAAAGTTGTTCTCCGAGATCGTGAAAAACCTTCCCGACGCCGCCGTGCACGTGCGCGCCGAGGACGAACAGGCCTTCATAACCTGCGACGCCTCGTCTTTCTCCATCAAGGCGCTCAACCATGAGGATTTCCCGGGATTCCCCGAAGTGAGCACTCATCAGCAAATCGAGATTCCCTTCGCTAAGTTCTCCTCGATGGTCAAGCGCGTCTCGCGCGTTGTTTCCAAGGACGAGAGCCGCGCTATCCTTACCGGTGTGCTCATCACGTACGAATCTGGCCTCCTTCGCATGGTGGCCACCGACTCCTACCGTCTCGCCATCTCTGAAACGCCTCTGCCCAACACGCCCGCCGAGGGGTTCACGGCCGTCATCGCCGGCACCTTCCTCTCCGAGATCGCGTCGCTTCCGAAGACGGAGGCGCCCGTTTCCATTGCGTTGGCTGAAAACCAGATCGTGGTGAGGTGCGAAGACACCACCTTCATCAACCGCCGCATCGAGGGTAACTTCCCCAACTACAAGCAGCTGCTTCCCGACAGCTACGTGACGCGCGCCACCATCGACCTCGACCGTCTGGTTGCCGGCGTCAAGCGCGCCTCGCTGCTGGGCTCGTCTACCTCTCCCGTGCGTCTTGACCTCAACGTGGCGTCTCAGACCGTGCAGATCTCGGCGGCTTCGCACGACGTGGGATCGGCTCAGGAAACCATCACGTGCGACATTGAGGGCGAAGATGTCGAGATAGCGTTCAACTACGCTTACGTCCTCGACGGCCTGGCCGCCGCCGGTAGCGACAGCGTTTACCTCGAGGTGCAGTCGTCGCTTAAGCCGGGCATCTTCCGCGCCGTGCGCGAGGGCGGGCGCGATGACGAGTACCTGTACCTGGTCATGCCGGTGCGCATCTCCTAAACCCTCGGTTCGAGCAGGGCGGTGCAGGCCGTGGCGTTGCGCATCGAGCGAGTAAAATTCAAAGATTTCAGAAGCTACGAACGCCTCGAGCTTGGCGGCTTGGGCGCGCTTACCGTGTTCGTGGGACCCAACGCGGTGGGGAAGAGCAACATCGTCGAGGGTGTTCAGATGATCACGGCTCATACCTCGTTTCGCCATGCCACCATCGACCAGATGATTCGGAAGGGTGCGGCGGCGTCTTGCCTTGAGGCGCGTGCTGGGGACGAAAACCGATCGCTCGACTTCAAAGTGACCCTTTCCGCGCATTCGAAGAAATACGAGCTCAACGGCAAGCCCAAGCGCCCTGCCGATCTACGCGGCCTCGTTCCCTCGGTGACGTTCACGCCCGACGACCTCGAGCTGGTAAAAGGATCCATGAGCACCCGTCGCGCGGCGCTTGATGCGCTGGGCTCGCAGATAAACGCAAATTATCACACCATCAGGCGCGATTACGAGAAAGTGCTGCGCCATAAGAACGCTTTACTGAAGGAGGAGGCTTCACCGCTTCTCATAGCGAGCATCGATGAGATGGTCATCACATGCGGCGCCCAACTGAGTTGCTATCGCAGCGCGCTGTTTGCCCGCCTTCGCCCACACTTCGAGAGTAATTACGGAAGCATCGCCGGCGGTAGGGAGGCTCTTGCCGTCCATTACGTTCCGTCTTGGGCGAACTTCGATCCCGATCATCCCGAAACGCACGAATTTACCCGCGATGAGGCGCGCGTGGCCATAGAACGCGCCCTTGAAGAGCGACGTGCGGAGGAAAGGGCGCGTCGCCGCTGCTTGGTCGGGCCCCATCTTGACACGATTCACTTCGCCGTCGACGGCATGGATGCCACGCACTTCGCAAGCCAGGGGCAGCAGCGCTCCATCGTTTTATCATGTAAGTTGGCCGAGGCGGCGGTTATTGAAGAAGTGCTTGGTCAGAAGCCGGTTTTGCTTCTCGATGACGTGATGAGCGAGCTTGATGGCGCGCGTAGGGAAGCGCTTGTGGACTATGTATCGGAAGAGGTGCAGACTTTTGTGACCACCGCGAACCTCGCGTATTTCGATGCTGCCATGCTTGCACGTGCCGATATAGTGGAGCTTTGCGGGGAAACAATGGGTTCACCGGCTCGCCTGCTTCACGAAAGCCGTTAAAACAGGAAATTTCCTAAAAAACAGCAAAATAATAGCGAAAAAATAAAACCCTACCTTAAAACGGCTTAAATGACCCCAAATAAGGGCATGACCTTATATAGGTTAGCGAAAAATGGTAGAATTAACCTAATCGAAAGCGTCCTGTTCAGGGCGCCTTCTTCATGTCTAGGAGAAAGGAATCGTGTCTGTGGCCAAAGGTTCAGAAACATACAGCGGCGAAGACATTCAGGTTCTCGAAGGACTTGAGGCGGTTCGCAAGCGCCCTGGTATGTACATCGGCTCGACGGGCCCGCGCGGCTTGCACCACCTGGTGTACGAGGTCGTCGACAACTCGGTCGACGAGGCGCTGGCTGGTTACTGCGACAAGATAGAGGTGTGGATTCACCCCGATAATTCCGTGACGGTGGCCGACAACGGCCGCGGCATCCCCATCGACAAGCACCCCAAGGAGAAAATCCCCACGGTCGAGGTGGTTCTTACCATCCTGCACGCGGGCGGCAAGTTCGGCGGCGACGGCTATAAGGTTTCCGGCGGCTTGCACGGCGTGGGCGTCTCGGTTGTGAACGCCCTTTCCTCGCGCGTCGAGGTGTGCGTATGCCGTGACGGCGGCGAGCACATGATCACGTTCAACCACGGCAAAACCGAGCAGAAGCTGCACCGCATCGGCAGCGCGAAGCACACGGGCACCAAGGTCACGTTCTGGCCCGACCCGGAGATCTTCACCGAGACCACCGAGTTCGACTACTCCACGCTGGCTAACCGCTTCCGTGAAATGGCCTTCCTCAACAAGGGCCTGAAGATCGTCCTGCATGACGAGCGCGACCTCGACTCCGAGGGCAACGAGCACATCGAGACGTTCCAGGCCGCCGGCGGCATCGTGGACTTCGTGAAGTATCTCAACGACGGCAAGGAAACGCTCAACAAGCCCATCTACTTCGAAGCGGAAAACAATGACGGCACGGTTGAGGTTGCCCTGCAATGGTCTTCGTCCTACTCCACCAACTCGGTCATGGCGTTTGCCAACAACATCAACACGCACGAGGGCGGCACGCACATGGACGGCTTCAAGCAGGCCATTACGCGTACCCTGAACGACTATGCGCGCAGCAAGGGCCTGCTGAAGGAGAAGGACGCGAACCTTTCCGGAGAGGACGCACGCGAGGGCCTGGCGGCTATCATCTCGGTGAAGCTGCATGACCCGCAGTTCGAGGGCCAGACCAAAACCAAGCTCGGCAACACCGAAATCCGCCCGCTCGTGCAAAACGCCGTGACGCGCGGACTGGCCGAGTACCTGGAGGAAAATCCCACGCCGGCTAAGCGCATCGTGGGCAAGGCAACCCAGGCGCTCAAGGCGCGTGAAGCCGCCCGCAAGGCGCGCGAGATGACGCGTCGCAAGAACGTGATGGATTCCTTCGCCCTTCCCGGAAAGCTGGCTGACTGCTCGTCCAAGGACGCCTCGATGTCCGAAATCTTCATCGTCGAGGGTGACTCTGCAGGTGGCAGCGCCAAGCAGGCCCGCGACCGCAAGTTCCAGGCTATCCTGCCCCTGCGCGGCAAGATCCTGAACGTCGAGCGTGCCGGCCTTCACCGCTCGCTTTCCTCGGAGACCATCTCGAGCCTCATCACGGCCATCGGCACCAACATCGGCGAGGACTTCGACGCCGACAAGGCGCGCTACCATCGCATCATCATCATGACCGATGCCGACGTTGACGGCGCGCACATTCGCTGTCTTCTGCTCACCTTCTTCTATCGCTATATGCCCGAGCTCATCAACCTGGGTTACATCTACATCGCGCAGCCGCCCCTGTACGGCCTCAAGAAGAAGAACTCGCGCTCCCCGAAGATCGAGCGCTACATCTACAACGACGAAGCCCTTAAGGCTTACCTGGCCGAAGCGCCCGACGCCGACAAGTTCGACATCCAGCGCTACAAGGGCCTCGGCGAGATGGACCCCGAGCAGCTGTGGGAAACCACGATGGAGCCCACCAACCGCACGCTTCTGCGCGTGAACATCGAGGATGCCGCGCAGGCCGAGCGCGTGGTAAGCGAGCTTATGGGCGACCAGGTAGAGCCGCGCAAGGAATTTATCCAGAAGCACGCCAAAGACGTGCGTTTCCTTGATATCTAAAGGAGGGGAAGCATGTCTGAAGAACTGTTCAAGGTGGATGAGTCCACCATCAAAACCGCCGAGCTTGGCAAGGAGATGCAGCAGTCGTTCCTCGAGTACTCGATGAGCGTCATCGTCGCACGCGCCCTGCCGGACGTGCGCGACGGCTTGAAGCCGGTGCACCGCCGCATTCTGTACGCCATGAACGAAAGCGGCTATACGCCTAACAAGCCCCATATGAAGTCGGCGCGTACGGTTGGCGACGTTATCGGCAAGTACCATCCGCATGGCGACGCGGCCGTGTACGACACCATGGTGCGTCTTGCTCAGCCGTTCTCCATGCGCGTGCCGCTCATTGACGGCCACGGCAACTTCGGTTCCATCGACGGCGATAGCGCGGCGGCCATGCGCTACACCGAGGCGCGCCTCGACAAGCCGGCCATGGAGCTTCTGCGCGACCTTGACAAGGAAACGGTTGATTTCCAGCCCAACTATGACGAGAGCTTGCAGGAGCCTAAGGTTCTGCCCGCTCGTTTCCCCAACCTTTTGGTCAACGGCTCGGCGGGCATCGCGGTTGGCATGGCCACCAACATCCCGCCGCATAATCTGGGTGAAACCATCGACGCCACCTGCCTTATGCTCGATAACCCCGAGGTAACCACCGAGGAGCTCATGAAGGTGCTGCCCGGACCGGATTTCCCCACTGGCGGCATGATTATGGGCAAGAAGGGCATCATTGATGCATACGAGACCGGCCACGGCAACCTCACGGTGCGTGCGAAGTGCGCCGTCGAAGAGAAGAAGAACGGCCGCGCCTCCATCGTGGTGAAGGAAATTCCCTATCAAGTGAACCGCAAGCGCCTGCTTGAGAAGCTGGGCGAACTGGTGCGCGACAAGAAGCTGCCCGAGATCAGCAACATTCACGATGCCGCTGACCGTACCGGCATCGATATCGTGATCGATCTCAAGGCCAACGCTATCCCGCAGGTGGTGCTGAACAAGCTGTTCAAGCACACGCAGCTGCAGGTGGGCTTCGGCGTGAACATGCTCGCACTGGTAAACGGCGTCCCGCGCGTTCTTTCGCTCAAGGAAATCCTGTTCCACTACATCGAGCACCAGAAGGAAGTCATCGTACGCCGCACGCGCTACGAGCTTGCCAAGGCGGAGGAGCGCGCGCATATTCTCGAGGGCTATATCATCGCGCTCGATAACATCGACGAGGTCATTCACATCATCCGTTCGTCGGAAACCGACAAAGAGGCGGCCAAGCGCCTTTCCGAGCGCTTCGGCCTTTCCAAGAAGCAGACCGATGCCATCCTCGAGATGCGCCTTCGCCGCCTGACCGGCCTCGAGCGCACCAAGATCGAGGAAGAGCTGGCCGAGCTGCGTGAGCGCATTGCGTACTACAAGCGCGTGCTGGCCGACGAGAGCCTGGTGCGTGAGATCATCAAGGAAGAGCTGCTTGAGATCAAGAAGCGCTTCGGCACCGTGCGCAAGACCCGCATCACGCACGAGGCGAAGGACATCGAGGTGGAAGACCTCATTGCCGACGAGAACATGGTGGTCACCATGACGAAGGCCGGCTACATCAAGCGCCTGCCCGTCACCACCTACCGTCAACAGAAGCGCGGCGGCAAGGGCATGCAGGGCGTCAACCTCAAGGACAGCGACTTCGTCGAGCACCTGTTCGTGGCGTCCACGCATTCCTACATGCTGTTCTTCTCGACGGCGGGCAAGGTGTACCGCACCAAGGTGCACGAGATTCCCGAGGCGTCGCGTCATGCGCGCGGCACGGCCATCGTGAACCTGCTGCCGCTTGCCAAGGGCGAAACCATCTCGGCTGTCATTGCCACCAAGGAGTTCCCCGAGGACGAGTTCCTCATGTTCGCCACCAAGCAGGGCATGGTGAAGAAGACCTCCATGGATCTGTACGACCGCACGCGCCGCGACGGTCTGATTGCCATCAACCTGAAGGACGGCGACGAACTCATTGCCGTGCGCCGCGTGGCTAAGGGCGAGAAGGTCATGATGGTGTCGAGCGCCGGCAAGGCCATCATGTGGGATGAGGACGAGGTGCGTCCCATGGGTCGCGACACCATGGGCGTGCGCGGCATGAACGTGCCGGCCGACGCTCATGTGCTGGGCATGGAGATTGCCTACCCGGGCACCGACCTGTTCGTCATCACCGAGAAGGGCTTCGGTAAGCGCACCCCGGTAAGCGAGTATCCCGAGCATCACCGCGGCGGTCAGGGCGTCTACACCATCACCATGACTCAGAAGAAGGGTCTGCTTTCGGTGATGAAGATCGTGGGCGCCGATGACGAGATCATGATTATCTCGGAAGAGGGTGTGGTTGTGCGCACCCCGGTGAGCGGAATCTCGGAGCTGGGTCGTTCGACGCAGGGCGTTATGGTCATGCGCGTGGCTGATGCCGACCGCGTGACGGCTGTTGCGGTGTCGAGCACCGGCAAGCGCCGCAAGGCCAAGCCGGGCGTTGATATCGACGACGACCAGATGGCGCTTCTGGAGCCGGAATCCGAGAACGGCAGCCTGGGCGAAGACGATCTGGATGATCTGGAATAACCAAGCTTGAGATAGCTATGAAGAAAGCGGCTGCTGGAAATCCGGCAGCCGCTTTTGTTTCACGTGAAACACTTGGAACCGTGGCAACGTTTTCACGGGCATCTTGTTGCAGAATGTTTCACGTGAAACATTCCGAATGGCTATTTGGGGTGGCTCGGGTTAGTTGAAATCCTCGGGGGAGATGCCGTCAAGGAAGGTCCGGAATTCCTCGAGTTCCGCTTCGCCGCTTTTCGCGCGCTTGATGACGTAGGGGTACGACGCCGCGCGCAGCGTTTCCTCGTCGGCGAACAGGGGAGCGCCTTGGCGTATGGCAAGCGCGATGGAGTCGGTGGGGCGTGCGTCGAGTTCGACCAGGCGGTCTCCTTGCTTAAGCACCAGCTTCGAGTAGAAGACATGGCCCTCGACGCGATTGATGAGCACGTGGTCGATTCGCGCGTCGAGGTTGGTTATGGCGTCGAGGAACAAATCGTGCGTGAGCGGGCGTTTGGCGCGTAAGCCTTCCATAGCCATTCCCAGGTGCGCGGCTTCGTTGGGGCCGATCCAGATGGGGAGGACGCGGGCGATTCCGTCGGGGGATTCTTCAACCGGCTCGAGGATGAGCGCTGCGGGTTGCGCGGGGTTGGTGACTACGAGGGTGAGAATGCGGAGAGGCTTCATGTTGGCTCCTGTGCTGGCGCAAGCGCGGTGTTTTGCAGGAAATATCGTAACACCCAAAAGTTTTGAAAAAAGTTCTTGCAAAGAACGACACTTTGGGTGTAAGATATTCAAGCACTTTTTGAAGGGCCCGTAGCTCAGTTGGTTAGAGCGCACGCCTGATAAGCGTGAGGTCGCTGGTTCAAATCCATTCGGGCCCACCATTTTTAGCGATAAACGCTCCACCGTGAGCCGAGTTAGCCGGTGGAGCGTTTATTAATATCTAGGTGCTTTTCAAGAAGTGGGGCATTAGCTCAGCTGGGAGAGCGCGGGCTTTGCAAGCCTGAGGTCAGGGGTTCGATCCCCCTATGCTCCACCATGAATTTACGGGTCGCTACGGCGGCCTTTTTCATTTTTGGACGACTTGCAGGGGATCGAACCCCGCGAGGGTAAAACAGCACTCAATGTGCTGTTTTACGAGGAGGGCCCGAAGGGCCCGACGAAGCGCGATTTCGCGAAGCGAAAGCGCATCGATCCCCCTATGCTCCACCACGATTCTCCAGGTCGCGGCAGCGGCTTTTTTTTTCTGCCACCACGTGAAATTCCGCGGGAGATCCCACGGGTCATTCGATCGCATTAATCCTGATAATTACCCACCTTGCAAAAATTGTGGCGTGCCTATGCATGTTTTGCACGTTATTCTTTGCGTGGGAGCACAGGGCTCCCGGCCCTGCGTGATCGGCGGGGCATGAAGCAACTCGACTCCCCGGTTTGAGGGGGAGCGGATATGCGAATGGAGATATGATCATGAAAGACTGGAAGGGTCAGTTGACCTTGCGCGGCGTGTGCATCGGATGCATCGGCTGCGTAATCATCACTGCGTCCTCGGCGTACATGGCGCTGAAGATGGGCGCGCTTCCCTGGCCGATTGTTTTTGCGGCCATCGTTTCCCTCTTTTTCCTCAAGGCTGTTTCCAAGGGATCGGCTACGCTCAACGAAGCCAACGTCACTCATACCGTCATGTCGGCGGGCGCCATGGTGGCGGGCGGTTTGGCGTTCACCATTCCCGGAGCGTGGATGCTTGGAATGGCCGATCAGATCAGCCTTACCCACATGCTCATCATCGCGCTTGCCGGTGTTGCGATGGGCCTTGTGTGCACGGCTCTCCTTCGCAAGCATTTTGTTGATGACGCCGAACTGGAGTTTCCCATCGGACAGGCTGCCGCGCAGACGCTCGTTGCGGGCGAAGCCGGCGGCAAGATGGGCAAGAAGCTGTTTGGCGCTATGGGTTTTGCCGGCGTATTCACCGTCCTGCGCGACGGGCTGGCTGTGATTCCCGCCATGGTTGCGCAGCTTCCCATTCCGGGTGTGGCATTTGGTTTGTACCTTTCGCCCATGATGCTGGCTGTGGGCTTCTTGGTGGGAACAGGCGCTGTGGTGGCGTGGTTTGCCGGCGCAGTGCTGGGCAACTTCGGCATCATCGTGGGTGGTTCCGCCGCTGGCCTGTGGGATACCGCTACGGGTCAGGCCATTGTGTCGAGCCTGGGTATGGGCGTCATGATGGGCTGCGGCTTCGCCGTTGTGTTTAAGGACATCATCCCGAAGGGCGCTTCGCTTTTGCGCGAGCGTGGGAAAAAATCCAACGCAGGTGCGTTTGGCTTGACCGCGACGTCGACCATGGCGCGCCCTGCAAAGCAGGTCAAACTTACCGCAGGGCTCATGGCGTGTGCAACGGCGGCGGTTGCCGTCGTGATTTCGATGGGTCTGGGACTTGGTCCGGTGGTGAGCGTTGTTTTGGTTCTCCTGACCTTTGTGGCCACCGCCATGAGTGCGCAAAGCGTTGGCCAGACGGGCATTGACCCCATGGAGATCTTCGGTCTCATTGCGCTGCTTGTGATCGCGGCGTTTGCCGAGGTGGCGCAGGTGCAGCTGTTCTTCATCGCCGCGGTGGTGGCGGTTGCGTGTGGTCTTGCCGGTGACGTCATGAACGATTTCAAGGCTGGGCGCATGTTGGGCACGAATCCGCAGGCGCAGATCGCCGGCCAGGCTATCGGAGGCGTTCTCGGCGCGTTCGTTTCCGTGGCTGTCATGTTCGTTCTGCTTGAGGCTTATGGCGCTGAGGCGTTTGGCGCGGGCGGTACGTTCGTGGCTGCGCAGGCCTCCGTGGTGGCGACGATGGTTTCCGGCATCCCACATGTTCCCGCGTTCCTGATCGGATTGGCTGCCGGGTTTGTCCTGTACTGCCTGGGCCTTCCCTCGATGATGATCGGTTTGGGTATTTACCTGCCGTTCTACATGTCGCTTACCGCGTTTCTGGGATGCATGGCGAAGGTTCTGTACGACATCGTTTGCAAGCGTCGTGCTGCTGGCCTGTCGGAAGAGGAACGCACGGCGAAACTTGCAGCGCAGCAGGAATCCGGTTTGGTGTTTGCGTCGGGTTTGTTGGGCGGAGAGTCCATTGTTGGCATTCTGCTCGCGCTCATGGTTACGGCTACCGGTCTTATGGTGTAGCGAAAACGAAACGCCCTCGACTAAATCCTTCGTTTTGAATGAAATAAAATAGGGTGCGTTCGGCGTGGTGTTCTCGCTTGGAATGAATCGAGATGTATCGGTGGCGGGGCGTGTGGCCTCGCCACCGATTTTGAAAGGAACGAGCATGGTTAACTTCGGTGGTTTTGCAGCCGAGATGGATTTCGATTTCGTGGTGGACACGGCTGATCGCGTTGAGGTGATCATGCCTATCACCCCGCGGGTTACGCAGCCGTTCGGGTTCGTGCACGGCGGTGTGACCATTGCGCTTTTGGAGTCAGCGGCAAGTCGTGCTGCCGAGCACCGTGCCAACTTGGAGACGGAGCGTCCCTTCGGCATCGAAGCGAACATTCGCCATTGGAAGAGCGGCAAGCAGGGCAGCGTGCGCGGTGTGGCCGAGTTCGACCATGAGGAGGGCAACACGCAGTTTTGGAACGTGACCGCCTATGATGACGAGGGCGATGTCATGTCAGGCGGCACCTTCAAGACCAAGATTGTCACGCTCGAGCGTCTTGCGGAGAAGGAGCGCAAGCGCGCTGAGGCGAAAGCCGCCGCGCAAAACGCCTAGATTCGAGAGCCTCTGTTCAAGATTGACATACGCCCGATAGGGGCCTGGGCCTTCCGCCAAAACCTCGTATGCAACCCGCGCTTCTGCAGCGGGTTAAATCGCCCATGTCAGTCCTGGCTTAACAAAGGCATTCGAGAGTTGTGTGCAAAAACCCCAACGATTGGATAATTTCTGACGCTTTCAAATGCTCCCTTGGTCGAAAACGCTCAATTTATTCCACGTAAGAGTATGAATTGTGGAATAAGTAAGCTGAATTAAAGGGAGCGTGAGTGCGAGGACCCGGAAGAAGCCAGGGAAAACATCCAATCGTTGGGGTTTTTGCACACAAGTGGGCCGGTTGAGCCTAGTTTTGCCGCGAGCCTTTGCGCATGAAGCCGTTTTCCACGAGGTCATTGCCGACTTCGATGTACTCAGCCGCAGCGGCGGCGTTGCCAGCCACTTCCTCTTCGGTAAGCGCACGCACTGCCTTGGCAGGCGAGCCGATGATCAGCATGCCGTCGGGGATGTTGGCCGACCCCGTTACCAGGGCGCCCGCGCCAATGAGGCAGTTGCGCCCCACGCGTGCGCCGTCGATGACGATAGCGCCCATGCCCACGAGCGTTCCGTCTCCGATGGTGCAGCCGTGAACGATGGCGCCGTGACCGATGGTCACGTTTTCCCCGATGATGGTGTCGAAGTTGTTCGACACGTGCACGCAGGAATTCTCCTGCACGTTGCTGCCGCGGCCAATGACGATGCGTCCATTGTCGCCGCGCAGCGTGGCGTTGAAGAAGATGGTGCAGTCGGCGCCGATTTCGACGTCGCCGATGATGGTGGCATTAGGCGCGATGTTGGCGGTGGGATCGATCTTTGCGATATGGTAGTTCATGCCGCGGCCTTCCTGGCTATCTTGGGCCATTCTGTTTTGGATCATCTAAAACAGAATGAATCACTCGAATTCGTTTTAGTTTAGTTTGGAGGAAACGGAGCGAGGCGCGCAATGGCCAATATTTACAAGCTGGCCTTAATACCCAGAGTAAAGCGGTGCTCGTGTTCGGCAGGTCGTTCTCGCGCGGTATACTTAAAGTTGTACGAAACGGAAAGGAATTGACGATGGGTTTGTTCGAAGCTTTGTTTGCGCTCGTTATGGGATTCATTCCGGCGCTTCTGGTTCTTCTCGTGATAGCCGTTGTCATGACGGGCAGCTTCTTCGTGGTTCAGCAGCAAACGGAATACATCATCGAGCGGTTGGGAAAGTTCAATCGCACGTGCGGCGCGGGCGCTCATTTCAAGATTCCGTTTATCGAGCGCATCGCGGCGAAGGTGGAGCTGCGCACCTGCCAGGCCGAGCTCTCCATCGATGGCAAGACGAAGGACAACGTGACCATCACCATGAACGTGGCCGCGCAGTATCATGTCAGCTATGATCGTGGGGTTACGCCCGAGGAAAGCGGCGTGTTCCGCAGTTACTACATGCTGTCCGATCCCGAGCAGCAGATGTGCGCCTACATTACCGACGCACTGCGTTCGGCCATCCCGAACTACACGCTGGACGAAGTGTTCGACAACAAGGACCTGATTGCCAATGACGTGAACACGACCGTTGCTGCGCGCATGGTAGCGTACGGCTTTGACCTGGTGTCGACGCTCATCACCTCCATTGGCCTGCCGCGTGACGTTGAGGCGTCGATGAACAAGATCAACTCGGCGCAGCGCGAGCGCGAGGCGGCGCAGGCGTTGGCGGATGCCGATCGCATTAAGGTTGTTGTCGAGGCGCAGGCGCAGGCGCAGGCCATGGAAGAAGCCGGCCGAGGAATTGCCGCTCAGCGCAAGGCTATAGCCGAGGGCATCGCCGACTCGATTGACGTGATTCGCGAATCGGGCGTTTCCACCACCGAGGCGAACCAGCTGTTCCTGTTCACGCAATGGACCGAGATGATGACCGAGTTCGCGAAGAAGTCGAAGGCGAACACGGTGGTTCTACCCTCGAACTTCAACGAGACCACCAGCATGTTCGAGCAGATGCTGGTCGCGCAGGAAAGCGCGAAGGATCAGCAGCAACAGCAGTAGTGGCGTTTCCGCTTCGTTGCGCCTTGCAACAAGTGCGCTCGCGAGACAAGCAGGCCCCGCATGTTTCACGTGAAACATGCGGGGCCTTTGTTCATGTGAGAAAAATTGCACTGCGGGGGTCAAAACAACGTGCTTCACCCGAAACGTGGGGGATTCGAACTTGCTTCGACGGATTCTTCCGCGCGGAAAGTTCGAAGAAAATGGCGTGGATTCAGCTGCGGCAGCAGCGCACGTGCGCTCCAGGATGTTTCACGTGAAACACGCGGGGCCTTGTCGCGCAAAGAAGGGGGTGCGGCTTCGGGCTTTCGGATGCTAGAGGATGAGCGAAAGCAGCCAAATGGCAAGCAGATGGGCGGGGTAGAAAGCGTAGAAGAAGAACTTGATGGGTCGCCCTCGCCGGCCGTTGTAGGCCGAAAGCAGGACGGCGGCTGCGCCGAAGCCCAGCGTGGCATACCCTAAGATGGCGAAGTTCGCGACATAGAAACCTGCTTGCAAAATGTGGTTGCCGGGGTCGGTGTAGGAGAAGAAGAGCGGTGCCGTTTCGGCGTTGAAGTCGAAGATGGCGACAAGCTCGTTTAAGACGGACAGCCCCGATGCGCTCATGTTCGCAAGGGCCTGAGCGGGCCCGAAGGCGGTGGCGGCGAAGGGAACCAACATGACGATGGCCGTGCCGAATCGCCTGTCCTTCAGCAGGTAAAACAGAAGCGCCATGGCAACGCCGATGCCGCCCCAATCAAACGGCGCGGTTCCGAAGTAGGCGAGCGCAGCAAGCGCCCAAAAAGCCCAGCGCGGCTTCAAGTTGTCGTAAGCCCACAAAAGGCCAAGCCCTACAAGAAGCGTCCATAGCACGTTGGGCGTGGCGCCCCACAAAAGCGAGTAGGGAACCTGGGAAATCGCGGCGAAGACCGCCAGGCGCAGCGCGTATTTCCGCACGTTCGACGTGTGACGGTATCCCTCCACCAGCAAAAAGCACATGATGGGGAACGTGACCCCGCCCGCCGCATACAGCACTATGGAAGCAGCATCGGGCAGCAGGGGGCAGAACACGTTGGCAACGTGGTTGCAGGCCATACCGACGATCGCGGCGATTTTGAGGGTGAAGGCAGAAAAACCCGAAACGTGTTTCACGTGAAACATCACCCCCTCCTGTACTGCACGCGGCTCGCGCATTGATGTGATTGCGGCTATCGTTCGCGTTCTCTCAGCAAGCTAACACACTATACTGCATGCATGATGAATTTGAGCGAACATAGCAGCGAAGACGTGCCGCGTGAGGCAATGCATCGCGAAGAAGCTCCGAGTCGTGAGGTTGTTTCCAGCGAAGGGAGCGGGCGTTGCGGGGCCGGCGAGGGCTGCGGGGTGGCTCGCTGTGCGGCAGCGCGCAGCGAGGCGAGGGGCGTCGCGCTGTGGGTGATAGCATCGGCTTTGGCTGCTTGTTCGGCTGCCTTTGTCGTCACGATGGGGATACGCACCGATGGTTTCGTTCATGCAGACGGGGCGGTGATTTCGCTTGCAGCGCTTGCCCTAGAGCTGCTGTGGGAAAGCATCGAGGCCGGCGTGATCGAGGAGGCAATGTTTCGCGGTTTGCTTCTGTACGTCCTGGCCGAGGGGCTCTCGCGCGTGAAGCGATGGGCCGCACAACCCGGTTTTGCGATGGTGCTGGCGGTTTTGATAAGCACGGTTGCATTTGCCGGTGCGCACGTGGTTTCGTCCCTTTCGATTTCGAGCGCCGAACTTGATGCTGCCGCCTGCTTGGCGCTCGCTTTGAAGTTCGCGCAGGCGTTTTTGTTCGGGGTGTGCATGTGCGCGCTTGTTCTGGCCCGTCGCTCGCTGTGGTGGCCCATACTCGTGCACATAGCGTTCGACTTTTTGTACTTTGCGCCAAGCTTTGCGTTTGCGGGCGGGCTGCCGGCGTCATATGCGGTGCTCGATGCGCCGTCTCTTGCGGCATTGGCCGCGTCGATTCTGCTTTTATTGCCGCCCTGCGTCAAAAGCATGCGTGTTTTGCGCAAGGCGTGCTAGGATTTTCCGCGAACGAAACGAACGAAACGAACGAAACGAACGAAACGAACGAAACGAACGAACGCGCGCGAGCGCGAAGGGGTGCCCATGAATCGCTTGGAAGCATTGCACATACTGGGCTTGGGCGATGACGCCACGGCCGATGAGATCAAGACCGCCTACAAGGAGACGGCCCAGATTCTGCATCCCGACAAGTTCGCCAGCAACAAGAAGCTGCAGGAGCGCGCAACCGAGCAATTCAAGAACCTGCAAGAGGCGTATGCATACCTGACCTCGGGAAAGGGCACGAAGGGGCAGGTCGGCCGCGGCGGGCGTTCCTCGGCCGCGCAGGAAGGTTCGCGCGCGAACATCGAGGCAAGGCTTGCCGGCATCGCCGCAGCGCGTGCGCAGCTGGTAGCGCAGCGTGACGAGGTATCTGACGAGCGCCGCAACGGCATGATCATGGCCGCAATCGGGGCCGTGGTTGCGCTGTTCACCATCCGCCGACCCATGGGTCTGTTCGGCTTTGTGGCCGCCGCCGCCACCACGGCCACCGTGTGGGGCGTCGTCCAGGTGGTTTCCGCGAACAGGACGCTCGATACGCTCAACGCGCACCTGCGCAAGCTCAATCAGGAGAAGAAGCTCCTCCTTGCCGAGCTCGATGAACTGTAGGTTGCCCCGCCGCGTCTGAGGGGCGAAATGTTTCCGCTTTGAAAAAGCTGCGGAAAAGTCCTTCACAAAGAATGCTCCACTGTGCTAAAGTGCCCAACATGATTTTCACGGGACGACATATCATGCACGCCACGGCCGCAGATAGCGCGGTCATGAGCCAGCATGTCGCTCAGCAGAGTATCGCCCAGGGCGCAACGCCCGGCTTCTCCCTCTATTATTCCTATCGATATTGCTAGCACGCGGGATCTTCCGGGTGCTTTTTTAATGCACCCGTGATCTTGTCGCGTGCGCCTTCGCCCCCCTTGGTTTCAGGGGTTTGCCGTTTTGGCAGGCGAATGTCTTTCCGTTTCCTTTTTCAGAATCATTTGCTTGCCGCACGGCTTTCCCTCGAGATACATCGGGAGGCCTCGGGTCCAGCCCTCGGGGCCTCCTGACCAGCCTATTCAGCCTAATTAAGCAAAGGAAAATCATCATGCTCGCAAAGATTTTGATGGTAGTTATCTTCGCCGTGATAGCCATTGGCATCGGCGTGTACTGCCGGCAATCATCGAAAAGCGTCGACGGATTCGTGCTCGGCGGCCGCGATGTGGGCCCGTGGCTCTCGGCGTTCGCGTACGGCACCAGCTACTTCTCGGCGGTTATCTTCATCGGATACGCCGGCCAGTTCGGATGGAAGTATGGCCTGGCGGCAACGTGGATCGGCCTTGGCAACGTGATTATCGGCAGCCTGCTTGCATGGTGGGTGCTTGGACCCCGCACGCGCGAGATGACGCATCGTCTGAAGGCCACCACCATGCCGGAGTTCTTCGGCAAGCGCTATGAGTCAAGCGCGCTGCGCATCGCCTCGGCGGCCATCATCTTCGTGTTCCTCATTCCGTATTCCGCGTCGGTATTCAACGGCCTTTCCCGCCTGTTCGAGATGGCGTTCGGCGTTCCTTATGAGGCATGCGTGCTGGCCATGTCGATCATTACGTGCATTTACGTGGTTGTGGGCGGTTACATGGCAACCGTTATGAACGATTTCATTCAGGGATGCGTGATGCTGGTCGGCATTGTCGCGGTTATCGGCATCGTGCTCAGCAACAACGGCGGCTTCATGGAGGCTATGACCTCGCTTTCGCACGTCGAGGCCGAGGGCGTGGAAATGTCCGGCGCGTTCGTGAGCATTCTGGGCCCCGACCCGCTGAACCTGCTGGGTGTTGTGATTCTCACCTCTCTGGGCACCTGGGGCCTTCCGCAGATGGTGCAGAAGTTTTACGCCATCAAGAGCGGCTCGGCTATCAAGCAGGGCGCCATCATCTCCACCGTGTTCGCGCTGTTCGTTGCGGGTGGCAGCTACTTCCTCGGCGGCTGGGGTCGTCTGTACGGCGACCAGGTGGTCATGGGTGCCAACGGCCAGCCGGTGTACGACTCCATCGTGCCCACCATGCTGTCGACGTTGCCTGATCTCATGATCGGCCTTGTGGTGGTGCTGGTTCTTTCCGCGTCGATGTCTACGCTGTCTTCGTTGGTGCTCACTTCGTCTTCGACGCTTACGCTTGACCTGATCAAGGGCAACATCGTGAAGGACATGAACGAGCGTAAGCAGGTGTGGTGCATGCGCGTGCTGCTGGCCGTGTTCGTGGCGCTTTCGGCGGCCATCGCCATCTTCCAGTACAACTCCTCGGTGACGTTCATCGCTCAGCTCATGGGTATTTCGTGGGGCGCCATCGCCGGTTCGTTCCTGGGCCCCTTCCTGTGGGGTTTGTACAGCGGACGCATCTCGAAGGCTGCCGTGTGGACGAGCTTTGCCATCGGCGTGGGCTTGACCTCGGGCAATATGATCGCCGGCATGCTGGGCGTAGTCATCATTGCCAGCCCCATCAATGCGGGCGCGATTGCCATGATCCTTTCGCTGGTGGTTGTACCGCTCGTGAGCTTGGTTACCAAGCCGGTTGAGTTCGAGGTGAACCCGCCGACGCCCGAGGGCGCCATCGACCGTGAGATCGCCAGCAAGCTGGGCGCCGCCGAGCTGCCGCATCCTGCCGAGTCCAAGATGAAGTAAGAAAGTCGTATTCCCCTGCGGAAAGGGTTCGCGGGAATGCTCGGGTGGGGTTTGCGCAGATTCGCAAGCCCCGTCCGTTTTGCTTTAGTTGGTTTGAATCAAAATGGTTTGAAACAGAATGAACTAAATCAGATTGGATTGAGATGAAAAGAGCTTGGTCGGGTCGGGTCGGGCCGGGCCGAGCCGAGCTAGGTTTGCTTGAGTTGAGTTGATTTGAACTAGATTGAGCTGGGGCAGTTCAGTTCAAATCGTGCGGAATATGGTGGTTGGCGAGGGCTTGCAGAGTCTGTGCGTTTCGTTTTGGTTGGTTTGAAGCAGAATGATTCTAGCTGGCTTGATTTTTCCGCAAGATTCCCTTCAAAGCGGGCCACTGGTTGTAAACGATGCCGGCAAGAACGAGGATCACGCCGGCAAGTGCGGCGGGGGTGGGTGTGTCGGCGACGATGACCCATGCGGCCAAAACGCCGACGGGAAGCTCGCTTGAGGCCATGATGGTCACCACGCTGGCATCGAGCTTGGGGCTGGCCAGCGAAATGAGGCTTGTGGGAATGATGATTCCCAGAAACGACATCACGAGGGCAACGGGCCAGGTGAGCTCATTGTCAAGGACGACGGAAACGAAACCGGGGTTCATGGCAGTGGTGGTGATGAAGCCGCCGAGCGACAACATGGTGGTGCGAAGCGGTACGGCGTAGTCGGAGCTTATGCGCCCCGAGACGAATAGGAACAACGAGTAGAACACGGCGCTACCCAAACCGAACGCAATGCCTGCGGGGTTGAGCGATGCGATGCTCATGTCGAATATTCCCGCCGCTAGGACAGTGCCGACAAGCACGATGATCACGGCGATAACGGTGGTTCGGCCGGGAAGCCTGCGCTGCGTGATGGCATTCAGGATGATTCCGATCCACACGAACTGGAACAGAAGCGTGAGGGCAACCGCGCTGGGAAGCAGCGCGACCGCGCGGTAGTAGCACAGCGAGGTGCAAGCGGTGAGAATACCCACGCACGCCAGCTTCGCCAGCTCACGCGGGGTTGGAAGCTTGATGCGCTTGAGCATGGTAAGCCCGGTCATGAGGAGGAAGGCCATGAGGTACTGAAGGGGAAGGAAGTCAGCCGCGTGAATGTCAATCGATTCGGCAATCTTGATGGCGGGGACGATGAATCCGTAGCTTGATCCGGCCAGGAAAACCAGAAGCGCGTATGTGAGCGTTTTGTTCATGAGGGGTAATTGTAGCAGCAGTTTTTTTGCGGGGGCGGGCATGTTTGCCGACGGTTGAGGGGGTGGCGCTGTTCGGAGCTTTGCCCCGACGGCTCCGACGGCTCCGACGGCTTAGGCGAGAAGGCCTCGCCCCGGCTTTCTTCCGTGAAGGGCAACCCTGCTTGATTCGTCGGGTTCGGCTTCGGCGCCGAATTCGTGCCTCGGATGACCCGGCGTTGGCTTGTTTCCTCATCCGATTCGTAAATTGTCCGCCGATGTGCGCTCAACACGGCTATCCTTGTAACGGCAAACAAACGAGGCAAACCAAAGGAGACAAACATGGTTGCTCAGGGTAAGAAGGTCAAGGCGCATTATCGCGGCACGCTTGACGACGGCACGCAGTTCGACTGCAGCTACGATCGTGGCGAGCCCATCGAGTTCACGGTTGGCGCTGGCCAGATGATCGCTGGTTTTGACGCGGCGGTTGCGGAAATGGAACTGGGCGAGAAGCGTACCGTTCGCCTGGAGCCCGCCGAGGCTTACGGCGAATACGATCCCGCGCGCGTGCTGCAGGTTCCGTGCGCTCAGTTCCCCAATTGGGAGCAGATGCCCATCGGCGTGCCGGTGATGCTTTCCACGCCGTATGGCCCCATGCCGGCGACGTGCCTGAAGGTCGAGGACGAGAAGCTGTTCCTCGACACCAATCACGAGCTGGCGGGCAAGGCGCTCACGTTCGAGATTGAGGTTGTGGAAATCGCCTAGCGAATACGGCGCATTCTGCTTTGGGCGAACAAAAGCGGAATGAGTTTCGCGAAAACGCTTTTGCTGAAACGATGCGATGACCGACCGCTTGCTTGCATAGCGTTCGCGCAAAAGGTCCGGGTGAGAATAATTCTCGCCCGGACCTTTTCGTAAGCAGAAGCCGTTGTCGATTTCGGCGCGAATGCAGGTCAAAGCTTTCGAGCGACCGCGCGGCCGCCGCTGGCGTGGCGCGTTCTATTCCTCGACGTCCTCTTCGAATTCGATGTCCTCAAAACCGAACTCGATGAGGTCGGCGTGACCGGAAAGCCACTCGAGCGCATCCTCGATCACGGCGTCCTTGTCGTACTCGTTGAAGATCTCGTGCAGCAGGCCGGCATACACGCGCAGGCTCTTGTCGGTCGAGCCGATTTCCTGGAAGAACTCCAGGCTGTCGGAAACATCGACCAAGCCGTCGTCGGCGCCGTGCAGCAAGATGACCGGGTCGATGAACTCCGCCGCGTTCTCGCGCATCCAGTTCTGGCCGGCGTTGACCGCGCGGAACAGGCCAAGCGACATCTGCTTTTCCACGTACGGGTCGGCCTCGTAGGCGCGGCCCACGGCGGGGTCGGAGCAAACGCCGTCGCCCAGCTCATTGGGAATGTAGAACAGGTCGTCGGCGGGAGCGGCCACGGCGGCCTTCGTCAGGCCCTTGTTGTCGCGCGTCCAGGCGCCGGAAAGCACGTAGCCATCCACCTTGCCCGGGAACGTGGTGCCGTAAAGCGCGGCGGCGAAACCGCCCATGCTGTGGCCGATGATGTACAGGGGAACCATGGGGTTGTCTACGAACGCGCGCTCGATTACGACGTCGACGTCCTTGGCCACTTCCTCGAAGCTCGAGAAGTAGATCTTCTGGCCTTCGCTGCGCCCGTGGCCGCGATGATCGAAGCGGTAAACCGAATAGCCCTGCGCGTTCAGGCGCATGGTCAGATAATCGTAGCGACCCTGATGCTCGCACAGGCCGTGCACGATGACGATGACCGCGCGCGGGTCTTCGACAGCGTCGATCTTTCCGAACAGCTTCGTTCCGTCAAAGGTCTCGAAGGTGTACTCAACTGCCATGGGATTCCTTTCCCTCGGGGTAAGCGATGGGGAAAGTATAACAAGAAGGGGCGGGTATAATATTGTCGTTCGAATGTCGAGGAAAGGTCAGGCAATGGGTTTTGACGAGCGCGAGGAAGTGATTGGTTGCGGAGCTGTTGAATCGGGTGACGCCAGCGCTTTCGGCGGGTTTGACGGTGTTGGTGACGTTGATGTCTCTGGTGCTGAAGAATGCCCGGCAGATCCCTGGGCGGCGTTTGAGGCGCTGGCAGCCGAGACCGCTCCAGCGGGCGTGTGCTGCAAGGACGGCGTGTGCATGATGGTGGGAACCGACTTCGGCGCGCAGTTGCGTTTCTACGCTGGTGAGGAAAACGTTTTCGAGAATGTGCCGCTAGGCGAGTACACGACGTTTAAGATTGGCGGGCCGGCTGAGTGGCTTGTTGTGCCCGAACGCGTTAGCGATGTGGAATATATTCAACAATGTTGTGCGCAACACGGCGTTGACCTGCATGTTCTTGGTTTGGGAAGCGATTTGCTGGTTTCCGACGAGGGCGTGCGCGGCGTGGTTTTAAGGATTGCGGAGAACCTTTCCGCAATTCGCGTGGAGGGGACGAAGATGATCGTCGAGGCGGGGGCCTCGAACGCCGAAGTGGCAGAAGCAGCCTGCGCTGCGGGCCTTTCGGGCTACGAGTTCGCCTGCGGAATTCCCGGAACAATCGGCGGCGCGGCCATTATGAACGCCGGCGCGTACGATGGCGAGTTTAAGGACGTGGCCGTTGCGCTTACCTGTCTGACGCCCGAGGGCGCGGTGGTTGAGGTGAGCGCGCAGGAGGCGGATTGGTCGTACCGTCATAGCATGATGGATGACTCAGGTTACATTGTTCTTGAGGCGGTTTTGCAACTGCGTGAAGGCGATTCTGGCGAGATCCGCGCGCGTATGGATGATCTGCAGGCGCGTCGCGCTGAAAAGCAGCCGCTCGAAATGCCCAGCGCGGGCAGTACGTTCAAGCGTCCGGAGGGTTATTTCGCAGGCAAGCTTATCCAAGACGCCGGGCTTATGGGGCATGCTGTTGGCGGAGCGCAGGTCTCTACCAAGCATGCTGGGTTCGTGGTGAACGCTGGCGGAGCCACGGCTGCCGATGTGCGCGAGCTTATTTCCCAGGTTCAGGAACGCGTGCTTGTCGAAAGCGGCGTGCGTTTGGAGCCCGAAGTGCGCATGTGGGGTTTCTAAATTTCCCCTCGCGTTTATTTCAAGACAAGAGGAAGCGAAGGGCCGGAGTGTTTCACGTGAAACACTCCGGCTTTCTGGCTTTAGATTGAAACAACGCGCAAGCCGCTCGAGCTTATTCCGCTTGATGCGTGGGCGACGGGGCGGGTTTGAGGCATTCAAAATACGCGCTGCTTTCTTTCGCCGCTCCGTCGCATGCAAATTGGCGGAGCGCGCTGTTCGCGAGGTGCGTGCTCGGCGTCGACTTCGAGCGCGGGCTTGGGCTGTGGAATGTTTCACGTGAAACATACCACGTGATCTTTCGGAAGGAAAACGAAGCCTCCTCGGCTTGGTTTCGGCTGATGGGCGGGATGCTTTCGACAGGGTCTCCGATGCAAGAATAATCGACGCGACGCCTTAGTCGCTTGATTGGGCGCGGATCGAGCATGCCTTCCGCGCGACTGCGTCTCGAAGGGAGATCGACTATGAGAAAGAACCTTTTTACTCGCGTTGTGCCAGTTGTGGCGGTGGCTTCCGCCCTGGGCCTTTCTGCGCTGGCTGGGTGTGCGGCGCAGGATACGACGGCTACCGACACGCCGGGCGGCGTTGTTGAGGAAACCATCGTCGAGGGCGAGTCCGTTGTTGGCGGGCAAGATGCCACGAAGGTCATGAGCGAGGATGAGGCGAAGGCCATTGCATTCGAGGATGCCGGAGTGCTTGCCTCTGATGCCACCAACGTCAAGGTCGAGAAGAAGACGGAGGGTGGCGTCGAGGTGTATGACATCGAATTCGATGCGAAGGGCGTAAGCTACGATTATGTCATCGACGCCAAGACGGGCTCTTTGATTGAATACGACGAAGAGGCTGTGATCGTGGGTGGCTCGACCGCCAGTGGCTCCACCGGCTCATCTTCCAATTCCTCTTCTGGCTCTTCTGGATCTTCCGGCTCTGGTTCGGCCGGTGGCACGGGCTCTTCCAAATAGGGTGGACTGCTCCTGCACAGGTTGGGTTCATTCGGCTTAGCCGTAATATGATTGCGATGTGATCGAAGTCAGATTGCGGCAGCCCGTTTCAGTTGAGTTGACTCGCTTGAGGGAATTCAACCGGGGCAATTCTCCTCGGCTGATGCAATTTTGGCTGAAGCAGCCTGCTTCAGCCAAAACAATTCGCTTGAGGCGGCCCGCCTCAGATGAGGCGATTTGGCTTGAGGCGGTTTGTTTCAGCTGAGATGACTCGTTTGAGGCAATTCATTTGGACCAGTCGCTTCGGCTGGAGCAATTTGATTGGGGCGATTCGTTTTGGATGGTTTGAAACGAAAGCAACTAAAACGAAATGCGCAAAAGGGGAGAGAAAGTCGAAAAAAGTGCTTGCAAAATGTTATAAAAATGGTAACATATAAAACAAGCAAGACAGGTAAGAAGAATCTCTCCTATGTACTTACAAATGGCGGCTCTCCTCCTCCCCAATCCGCCAAAACAGCGGAGCCCCTCCTCCGCAAAAGAACTTCCCTTTCTGCGAAGAAGCCTCGGATCCCCCCGGGGCTTCTTCATGCTTCGGGTGCGTCCCGTCTAAGCGTGAAGTACGGCTTAGGCTTATGGGGCAAAGAGTGTGTCCGATTTCGGGTGCTGACGTAGTTCGCCTCATTTTTCTGGAAAACCAAACGATCTGATTTTTTCTGCAACCCCGAAGCGCTGCGATGCGCTCCGATTCGTTTGAGCCAGGCAACGCGCCCTTGTCCATTCGCGCGCCCATGAAAAAAGCGGGTGCGTTGCCGCACCCGCTTTTCAAGCAAACGTGAAATCGCGGTTTAGTACGTGATGTCCGCGTGAATGTCCTGCAGGCTCTTCACGCCGGTGTTGCCCTGCTCCTGCATGGCCTTGATGCCAA
>JAFSHA010000076.1 GCA_017440565.1 Eggerthellaceae bacterium | reverse complement strand
TCTCGATGTTCTGCGCCGTCATGATCGGTATGATCGGCCGCGCCATCATCCCGGCAGAGCTGCTGACGCAGTCGGCTGCTGAGAGCATCTTCATCGTGCTCTCCAAGATGATGCTCCCTGCGTTCTTCTGCGGCCTGGTCGTGTCGGGCATCCTCGCAGCTTCGATGTCGTCCGCATCGTCGTACCTTCTGATTACAGGCTCGTCAGTGGCCGAGAACATATTCCGCGGCGTTTTCAAGAAGAACGCGACCGACAACCAGGTGCTCATCGTGTCGCGCATCACGCTGGCGTGTGTGTTGATCTTCGGTTGCTTCATAGCATGGGACGAGAATTCGGTCATCTTTAACGTCGTGTCGTACGCATGGGCCGGCCTCGGCGCATCGTTCGGTCCGCTCACGCTGTTCAGCCTCTACTGGCGTCGCACGAACAAAGCGGGTGCGATTGCAGGCATGGTCACGGGCGCTGCGATGGTCCTCATCTGGCACAACCTGATCAAGCCGATTGGCGGCGTGTTTGGCATCTACGAGCTGCTGCCTGCATTCCTGTGCAGCTGCATTGCCATCGTCGTTGTGTCGCTGCTCACGAAAGAGCCCGAGCAAGAAGTGCTTGACGAGTTCGACCACTACATGGACGACACAACTCCCGAGCGTAGCCTTGACGCTGTTCTCGAGGGTGAAATTCCGCTGCAGTAACGCTTAAGTTAACTGGTAAAGCGAACGAAGGGCAGCTCCGAATGAAAGGAGCTGCCTTCTTTAATATGAGCAGGACATTGTCAATAGGCAAAATTGGGCCTGGCCCCTGATGTCCGGGGCCAGGCCCTTCCTCTATCTCGACCCGATCACGGCGACCTCGGCGTGTCTTTCCGACGCTCGTCTTTGCAGTTTAATATCCGCCCATGGCGCATGTGCGCTGGGCAATCCGTTGCTACGGCTGGGGTTGTCTCGTCGTTTGACAGTCTTTTGACGCGGGTGGCACTTGATGGTGCTCGCAAAAAGAAAGACTGGAATCCGCCCCAACGGCCTCGGATTTACCGCGATTCGGGAAGGATGGCCCTATGTCGTGGCCGACGATGCTTATGCGTTATGCCCCTCGGCCATGAGGCCGACCGCCCACGCCCAGCATGCGAGCTCGCGGGCCGTCGCCACGTTGGCCTTGTTCTTGTGGACGCCCCGCTCCAGGAGCGCTTCCCGCCGCTCGACGAGCCTCCTCACCCCTTTCGTGGCGTGTCTCCTGGCCGCCGGGTCCGGCGCCTGCCCCGGAGCCATCTCCTTGGAGTGCGCGGAACAGCCGAGATAGTGCCAGGCGGACTCGACGAGCGCGCGTCGCAGGTGCCTGTTGCCCGCCTTGGTGATCCCGCCCTTGTGCACGCTCTCCCCACTCGAGTGCTCGGAGGGCGTGAGCCCGATCCACGCGGCGAAGGAGCGCGCGTTCTTGAACCGCGCGAACTCACCGGCCTCGAAGACCAGGTCGGCGGCCGTGGCGACGTCGACCCCCTTTAGGCAGCGCAGCGAATCGACCCGCCTTTTCCAGCGGGGTTTTGAGGCTTCGGCTGCGACAAGCTTCTCCAGGCGGGCCTTCTCCTCGCACGCCGATCTCACGCGGTCGACGTAGTAGGCGAGCGCGTCGTTGTCGGCCTTCTCCGCGAACGAGATCGAGTTCGCCCATGCCCAGTAGGCCGCCGTCCAGTTCTTCTTGCGCCGCCCCGTCGGGGTGGTTTCGTCGAACACGTGGCCGTGCCTGAGCAGGAACTTCGACATCAGCTGCTTGGAGCGCGTGACCTCTTCCCGAGCGTCCTCGAGCGCGCGGGCCAGGTCGCGGGCGGCCTCGCAGCCGTCGTCCGGGACCCAGACCTCCACGACGTTGCCCACCGAGAGCATCCTGGCGAGGAAGGCGGCGTCGTTGCGGTCGTTCTTGCGCTTGCGGTCGGCAGCCGGCTTGATCATTTTCGACACCGCGCCGACGACGCAGTCGATTCCCAGCGCGGATAGCTTCTTCTGCAGGTCGAAGCCGGTGACGCCGGACTCGTACGCGCATTTGGCCGGCTGCGGGAGCGATCGGACCCATTCGGCCACGGCGACGTGGTCGTAGCCGAAGGTCGCGTTGGATACCTCGCCTGTCACCACGTCGAGCGCCGAGGCCTTTATCGAACGCGCATGAACGTCGAGCCCTACAAAGGTGGTAGCATTCATCATTGGAAGCCCCTTCCATGAGTGCGGCATGGCCGCTTGGCGAATTAGACACTCACATTGTCGGCCTAATCCGCGGATATGCATGCAGGAGGGGCTTCTTTGTTGTGTCCTGCTCATATCGTCTTTCGTGGGTGCCGCCTGATTTGAACCAGCATGGTTTGTTTCAGAGTGTTGAGCGTCCTTCTCTGCATGATTCCCGTTAACTCATGATTCACGTTGCGATCGCGTGCCGAACGTTGGTGTCACGGGCCGCTTTGAGACGGAAGCGGCCATTGCCTAGAATCGACTTTTGCAGAAGTAAACGATTCGAGAGAAAGGCAACGGCCACCATGGACACTCTACAG
>JAFSHA010000075.1 GCA_017440565.1 Eggerthellaceae bacterium | reverse complement strand
TAGTACACGTACACCTTCGTGCCGCGGGGGATGTTGTCGTAGATCCACTTGGCGTTGTCGATATCCAAGCGGATGCAGCCGTGGGAAAGATTCTGCCCGAGGCGCCCGTCCTGGATGCTCGTCTTGCTGTAGGGGTTGTACAGAACCGAATGGAACAGGTAGTCGCCGCAGAACTGGGTCCAGTACCAGCAGGTGTAGCCCTTTTCCTCTCCGAAATGGGTTCCGCGATTACCTACGGTGAACGAGCCTTTCACGGTAGGGGACCAAGGAGCTCCCGAGGTGCAGGTCCAATAATGCTGGATGTTCCAGTTGCCCTTCTTGCCCTTGAACACCGCCACCTTGTTCTCGGTGGTATCCACGAGGATGAGCCAGTCGGTGTTGCTCGAGAATGTCTGTGCCTTCGCGGTTATCTGCTTTTCGATCGAGATGAGCTTGCCGTTGTTGCCAAACCTGTAGGCCTGGTCGCCAATGAGGCAGGTTCCGGTGGCCATGGCGCCATTGCTCTTGAGGTAGTACTTATCCCCGCCCAGCTCGAGCCAGCCGGTGAGCATCTTTCCGTCTTCGGCCAGGTAGTACCAAGTGCCAGCGTCCTTAACCCAGCCGGTTGCCATGGCGCCGTTTGCATCGAAGTAATACCAAGATCCCTCGATCTTTTCCCAGCCGGTTTGCACAAGGCCCTGTGCGTTTGCCCAGAACAGCTGCTCGTCCGACTCGATCCAGCCCGTCGCGAGGATACCCCCCGCATTGGCGTAGAGCTTGCAGCCGCCTGCCTCGATCCAGCCGGATGTGGGAACGCCCTGACCCGCCTTTACCCTCATCAATCCATCGGCGGTTTGGGAGCCTTCCAAGACGAGCGCGCCGTTAGATCCTGCGAGCAGAAGGACGCCTTCGCGTTCAACCCATTGAGATTTGAGTACGCTGCCTGTTTCGTCTGCGCAGTAGTCGACACCGTCAACGGCGAAGAAGCCCGTTGCGCATGCGCCGTGAAGCTCGGGGTCGAGCCAGTAGGTTTTTCCGGCTTCGTCAAGCCATCCCGTCAGGGTTTCTCCGCGAGCGTCAACGCGATAGCGCTTTCCGTCGACGTTGGCCCAGGTATTCAGGAACACGGCGCCGCTTTGCGCAGCGGTGAACCATTCTCCTTTTGCCTCGAACAGGCCAGTTGCCATGGCCCCACCGTTTGCGGGCTCGAGCCAATACCAGATGTTCTTGAGCTTGACCCAACCAGTCTTGAGGGCGCCGGACGAGGTGGCGTAGTACCAGGTGCCGTCGTGTTTGGCCCAGCCAATGGACATGGCTCCCGAAGGCCTGAAGTGGTAGTTTTTGCCGCCGATGGTTTGAAGGCCCGTGACCATGACGCCGTCATTTGCGGGATCCAGCCAGTACCAGATACCCTTGAGCTTGACCCAGCCGGTCTTGGCGCTTCCGTCTGCGAGGCCGTAGCGCCATGTGCCGTCTTCCGCTTTGTTCCAGCCGGGCTTGAGGGCTGCGGGCTTATCTGCCTCGTCGGTATCGGGGGCTTGCGTTCCAAGTTCGCCTTCGCCAGCCTCGTCTTCCGTCGAATCGTCGAGTAGGACGGCTTCCTCGATTGAGTTGGGCTTTTCGACGGCTTCGTCGGCGGCGTCACTGATGGGTTCCGCCGCGGTGGCGAGAACTTCGGCGGTTGGGGCGTCTTGCGCGGCCTCGGTTTCATTGGCAAGGGCCGAAAGCGGCGTTGCGAGCGTGAGGGCCAGGCATGCTGCGGCGGCAAGGGCCGCAGCCCAAGCAAGGCCTCGCTTGACGGTGACGGTCATAGGTGCTCTCCTTATACTCAAGGAGCCCCGCTTGTTGCGAGGCTCCCGTAGGTTCGTCAAAAGGCGTTGGAGGTATTGTATACGAGCATTAGCCCTGCGATGCGCCCGTGCGACTGAAAAGCTCCTTCCAATCGCTTGCGGCGAGCACGGTGCCGCACAGGATGGCGACGCAGCAGATGATCTGGACGACGCCGGGAACGGAGCCGAGCAGGATGAGGCCGAACAGGACCGCCCAAGCGGAGTAGGAGATGTTGAGGGCCATGCCCTTCGCTGCGCCGATGCGCCCGATGGCCTTGTAGTAGAACAGGTAGGAGACGGCGCCTGCGAGGCCTGCGAGGGCCACGACGCCCGTTGCCAAGCTGGGGAATGCATGCGCGGTGAAGGCCCATGCGCCGAACAAGGGCAGGACCACGATGGCGTATACCAGCGCAGACGTGGTTTCGCGAATGTGGAGGGCCGTCTCGTTGTCGACGGCGTCGTCGCGCATGCCCCACGCGCAGAGCACGGCCTCAGAGCCCCAGCCGATAACGCAGGCCGCTGCGGCAATGAGGCCGACGACGGGGTTGCCGGGGACGGTGGAGTCCATGGACAGCATTCCCATTGCCACGATGCCGCCGAGTGCCACCATGAGGGCGATGACCTGCTTCCACGTCATCTTCTCCTTGAGCAGAAGGACGGCCATGACGGTGCCGAAGGCGGGGTAGAACGACGAGATGATGGCCGTGTACCCAGCGCCGATGTTGTTGATGGCGATGACGTATCCGGTCATGCCGATGGGGCCTCCCAGGAGGGCGCCGAGGATGACTACCTTGCCGCTGCGGGTCTTGAGCGCCGCGAGCGTGTCCTTCAAGCGGCCCTTGGCGGCCATGTATATCCATAGCCACACGGCGCAAAACGCGTCATGCAGAAACGAGCTGGCGATGGCGGCGAAGGCAATGGCCTCCGCGGTGCCGATATAAGGTGCCATGGAAAGGCCGATGCCGAGCACCACTGTGTCAAGGCCCCACAAAAGGCCGCTGAGCAGACCGTATTTCATTTACCGATCCTCCTCTTCCGTCTCATTTTCGTTTTCGTACCAGTTGAGGACTTTGTCCATGTAGTCTTTCGCGTAGCGATAGTAGATGTAGAGCCATTCGCCTACGAAGTCGCCCTCAGCTTCCTTGACGAGCGACCAGACGTACCAGCACCAGCCGGCAAGCGCCACGAAGGAGAAGTTGTGGCGCATTTCCTCGAAGGTGGCGGGCCTGCCGAAGTAGGCGTCAAGGGCTGCGCGCGCCTCTTCCTCCGAAAGCTCACAGCACACGGTAAACGTGCCGAAATCGTTGGCGTAGTCGCCGCGACCTGCGTATTCCCAGTCGATGAGGTAGAACTTGCCGCTTTCGTCGATGAGGAAGTTCAGGTAGAAGAAGTCGTTGTGGGTAAGGCACTTCGGGGCGCCATCCGCTTCGGCATGCTCGTGGAGGCGGCGTGCCTTCTCGGCCATCTCCCAATAACCGGGGACATCGATGGGCCCCTTCTCCAGGAGAATGGACTCGTAGCGCTTTCCCTCGAGGAAGAAGTCGAAGGCGCGGTCGGATTCCACCTCGATTTGGTGGAGCGTGCGAGCCATCTCCATCGCGCGGGCCACCTGCTCGGGGTCGTGGGGGTCAAGCTGGCGGCAGTTGGGGATGAACCGCGAGATCTTCCAGCCTCGCTCGGCGTCTTCGTGAATGAACGTGTCGTCAATGCCCAGTTCACGCGCCATCCGCTGTGCGGCTGCCTCGGCCTTGCGGTCGATGAGGTTTTCGGTGCCAATGCCGGGATGCCGGTACACGTACTCGCCGTCATGCGTGCTGAAGTGGCAGGAGAGGTTCGTGAGGCCTTGCTTGAGCGGGTAAACGTCGTGAATTTCCGCCTTGGTGCAGCCGAGCACGTTGACGATGTTGTCGAAGACCTCCGAGTCGAGGTTTTCGAGAAACAGTGGGTCGAAGGCACGCAGCTCGTCGAGGGAGTCGAACTCCTGGATGATGCCGGCGTCGTAGCGCTTGATGAGCATCTCGAGTTCGTCGATGTGGTCGAGGTAGATGTCCTCCCACAACTTGTCGGCTGTTTCGGGGAGGTCGTATTCCTCGTTGAGGATTTCGACGAATGTTTTCGAGAAGGCGCGGTCGAAATACACGTGCCCCACCATGTACCAGGCATCTGACCCGCCGATGGTGACCGAGGTGATGCGGTCGCGTGCGTCGACCTTGATGCACCATTCGTTGGTGCGCCCTTCGGAGTACGCGGCCGAGTAGAAGGCCTTCCATGCGTATTGCTCGAAGGGGTTTTCGGTGAAGTAGTTGTCCGATGAGCAGATGTAGGTGTTTCCTAGGCGGTTTGCAACCGCCTTGAGCGAGGAGTTGTTGTTCCGCGAGGCGTATTCGCGGTTGAACGCGATGGAGACGCCGTACTTGTCCTCAAGGTAGAGGAAGTATTCGCCTTTGTATCCGACGACGACGGTGATGTCGGTGATGCCGGCTGCCATGAGCTGCTCGATTTGGCGCTCGATGAGTACCTCGCCGCGCACGTGCAGAAGGCCCTTGGGCTTTTCGTAGGAGATGGGGACAAAGCGGGATGAGAGGCCGGCCGCCATGATGACGGCGTTTTCAATGCGATAGGGCTTAAGCGCCTCTTGCCCTGCGGGCGTGATGCCCGCCTCGTCGATTAAGCCGGCAGTCGTAAGGCTTTTTCTCGTGGAGTTGACGGTGCCGAGGGAAAGGCCCGAGATTGCGGCTATCTCCCTTTGCGTTGCCGAACTGTCCTTCGTCAAGGCGTTGAGGACAGCGAACTCTTTCTTGCTTAAGGTCATGGAAACTCCCTGTGTTCAAAATATGCAGCGAGTATATCAAAATTGAACATACGGGAGCAAGCTACGCCTCGTCAACGGCACGCGGGGCGGCAGATGTTCGGTTGTGAGCTTTCAGGCGGGTTCAGCCGTCTGCTCCAATTGTGCTTTCGACTGGCTTGGACACGGGCGGGGCGCGCCTTCGGGTATCATGCTGGTATCAACTGCATCTCCGGATCATCGAGGTTTCCATGACTCAAACTGCTTCTGCCCCCGTGGCCGTCATCGGCGCTGGCTCCTTTGGAACTGCTATCTCGTGGCTTTTGTCCAGTGGTGGGGAAGATGTGCGCCTATGGGCTTTCCTTGCCGAGGAGGCCTCTGCCATCAACGAACACAAGCGCAACACCTCGTTCCTTTCGCATTGCGACCTCGAGCGCGTGTGGGCTACCAACGACGTAACGCAGGCCATCGAGGGCTGTCGCGCCGTCATCATCGCCACGCCTTCGTTTGGCGTGGTCAACGTTGCCGAGCAAATGGCAGGCTCCCTGCCTAAGGAAACGCCGGTGCTCATCCTGTCGAAGGGCCTCGACCTTTCCGGTGAGCGTCCGCTCATTGACGCCGTCGCCGACGTTTTGGGCGGAAAGCATCGCCTTGCCGTGCTTTCGGGCCCCAACCACGCGGAAGAGCTTTCGCACGGCGCGCTTGCGGGTGCGGTCATTGCCAGCGAACGCCTCGAAACCGCCGTGTTCTTCCAGAAGCTGCTTGCGCGCGACTACTTCAGGCTGTATGCCAGCGACGATCCGCTGGGCGTCAGCCTCTGCGGTGCCGCGAAGAACGTCATCGCCATCGCCTGCGGCATCGCGCGTGGAGCTGGGTTCGGCGATAACACCATCGCGTTGCTCATGACGCGCGGCCTTGCCGAGATCACTCGTCTGGTGGAAGCCTGTGGCGGCAAGCACGAAACCTGCCTGGGTCTTGCCGGCGTCGGAGACCTTATCGTGACCTGCGGTTCCACTCATTCGCGTAACGGAATGTACGGCGAGGCCTTCGCCAAAGAGGGCATCAGCGTGGCTGACTACGAAGCGCGCCGTCGCATGGTGGTCGAGGGCGCGCATGCCATCGAGCCTATGCTGAAGCTGGCAGCCGCTCGCAATGTCGAGCTGCCCATCACTTGCGCTGTGCGTGACTTGCTCGCCGGTGAGGTCACGCTGGCGGAGGTATCTGCTGCGCTTATGGAGCGTGATTTGAAAGCCGAGATGAACCGCTAGCGTTTCGGTCTCCAGGCGGCTTCATAACTTTGCGATCTTTGAGGAAAGGCGATGTTTCGCCTTATCCCGCCGCGTTTTTCGTACAATGGTCTTGGACATGGAATCGTATTTCTTTCGGCACTCCTAGGAGAAATCGTGACAACCAAGACGACTGGAATAAGGCTGACTTTCCTCGCCAAGTTCGCTGCGCTTACGCTATCTGCGAGTTTGATGGCGGGTGCGCTGCTTGGCTGCGGTGCGGCGGAATCTATCGAGGAGATTCTTCCCGCGCCCACAGCCGAGGCGGATGCCGAGCGGGAAGAGATCGTCGTCCTGTTCACCAACGACGTGCACTGCGGCATTTCCGAGGACATCGGCTACGCCGGCCTTGCCGCCTATCGCAATCGCATGCTCGAGCGCACTGACAACGTGACGCTGGTCGATTGCGGCGACGCCATTCAGGGTGAGGTGCTCGGTACCATTTCTGAAGGGCAGATCATCGTCGACATCATGAACGAGGTGGGATACGACCTGGCTGTGCCGGGAAACCATGAGTTCGATTACGGGACGCCCCAGCTCGGTGCGCTCATTTCTGACGCGCGAGCCGACTATCTGGCCTGCAACCTCACCTACACCGGCGACGGCATCAACGCGCTTTCGGCTGTCGAGCCCTACAAGATCATCGACTACGATGGCGCTGTTCAGGTGGCTTACATTGGCGTAACCACCCCGGAGAGCATCACGTCGTCCACCCCGGCGTACTTCATGGAAGACGGCGAGTACGTCTACGATTTCGCCGCTGGCAACGAAGGGGCCGACCTCTACGCCTGCGTGCAGGGTTATGTCGACGAATGCCTCGAGGCCGGCGCCGACTATGTGGTTGTCCTCGCTCACCTGGGTGACACCGAGGACTATGCGCCCTATTCATCGATCGACCTCATTCGCAACACCGAGGGCATTGACGCGGTGCTCGATGGGCATGCGGACAGCGTCATTCCCTGCCAGATCGAGGAGAACGTTCACGGCGAAGAGGTTCTGCTGGCCTCGACTGGCACGAAGCTGCACAATATCGGGCAGCTTGTCATCAGTCCCGAAGGGGAGCTTTCCGTCGGTCTCATCTCGGGCTATGCGAAGCGCGACGCCGAGGTGACCGCCTTCATCGAGCGTGAATCGTCTGCCTATCAGTCAATGCTTGGCGAAGTGGTGGCAACGTCCGACGTCGCCCTTTCCGTGAATGGCGAAGACGGCGCGCGCTTGGTGCGCAACCGTGAGACCACCATCGGCAACCTGTGCGCCGACGCGTATCGCGCTATCTCGGGCGCGCAGGTAGCCTTCGTCAACGGTGGCGGCATTCGCGACGATCTGCCCGCCGGCAAGATCATCTTCGCCGACGTCATCGCCGTGCATCCCTTCGGAAACACCTTGTGCATGGTCGAGGCCACCGGCCAGGAGATCCTCGACTTGCTGGAGCTGGCTTGCTCGAAAGTGCAAGCCGAGGCCAGCGTTGACGGCCAGGCCGTAGGCGAGGATGGTACCTTCCAGCAGGTTTCGGGCCTTCGCTTCACCGTCGATACGTCTATTGAAAGCAGCGTAGTGCTTGACGAAAACGGTAACTTCGCTGGCGTTGAGGGGGACCGCCGCGTGAAGAACGTGCGCATCATGGGCGAAACCGGGGCGTTCGAGCCGCTCGACCCCGAGGGCACTTACACGGTGGCCTCGCATAACTACCTCATTAAAGAGGGAGGCGGAGGCGCCATCATGTTCCAGGACAATGAGCTTCTCATCGACGAGGGCATGCTGGACTATCAGGTGCTCATCACCTATATCACCGATCACTTGCAGGGCGCTTTGAGCGAGAAGTACTCCGCCACCGAAGGCCGTATCACCGTTATCTAGCGAAGGGCGCGCGAGTGGGACGCGGATCCCGGCTACCTGTCCCACGCGCTGGGTGTCTGCACTCTGGTTTTCGTATGGCGCTCGGGCGGTTTCGCTTGCCATGCACGCACAGAGGGATAAACTGATCAGGTTTAAGTATCAGCTCAAACGTGCGGCAAGGGAAGGGAGAGGGTGCACATGGGATTGCTGGCTGTTGTCATACGCTGCCTTTCGGCGCTTATGTCGCTGTTTCCCCTGCATGATCGCGTTGTCTTCCTCTCTCGTCAGGCAAGCACGCTTTCCCTTGACTATCGAATGCTCGTCGATGAGCTGCGGGCCCGCTTGCCTCGCGAGCGCGTGCTTATATGCCTGGCCGCTCCCGAGACGCAGGGTGTGGTGAGGTTCGCCTTCAATATGCTGGCCCAACTGTGGTATTCGCGTACGTCGAAGGTGTGCATCGTCGACGGTTACAGCCCGGTGGTCAGCATTCCTCCTGCGCGTCGCGGTCGCACGGTCATCCAGCTGTGGCATGCGCTTGGCGCGGTGAAGAAATTCGGTTTGCAAGCGCTCGATACGCCCTCGGGGCGAACGTCGAAGCAAGCGCAAGTGGGCTGCATGCACCAGAAGTACGACATCATCGTGGCCGCTGGGCCAGGAGCGGCTCCCGCTTATGCCGAGGCTTTCGGTTACGCGCAGGATGTGGTGGTGGCAACGGGTTTGCCGCGCATGGACTACTTGCTCGATCCCGCGCCTTGCGCCTCGCGCCGTCAAGCCGCCGAGAAGCTTGCAGCGGCGCATCCTTTCTTTGAAGATAGCAGGCGCAACGTGGTGTACGCGCCTACTTTTCGCAAGGGAACGGGCGATGACGCCTGGCTTACCCGCTATCTTGACGGGCTTGCGCGCGCCTTCGAGGGTGCGGGCGTAAACCTCATCATCACGGGGCATCCGCTGCAGAAAGGCTTCGATGAAGAGCTTCTTACCCGCTACGAGCACCTGTGCTATGTTCCGGGGGCAAGTACCATTGACTTGCTCGAACTGGCCGATTGCGTGATAACCGACTACTCCGCCGTCGCTTTCGAGGCGGCCATCAAGGGAGTAGGAGTATACTTTTACGTTCCGGACATCGATGAGTATCGTGTCTCGCCCGGGCTCAACATCGACCCTGTGTTGGCATTCGGCGGTGTCGCATCGACAAGCGCCGAAGATCTCGCAGCTAAGGTCATGGCGGGCTTCGAAGGCGCGCGCGATGACGCGTTCGATCGGTTTGCGGATGCCTATTTCGCAGGCGTTGCGTTCGGCAGCACGTCAAGGCTTACCGATTTGGTTTGCCAAAGGTTGGCGTAACGCCATGAAGAGGAGTATTGGTTACATGGGATTGACCCTGAGCAGGCAGGATGAGTGCGCATAATGAAGACGCTCAAGCTCATCCTCGGTGAGAATTGGCTTTGGCGCCGCCAAATTGCCAACCTTGCCCTCATGGACATTAAGAAGACCTGCCGTGGTGCGGTGCTTGGCTGGGTGTGGCTGTTCGTCAAGCCCATCACCTACATCGCGGTGTTCTGGTTTGCGCTCGAGCTGGGTCTGCGCGCGGGCGGTAACACCGAGTACCCTTATATCGTATGGCTTTCAGCGGGCCTAATCCCGTGGTTCTTCATGCAGGAGATGATCAACACCGGTTCGAATGTGTACAAACGCTATCCATTCCTCGTGAACCGTATCGCATTCCCTCTTTCTGCCATATCGACGTTTTTCACGCTTTCGCAGTTCATCATCTTCCTCATGCTCGTGGTGCTTCTCGTGGTGCTGTGCTACGTGGTCGGCGCGCCGCTGACGGTTTACGCGCTGCAGCTTATCCCCGTGTTCGTGCTCATGCTGGTGTTTTGGAATCTGTTTTCCATCATGTGCTCGCCGCTTTCGGCTATCAGCAAGGACTTTTACAATCTTCTCAAGGCTCTTTCCACGCCGCTGTTTTGGCTTTCGGGCATCATCTTCGACGTGTCGAACCTCTCGTCGGGCGCGCTGCATTTGGTGCTCGCGTTTAACCCGGTGACCTTCTTTGCCGAAGCCGTGCGCGCGAGCGTGTGCGAGAACTACTGGCTGTGGGAGCGTCCCGACGTCCTGCTGCCGTTTTTGGCGGTACTTGCCGTGACCTTCGTGCTCGCGGTTCGCTGCTACGGCAAGCTGAGGAAGGATGTGGCTGATGTCCTCTAAGCAAACAGGCCTGGTTCTGCCCGACACGCAGGCGCTTGTGATGCGCGACGAAGACTCCGCCAATCCGGTGGCCATCGAGTTCGATCACGTGACCAAGTCGTACAAGCTGTTCAAAAACGATCGTGCGCGCTTCATGTCGGCATTTTCCAAGAACGTGCCGTACAAGGAAGTGCGCGCCAACGACAACCTCTCGTTTACCATCCGTCGCGGCGAGGCCGTGGCTTTCTTGGGAACTAACGGCGCAGGCAAGTCCACCGCGCTTAAGATCATCACCGGCGTATCGCATCCTACCAGCGGGCGTGTGTGCGTGCATGGGCGCGTAAGCGCGCTTCTGGAGCTTTCGGCGGGTTTCGACGGCCAACTATCGGGGCGTGAGAACATAGCGTTCCGTGGGCAGCTTTGGGGCCTTTCAGCCGAGGAGATTGCCCAGCTCGAGCCGCGCATCATTGACTTCGCGGAATTGGGCGACTATATCGACCAGCCCATGCGCACGTACTCGAGCGGTATGAAGGCGCGCCTGGGCTTTGCGTTCGCAAGTTCCATCAAACCCGACATCCTGGTGGTGGACGAGGCTCTTTCGGTGGGCGATCGCCGCTTCGCGAAGAAATGCCTTGCGCGCGTGCACGAGATTATGTCGGACTCGCACGTCACGGTGCTGTTCGTCACGCATTCTTCCAGTTCGGCGAAGGAGTTCTGCAAGCGCGGAATCGTGCTTGACCGCGGGCGCAACATCTACGATGCCGACATCAAGGATGCCATCGCCTATTACGAGGGGATCGTGTAGGGCGTGCCGGTTACCCTGCGACATTTCCTGTTCCTTGGTGTGGTTGCCTGCGTGGTGACCATCCTCGTCATGCCCTGGGCACGGCGCGTGGCCAAGCATTTCAACGCCATCGACTACCCTGACGCGCGTCGCGTGAACACGCGGCCCATCCCGCGTTTGGGCGGTATAGCCATGTTCGCCGGTGTGCTGGCGGCGCTGCTCATCGAGCTTTTGGGCGAGACCTTCCTCGATTGGGCGGGCTTTTACACGGGCGGCGTGCGTACCGATGTGAACCACTGGGGCGTCATGGTGGGCCTTGTGGTGGTGTTTGCAACCGGTGCCGTTGACGACGTGAAGCACATCAGGCCCCTCACGAAGCTAGCCGGCCAGATTGTCGGCGCGCTTATCATAGCCACGTCGGGCGTGCTGTTCGACAGCCTGATGAACCCGTTTGGGTGGGGGATGATTCACTTCGCATGGTGGGTTTCCTACCCGCTTACGGTCTTTTACTTGGTGGCGTTCATGAACGTGATCAACCTCATCGACGGACTGGATGGTTTAGCTGGCGGTATTACGGCCATCGGCTCGGCATGGCTTTTCGTCATCGCATTCCAGGGCAACCTGGTGGAAACCGCGATGCTCTCCATCGTGCTTTTGGGCGCATGCCTGGGCTTCTTGAAGTTCAACTTCCATCCGGCCTCCATCTTCATGGGCGATTCGGGAAGCCTGACGCTCGGCGCCATGTTGGGCGTCATCTCGCTTCTGGGCGTTATGAAGACGCCGACGCTTGTCATCATGGCGGTGCCGCTTATCATCGTGGCCATCCCCATTGCCGACACCGCATGCGCCATCATTCGCCGCGTGGCGCGTCATCAGTCTATCATGCAGCCCGACAAAGGCCATTTGCATCACAGGCTTTTGGGTCGTGGGTACTCCATGCGCACGTCGGTGATCATCATCTACGTGTGGACGTTCGTTTTGGGCTTCGGCGCCTTTCTCATGTCGAGTACGCACGGCGTGGGCGTCGTGGTGGTGTTCTTGGTGCTGCTGGCCATTTCGTTCGGCATTCTGTGGTGGATCGGCATGTTTGAGCCGGTTTTGCGCCACCACTACCATGAGCGCACCGCGCCGGAAGAGCGCGCCGATGCGCAGGAAGGGGAATAGCGTATGACGGAAAGCGCCGTGCCGCGTCCTTCGACGGGCGATTACGCCGGCTTGCGCCGCGTGCTTACCTACGGAACCTACGATTTGCTCCACTACGGGCACGTGCGCCTGCTTCGTCGCGCGGCCGCGTTGGGCGACTACCTGGTGGTTGGCCTTTCGACCGACGAGTTCAACGCCCTTAAGGGCAAGGAGAGCTTCTATTCCTATGACGTGCGCAAGGAAATGCTCGAGAGCGTGCGCTACGTTGACTTGGTCATTCCCGAACGTGACTGGAACCAGAAGGCCGACGATATCAAGAATTACGGTATTGACGTAGTGGTCATGGGATCTGACTGGGCGGGCGACCCCCGTTTCGAGTGCCTCAAGGAATTCTGCGAAGTGGTGTACCTTGACCGCACGGACGGCATCTCTACCACTGACGTGAAAACCGAATTGAGCGCTGGGTAATTCGATGAATCAGACCGCACGTACAACGTGGCTTGCTCTGCTGCAGGCCGTATTCCCTGCGTTCGAGGGGCGCGTCTTCGCATTTGGCGACAGTTGCGTGGCGGCCGTTCACTACGCCGACTTTTACGAGGGCATGCAGGACTTCGATTTCGCGGTGCTGCGCGAAGACTACGAGGCGCTGATCGCGCGTCTGATTCCGCTGTGCGAACGCGAGGGGCTTACGCTTGACGCCGATGCGACCGTAAACGGCATTGTGGTGCCGAAGCCCTACGTACGCGTAGGGAAGGCCGCATGCCCAGACGTTTGGCTGCGCATTTTCCCGCTTGATGCCATCCCCGTGCAGGTGACGCTGCGCTTCAAGCTGTTCAAGGAGTCGGCCGCTTTGATGGAGCGTTATCGCACTATGGAGGAGGGCGACAACTTCGCCGGCCTTCCGGCCTTAGCGTCCGAAATGGTAGAGTTGGGGCGCTATAACGGGCTGCAGGAAGGCTTGGTTGCGCGTTTGTGCGGCTTCTCGAAGTCGGGGCGCATGGGCGAGAAGACCATCTTCCAGCGCACCATCGAGGTGACCGACCTGTTTCCCGTGCGCGAGCTTCCCTTTGCGGGCGTGCGCATCCCGGTTGCGCAGAAGGTGTCCAACTGGACGCTCGAGATGACGCCCGAGCGCGAGCGCGCCATCAAAATCATCCAGCAGGAAAGCCTCGTCGCCTTGCAAGAGGTCGATCGCGTGTGCAAAAAGCTCGGCATCACGTATTTCCTCGTGGGCGGAAGCATGCTGGGCGCGCTGCGCCACGGCGGCTTCATCCCCTGGGACGATGACACCGACGTTGGCATGCTGCGCCACGATTACGACCGCTTCGTACGCGAGGCGCCGGCGCATCTGGCGCCGGGCTACTTCGTGCAGCTGCCCGAAACTGATCCGCATATCCACTTCGTGTACGCCCGCCTGCGCAAGGAGGGTTACGACTACATAACCGCCTACAACGAGGACAAGGACTTCAACAAGGGCATCTGGGTGGACGTGTTCCCCTTTGACGCCAGCCCCAAGGTGCGCGTGCTGCAGAAGGTGCAACGACGCGTGGCCAACGTGATGGCCCGTGCGTCGATGGCGCTTATGCGCCGGCGTGAATACGTCCAGCATGACGTCGCGCTTGATGCGCCGCTTCCTGCCGAAGATGCGCGCTACCTGCGTCGCTTCGCCGCCATGGCGCGCCTGTTCCCCGTAAGTCTCACGCGTTGGGGCTACCACCGCGCCGCGCGCGCGTGCAATTGGATATACGGCGGCAAGCCCGACGCCATGTACGCGAGCTTCATTCCCAGCTACACCACCATTTCCGCGAATGAGGTGGATCCTGTGCGCCGCATAGCTTACGAAGGCACGCCGCTTGACATCCCCGCAGGTGCCGAGGCCTTCCTCGTGCGACAATATGGTGATTATGAAAAGTTACCCTGCGTTCACGAACGCTATGCGGAACATGGATTTAAATATTTGCAGGATGCTGATGGCGCCCGCATCGGGCGCTGACATTTAGTTTGATCGGGGAAGGGTCAACGTGTCTAAGAACATTCTTTTGATGATGATGGGTGGCTCGGGAACGCGCTTCGGCGCCGACATTCCCAAGCAGTTCGTCGAGGTGAACGGAAAGCCCGTCTTCAGCTACATTGTGGAGAAATACGCACGTCTAAGCTGCATTGACGCCATTGTCATCGTGTGCCATGAGTCATGGATCTCCTACACGCAGGAATGGGTCGAGGGTTTGGGCGTCGCGTGCCCGTGGACGGTGTGCGCTGGTGGCGCCAGCCGATCCGAGTCGGTGAAGAACGGCCTTGCGGCTGCTGCGCAGTGGGCGAGCGCCGATGACGTGGTGCTCATCCACGACGCCACGCACCCCTACGTGGATGATGAGAACATGGACGCGGTCATTGCAGCCACACATGCGCACGGTGGCGCCACGCTTGGCGAGCGTCAGTACGACACCGTGTACGGTATCAACCCCGAGACCGGCATTTTGGAGCAGGTCATCCCGCGCGAGACGGTGGTTTCGGGTGCGAGCCCCGAGGCCTTCATGTTCGGGCTCATTCACGATATTTACGAGAACACGCCTATGGAGCAGCTCGAGCGCTACACGTCGGCAGGTGCCTTGGCGTTGGCGAACGACATCGACATGGAGGTTGTGCCTACCAACCTTATCAACCTCAAGATTACGTACAAGCACGATATGGAAGTGTTCAAGAAGCTGTTCCATGACTACTACTTCTAAGGCAGGTGCGCGCATGCAGTACATGAAAGCCGCGGTTTTGGAGGAGACGAACCGTATCGTCTGCCAAGACGTTGAGCTGCCCGAACCTGGTGTTGGGCAGGTGCGCGTGCGCGTGCATTACACGGGCGTGTGCGGATCTGACGTACCGCGTGCCTTGGAGGGCCGCGTGCATGCGTTCCCGCTGGTGCTGGGGCATGAGTTCTCGGGTACGGTCGAGGCTGTCGGCGAGGGCGTGAGCGCGGAGCTTTTGGACAAGCGCGTGGCGGGCATTCCGCTTATCCCCTGCATGGAATGTGCAGACTGCCAAGCGGGGCATTACTCGCTTTGCAAGACGTACGGGTTTGTGGGAAGCCGTCAGGCGGGAAGCATGGCCGAGTGCGTGGTCGTGCCGGCGCGAAACGTGTTTCCCGTTGCCGATGATGTGACCGACCTCGAGGCGGCGTTTTTCGAGCCGGCTACGGTTGCCCTGCATGGCATCGAGATGGCGGGCGTTGTGCCGGGCGGCTCGGCTATCGTGCTTGGCGGCGGTACCATTGGCATTTTGTGCGCGCAGGCGCTTGCGGCTTACGGCATTGACCACGTGGTGGTAACGCGGCGCTCGGAAGCCGGATTTGTGCCCGTTTTGGCGGCTGGCCTTGAGAACGTGGTTGCCACGGGTGAAGAAGGCTGGCAGGACAAGGCGCGCAAGCTGGCCGGATGCGATGGATTTGACTACGTCTTCGATACGGCGGGCACACCCGAGACCATATTGGATGCTTTCGAGATGGCGGGAAATCGCGCCACCGTGTGCTTTGTGGGCACGCCGAAGCGCGACGTTGCCTTCACCGTGCGAGAGTGGGAGAACATCAACCGCAAAGAGCTTACGGTTACGGGTTCGTGGATGAGCTATTCCGCACCTTGGCCGGGCGTGGAGTGGCAGCGGGCAAGCGAGCTGTTCGCCGCGGGAACCATGCGCGTGGTCGACGAGATGGTTGACTCGGTGTATCCGCTTGCAAGGACGCAGGATGCCCTGCAGCGCTTCGCCGCCGCCGGCGGAGTCAAGGGCAAGATCCTCATCGACTCTCGCGCATAGATACCCAAAAGGCCTTGGAGGTTTCGTATACCTTCAGGCTTCGAGCATAGGAGCACAGCATGCATGTTTTGCAGGAGATAATTCGAGAGAACAAGGCCGGTCATCATTCCGGCATCTACTCGTGCTGCAGCGCGAACGAGGACGTGATCCGCGCGGTTTTGCTGCGTGCGCAGCGCACGAAGACGGTGGCGCTTATCGAGTCGACGTCGAACCAGGTCAACCAGATGGGTGGCTACACGGGCATGACGCCGGCTGATTTCGCGGCGTTCGTGCACCGCCTGGCGCGCGAGATGGGCCTTGCCGCGCACAACGTGCTTCTGGGCGGCGACCACCTGGGCCCGCTTCCCTGGGTGAACCTGCCCGAGGAGGAGGCCATGGCGCACGCCGAGGAACTGGTGGCAGCTTGCGTGAAGGCAGGTTACGGAAAGATTCACCTGGATACCAGCATGCGCGTGGCCAGCGACGATCCCAACGCGCCGTTTCTGACCAAGACGTGCGCCGAGCGCGGCGTGAGGCTGTGCGTGGCCTGCGAGAAGGCGTTTGAGGAGTATCGGGCCGAGCATCCTAAGGCCGAGCCGCCGGTGTACATCATCGGCAGCGAGGTTCCCGTGCCCGGCGGCGACTTCAACGCCGGGGAAATGGGCGCCACCACCGCCGAGGATGCGGTCAATACCATCGCCATCTACCGTCAGGCGTACGAGGATGCGGGCATCGCGCATGTGTGGGAGCGCGTGGTGGGTATCGTGGTTGAGATGGGCGTGGAGTTCCACGAGTTCACGCTGGATGAGTACGACCGCCGCAAGACCACCGATCTGGTGCTTGCCATGCGCAAGAGCCCGCTTTGCATCGAGGGCCACTCGAGTGACTACCAGACGGCGGCGAACCTCGGCCGCATGTGCGAGGACGGCGTGGCCATCCTGAAGGTGGGCCCGGCATTTACGTTCTCGCTGCGCGAGGCCATGTTCGCGCTCGAGGCCATCGAGCGCGAGGTGTATCGCGACGAGCCCGAGCGTCTGTCGAACTACCGTGCCGTGCTCGAGCAGTGCATGCTGGAGGACCCGCGTTATTGGAAGAGCTACTACCCGGGGTCGGAAAACGAGCAGCGCATTGCACGCGCCTACAGCTTCTACGACCGCTGCCGCTATTACCTGGCACGTCCCGAGGTGGTCGAGGCTCGCGCGAAGCTCATCGAGAACCTTTCCGGCAACACCATTCCGCTGTGCATGCTAAGCCAGTACCTGCCCAACCAGTACTTCCGCGTGCGTCGCGGCCAGATTCGCAACGAGGCGCTCGACATCATCCTGGACCGTATTGGCGACCGCGTGGACTGCTACCTCGAGGCGACGAACAACTGCGGCCGTGGCATCGATTTGGAGTTCAGCACCCGATAACGTCGCGCGGGGCTATCAGCGGTATAATGCGAGGTTACGTTGTAATCTTGTATGAAAGCGGGAAGTCCCTGTGGCTCTTATCCAGAATGTGAGAACCGAGTCCGAGCAGCGCATCATCGACGAGGTGATGGGCTCTTCGTGGTCGAACATCCAGTCGTTTGAAAGCTGGCGCGAGGCGTGCGTTGTCGCGGCGAAGCGCAAAGCGCTCGTACGCGTGGTGCGGGAGTTCGACGAGTATTGCGAGAAGCTGGGCGTGAAGTACTTCGCCATGGCCAACACGCTCAAGGGTATCGTGTCCTACGAGGGATTCCTGCCTGGTGCGGCCGACGTTGAGCTTGGCATGATGCGTGCCGACTACAAGAAATTCGCGCGCGCCTATCAGGCGGCTTTCGCCGAGGCGGGTGGCGAACCGTTTTCCTTCTGGCGCCTTGATGAGTTTGATGACCTCAACGGAAACGCCCTGCGCCGCTTTCCGCGCCTGAGGGTGCGAAAGGGGCAGCTGGTCACGTTCGAGGGCGATCCGGTGTTCGACGCTGAATCGCTTCCCATAGAGGTTGCCCCCTATGTCGAGATCTCCATCTTTGACGAGGTGCCGGATGACTTCTTCATGCGCAAGAAGTTCTACCGTCAGATGAAGCGCCGCAACGACCTGTTCAACAACGTCACCAAGGCCCGTGAGATCTTGTTCAATCGCTTCGATCCCGATCTTGATTCTGAAGTGGTGCTGCAGCGCGTCCAGTCTCTCAGCTACCCGGTGGCGCTGCTCTACTCGCTTGTGCCCCTGCGCTTGGCGTCGAAGATCCTGCGTAGCAAGGCCCAGCGTTACGAAGGGCGCAACACCGAGTGCGTTTGCCGTGTCATGGGTTCGCGTTCCAAGACCGTTTATGCTTCTGACCTAGGCGAATGCACGCATCGACCCTTCTGTGGCATCATGGTGCGCTGCCCTGACCGTCCCGATGTGTGGGCGCCGGCGCCTGTGACCGAGACCACGCCCGAGTTGCGCCGTTTGCAGGAGGATGCGCTTGCCATCGTGGCGGAGATCGACCGCGTGTGCCAGGAGCTTGGCATCGGTTACTTCTGCTGCGGCGGCACGATGCTTGGCCACGTGCGCCACGGCGGTTTCATTCCGTGGGATGACGACATCGACGTGGGCATGCTGCGCGCCGATTACGAGGTGTTCAAGGCGCATGCGGCCGAGGTTATCGACACGGAGCGCTTCTTCGTGCAGACGCGCGAGAGTGACCCCAACATCCCGTACCTGTTCTCGAAGGTGCGCATGAACGGCACCGAATATATCACCGAGTACAACCAGCATCGCGATTTCCATAAGGGCATCTGCGTGGATGTGTTCCCGTTCGACTACGTGCCCAACGGGCGCCCTGGTCAGGAGAAGCAGGTTCTCGCGGCGAAGAAGGCGGCGCGTGCGCATCATGCGGTGGTGAATCGCCAGTA
>JAFSHA010000013.1 GCA_017440565.1 Eggerthellaceae bacterium | reverse complement strand
GGCGTGGCAGCGCTGCATCGTGCACCTCGAGCGCGACGTCGCGGGCTGGTTCCCCAGGAAGGAGGACAAGGCGGTCGCGGCGGCGGCGATGAAGGCCGTGTTCGCCGAGCGGGACCCCCAGCTCGTCCGGGCCGCCTACCGCCAGGCCGCCGGGCGCATAGCGCGGCTCAAGCCGCGCGCCGGCGAGCTGCTCGAGGACGCCGAGGCCGACGCCCTGGCCTACCTCGACTTCCCCTACGAGCACCACGTGAGGCTGCGCACCAACAACGTCCAGGAGCGCGCCAACGAGGAGATTAAGCGCAGGACCAAGGTCGTGGGCGTCTTCCCGTCCGTCGAGTCCATGATGCGGCTCGTGGGCTCGGTACTCATAGACGTCAACGAGGAATGGCTCGAGATGAGCTTCATCGACGCCGCGTCGCTCAGGGGCGTGGCGAGGTCCGAGGCCGACCCGCGGCCCATCCCGGCCGACGTGATGGAGAAGGCCAGGATCTACATCGCGGCGGCCATCGAGGAGAGGCTCGGTAAGGCGGCGTGACGCGCATGGTGTAGAATGCAACCGGTTCCGGGTGATGCTGCGTTCGCTCGGGCGGGCTGAAGCCCGCGCCTCGCAAACGCAGTCGTGACACCAACAATCGGCACACTACCTTACCGACAAAAACTGCCCCTCTTGAACTGGGCTAATGGAAGTGCTCTATTCCTCGGGGTGCGGTTTTTGACCTCAAATCCTCAGATATCCTCGATTTTTTGGCATTTTTACTTGAAAACCGTGCAATGGAATGTGCCTTTCGGCAGAACTCTTCAATGGCGCGCTCTTTTCGGCCTCGTGGAGGCGCGAATGGTTTTGTAGATATTCGTGTCGTCAGTCGGACTCGGGTAGGGCAGTGCGCTCAGGTGATGCGCCGTAGCAGCGCGCATCCATAGCCAGTGCGAGACTGTCGGCATGGCGGAACAATCCCACGAACAGCGCAATGAAAGCCGAACTCCAAACTTCCAGTGTGCGTTTCAGAGAATCCGCAGTGTCGGCGCCGCGTGCTTTCTGCGCCATGCGGATGCGTTCGAACTCGTCTTCGACTACGGGAATGAACCGTACTGAAAGCGCAAGGGTGAGCGCGATGTCGTCGACTGGCGCATGCAGGTGGCGCAAGGGCGCGATGAGCCATCTGAAGGCTTGCAGCAATTCCGAAGACGATGTCGTGAAGCATACGACGAAACTCGCCGCGATGAGGGCAATCATGCGCACCGCCACAAGGAGGCCTGCGAGCACGCCGTCGAGACCGGGGGAGTACAGCACGTTGAAGAACAACGAGAATACCGCCATGATGTATACGGGGACAAGTGAGCTGTTCATTACCGATAACGGCAGTTTCGCCACCGCCACAACTACGGCAACCGCTACGGCGAGGATGCCGACGCTCCACCAGTTGGGCGCGGCGAGCAACGCAATCGAGAAGACGAACAGCACGACGATTTTGACCCGTGCATCGCAGCGATGCACGGGCGTTTCGCTTGCAATGTATGTCATGCCGAATCGCGCCATCATTCAAGTATAGTCAGAATCACTTTCCCCTGGGGAAAATGATTCTGCGAATGCTCGAGCAATCGTGTTCCCCGCGGGAAACCGATTTCCTCAAATCGGCCCGCTGATCGTCTTCCCCGCGGGAAATCGATTTCCTCCGGGGAAAGTGATTCTCGCTCCAATTTGCCTTGTGCGGATTGCAAGTATCCGCTTGACTGGCAGCACTCAATAGACGAACATATGTACTATGGAAAACTCTCAGGACATGAGTGCTCTCGAGGGGTTGAACCCTTCGCAAACCGAGGCGGTCACGACGACCGAGGGCTACGTGCGCGTAATTGCCGGTGCTGGTTCGGGTAAGACGC
>JAFSHA010000074.1 GCA_017440565.1 Eggerthellaceae bacterium | reverse complement strand
TCAAGCGTGGTGGCGCCGATAGCGTGCAGTTCGCCACGCGCCAGCGCGGGCTTGAGCATGTTGCCGGCATCAAGCGAGCTGTCGCCTGACGTGCCCGCACCCACGATGGTGTGCAGCTCGTCGATGAACAGGATGATGCGCCCGTCGCTTTCCTTGACCTCGCGAAGCACGCCCTTCAGACGGTCTTCGAACTCGCCGCGGTACTTCGCGCCGGCCATCATAGCGCCCAGGTCAAGCGAGATAATCTCGCGATCACGCAGGCTGGAGGGAACGTCGCCGGCCACAATGCGCTGCGCAAGGCCTTCCACGATGGCGGTTTTGCCCGTGCCGGGCTCGCCGATAAGGCAGGGATTGTTCTTGGTGCGGCGCGAAAGCACCTGGATGGTGCGGCGGATTTCCTCAGATCGGCCGATAACCGGATCGAGTTTGCCCTCGCGCGCCTGCTGCGTGAGATTCAGGCCGTACTGCTCGAGCGCCTCGAATTGCGTCTTGTCGGTTTGGCTGGTCACGCGCGTGTTGCCGCGCAGCTTCTCATAAGCGGCCTCGATGTTCTTGCGCGTGATGCCCTGGGCGTTAAGCACGCGCCCGGCCGCTCCCTTGTCCTCGGAAAGCGCAATGAGCAAGTGCTCGCTCGTAGCATAGGAATCGCCCAGCTTCTCGGCGATCTTCACCGCGCCGTCGATGACCTTGATAAGATCGTTTCCGGGAATGGACATGGGCATGCCGCCCGTCGATTTCGGCGCGCGGGCAATCTCGGCATCAACGTTGGCGGCAAGCACTGCCGGGTCAGCGCCGATGCGCTTCACGATGGCGGAAAGGTTGTTCTCCCCCGCATCGAGCAGGGCTTTCAGCAGATGAATAGGCTCGATGACGGCCGCCTGCGCATCGCTTGCGATACCCATGGAAGCCTGAAATGCCTCCTGAGCCGTCAAAGCCAGCTTGTCAAGTCTCATAAGGTAAACCTCCTCGTTCGAGGTAAATGGGTCGCTTTATGCCTCAGCCGTCAAGCGCCCCGCTTCTACAGGTAATCTTGCGGAGGGTAAAGCTGCGGAATGTCGCTTTTGCGTACGAGCGAAGTGATGGTCTCGCGCGTTTCCAGCTCGTGCACGCGATCGGCAAGGCGGCGCACGCGCTTGTGCAGGTCGTCGATTTGCTCGTCGCGCTCGTCGAGGCGGCCCTGCAAGTCAAGGATGCGAATGACGCCCGCCAGGTTAATGCCCTCGCTTGTAAGCTCGTTGATAAGCTCGAGGCGCTCAATGTCGGCTTGCGAGTACATGCGGGTGTTCCCGCTGGTACGCTGCGGCGTCACCAGGCCTTTCTGCTCGTAAGTGCGCAGGGTCTGCGGATGCACGCCAGCTAGCTCGGCAGCGACGCTGATCATGTACAGCGGTCGGTTGCGATCGTTCATTGCCATGTTCTCACGTCCTCGGTGGTTGCGGCCAAGAAGTCCTCCATGGCCTTCGTCTGACCCTCGTTCATGTTCTGGGGAACTTTGACCTCGACTTTGATCTTCAGATTGCCGAAGCCGTCCTTCGCCTTCACGTCAGGTGCGCCCTTGCCCTTGATGGTAAGGAAACTGCCATCCTGCGTGCCGGCGGGCACCTTCACGCGCACCTTGGTTCCATCGGGCGCGGGCACCACGATCTGCGCGCCCAGCGCCGCCTCGGCAACCGTAACGGGCAGCGTCACGATGACGTCGGCCTTGTCGCGCTCGTAGTACGGATGCGGATCGATCTTCGTGGTGATAAGCAGGTCGCCCGACTCGCCGCCGTTTTCGCCCAGGCCACCACGGCCCTTGAAGCGCAAACGTCCGCCGTCAACGGCGCCAGCCGGCACCTTCACGGTGAGCGTGTCGGCCTCCGCCTTGCCGGGGATGCGCACGGTCACGCGTTTCTCGGTTCCGCCGAAAGCTTCGTCGAAGGTCACGTTGAGGGTGACGTTCATGTCCTGGCCACGACGCGCGCGCGGTTGCCCGCCGAAGCCGCCGAAGCCGCCAAACGCGCCTTCGCCATGGCGAATGCTCTCGAGGATGTCGGCCCAGCTGCCCGCAAAGCCGCCGCCCTGCCCGCCAAAGCCGCCGCCGAAGATATCGCCCCAGCCCTGCGGGATCTGGTTGGCGTTGGCGGTGCCGTACTGGTCATACAGCTCGCGCTTCTTCTCGTCGCCCAAAACCTCGTAGGCCTCGTTGATCTCCTTGAACTTGGCTTCGTCGCCACCCGCATCGGGATGATGGGTGCGCGCCAGCTTGCGGAAGGCCTTCTTGATCTCATCTGCCGAGGCAGTGCGCGCCACGCCAAGCGTCTTGTAGTAATCCGGCGTTGCCGACATGAAGCCTTCACCTCCCTATCTAGCAAGAAGGCGGAACCGTCCGTCCCGCCCTCCTTTCGTTTCAATTGCCTGCCCAGGCGCCTGGGACAATGCCCAGTCGCTCAAACAGTCCTCGCTTTGTGAAACAGCCCACTGGGCTGTTTCAGTCGCTGCGGAACTCGCTTGGTGGGCACAGCCCCAGGCGCCTCTCGCAGTACGAACTATTCCTCGGTCTGCTCGGCTTCGCGCTTAGGACCGCCAGTCGTCACGGTGACCATGGCGGGCCTGAGCACCTTGATGCCCAGTTTGTAACCCTTCTGGTACACCTGGGCGACCGTCTCGTCGGGCACGGAATCGTCCGGCACCGTGGCGACAGCCTGCGCCTCAAGCGCGTCGAAGGCTTGGCCGGCAGGATCGATGACCACGACGCCGTCCTTTTTCAGCACGTCGACGAGCTTGTTGTGAACCGCCTGGACGCCGCCAAGCAGGCCCACCTCGCCGTTGTTCTGCGCGTACTCGATGGTGCGCTCGAAGTCATCCAACACGGGAATGAGCCCCGAAACCAGCTTCTCGGCGGCGCGCACCTTCTCGGCCTCGCGCTGCTCGTTCATACGGCGGCGGTACGTGTCCCATTCGGCATGCAGGCGCATGTATTTGTCCTGCCACTCGGCCGCTTCGGCCTTGGCCTGAGCCACGATCTCGGACTCTTCCAAGACGCCGTCGAGAACAGCCTCGGCCTCCTCGATGATGGCGGCCTCAACCTCTTCGGCGGTAAGGGGGGAGGCGGCTTCTTCAGCCGCCCCGCCCTCTACGGCGCTGGTCGCGGAGGGGGATGGATCGCCAGCGCCCTGGTTAGCTTCGTCGGAAGAATGCAGGACTTCGTCTTTCTCGGGCGTAGTCACGGCTACTTCCTCTCGTTGTCGTCGATAACCTCGTAGTCGGCTTCGATGGTGTCGTCATTGCCACCGGTCGGAGCGCCGTAACCAGCGCCGGGCTGCTGAGCGCCAGCGGGAGCGCCCTCGGTGGAGTACACGACCTCGGCCAGCTTGTAGCCCGCCTGCTGGATCTTCTCCATGGCGGCCTTGATGGCATCGATGTCAGAGCCCTCGAGCGCGCTGCGGGTCTCGGCGATGGCCTCCTCGGCCTGAGCCTTGGCATCGGCCGGAACCTTGTCGCCCAACTCGGAAAGCGTCTGCTCGGTGGCATGCACCAGCGAGTCGGCGTTGTTGCGCAGCTCGACCTCTTCCTTGCGAGCGGCGTCCTCGGCGGCATGCTGCTCGGCGTCCTTGACCATGCGATCGACTTCGTCATCGGAAAGGGCGGTGGAGCCGGAGATGGTGATCTGCTGCTGCTTGCCGGTGCCCAGGTCCTTCGCGGAGACGTTCACGATGCCGTT
>JAFSHA010000073.1 GCA_017440565.1 Eggerthellaceae bacterium | reverse complement strand
CGGCATTGACGGCATCCTTTGGGACGAGTATTTCGCCTGCTCGGCGCAGATGACGCGCGAACAGTGGCGTGCGACCGAGTTCGATTGCCTCGCTTCGCTTGCCGAGCGAGTTCGCAGCAAGGGCGGCATCAACCTCACCCACACCTGCCAGAAAGGACCGTATCTCGATTTGCTCATCGAGTCGGCCAAGCCCGAAGTCATTTCGTTCTTGCGTCCAGCCGACGGGTGTGCCACGCTCGCCGAAACGCGCGAGAGGTACGGTGCCGATGTTGCGCTGATGGGTGCTGTCACCCCGTGGAACACGGTGCTTGGCACCGACGTCGAGTGGGATCGCGAGTGCCGTGAAGTCATCGACGAGCTTGGTGGTCCTGGCTTCATCCTTTCGCCGGGTTGCTTCCATCCTGCAAATGCCTCGCTTGGCCGCATCAAGCGCATGATCGATATCGCCGTCTCTACGAAGATCGAAGCGTAATAAAGGGAAAGCCGCCCATCTCTCCGGGCTCGTGGCGTTCGCGCGGAGGTGGGCGGCTTTCTTTTCTGTCGCATCGCATAACGGCAAATTGACCAGAGCCTTTTTCCAATGCATTGAGTTACAATACCCGTGTTGCATGCGGCACGAAGCCCGCGATCGGCGCGAGCTCTGGGCATCGAGGGGGGCGGCGTATTGGAGAGCGAGGAGAAGAATTCCTCGATTAACGTTTCCTCAATGGAAATGATCGCAATGGCGGGCTTCGGGCTGTGTACAGCCTGGATGCTCATCTGTTTCTATTGGCTGTTCTGCGAGTTTCCGCCCGATGTGCCCACGTCGATGCGCGACTTCACCCAACTGTTCATATTCTTGGCGGTGCCCGTCGGCTACATAGCCATTCACTTCATGGCCAAGAATCCTTCGTTCAACCTGTTCGCAATGCCCATGAAAGTGGGTGCGACGATTTTCGCCATCATTCAGCCAATCGTCGCATTGCTCATGTACCAGGGCGTTTACATGCCCATTGCGGCTGTGTGTGTGGCAAATGTCTTAGTAGGAATGGCTTCTGCAAGCATCACGCTTGCATGGCTCGACATCTGTTCGCGGCTTGGCGCCATTAGTTACGGTCGTTTCACCGGGCTTTCTCTCTTTAATATGAGCAGGACATTGTCAAGAGGCAAAGTTGGCCCTGACCCAAAATAATTCGGGCCAGGGCCTATCTCTATCTCAACCCTCCCTGCGGCGACCTTGGCGTGTCTGTCCGACGCTCGTCTTTGCAGTTTAATATCCGCCCGTGGCGCGCCTGCGCTGGGCAATCCGTTGCTACGGCTGGGGTTACCTCGTCGATACGACAGTCTTTTGGCGCGGGTGGCGCCGGCTTCGGCGCTCGCAAAAAGAGAGACTGGGGTTCGCCCCAACGGCCTCGGATCCGACCGCGGGATGGGATGGGAGACGCTGTGTCAGCGGCGTCCGGGCGTCGCCCTATGCCCCCTCGGCCATGCAGCCGATGGCCCACGCCCAGCACGCGAGCTCGCGGGCCGTCGCCACGTTTGCCTTGTTCTTGTGGACCCCGCGTTCCAGCATGGAGGCCCTCCTCCCGACGAGCCTGCGCACGCCCTTCGCGGCGTGCCTCCTGGCAGCCGGGTCGGGGGCTTGGCCTTCCGCCAGGTCCTTCGAGTGCGGGGAGGCGTTGAGGTAGTGCCATGCGGCCTCGACGAGCGACCTCCTCAGGTGCCGGTTGCCCGCCTTGGTGATGCCGCCTTTCCTCTCGCTCTCGCCGCTGGAGCGCTCGGAGGGCGTGAGCCCTATCCAGGCGGCGAACGACCTGGCGTTCTTGAAGCGGGAGAACTCCCCGGCCTCGAAGACCAGGTCGGCGGCGGTCGCGGTCTCGACGCCCTTCAGGCAGCGCAGCGAGTCCACCCTCTTCTTCCAGCGCGGCTTGGCGGCCTCGGCCGCGACCAGGCCGTCCAGCCGCCTCTTGTCCTCCATCGCCTGCCTCACGCGGTCGATGTAGTAGGCCAGCACGTCGTTGTCGGCCTTCTGCGGGAACGAGATGGCCCCAATCCAGGCCCAGTGGGCGGCGGTCCAGTTGCCCCTCCTCCGCCCGGTGGGGGTCTTCTCGTCGAAGACGCACCCGTGCCTGAGCAGGAACTTCGACAGCATCTGCTTGGAGCGCGCCACCTCCTCGCGGGCGTCCTCCAGCGCGCGGGTGAGGTCCCTGGCCGCCTCGCACTCGTCGTCGGGCACCCACACCTCCACGATGTTGCCCACGGCCAGCATCCTGGCGAGGAACTCGGCGTCGTTGCGGTCGTTCTTCCTCCGCTTGTCCGCGGCGGGCTTGATCATCTTCGAGACGGCCCCGATGACGCAGTCGACGCCGAGCGCCGAGAGCTTCTTCTGCAGGTCGAAGCCGGTGACGCCGGACTCGTAGACGCACTTCGCCGGCTGCGGCAGCGAGCTGACCCATTCCGCGATGCCCGCATGGTCGTATCCGAAGCTGGCGGTCCTGAGCTCGCCGGTCATCACGTCGAGGGCGACGGCCTTGATCGAGCGTGCGTGGACATCCAGGCCAACGCAGGTGTTAATATTAAGCATGAGAAGCCCCTTCCATGATTGTGGCGTGGCCGCCACGGTGAATTAGACACTCAACATTGTCGGCCTAATCCACGAGAATGCATGCAGGAGGGGCTTCAAAGTTTTATGTCCTACTCATATCGTCTTTAGGTGGTCTGTTGTTTGCTTTGGTCGCGTTCACGCCCACGGCCATGCAACCCATCTTCGCACTCGTCTTCATAGCTGGTAGCTTCGGATTGTTGTCGTATTCCTCGAGGCACGCACCAGGCAATTCAGAGCGTGCGCCTCTCGAATCCGTTGCTGAT
>JAFSHA010000072.1 GCA_017440565.1 Eggerthellaceae bacterium | reverse complement strand
CTCTCCTGTTGCCGATGCCGCGCCGCGAGTTCCTGTTGCCGATGCCGCGCCGTTCTCTCCTGTTGCCGATGCCGCGCCGCGAGTTCCTGTTGCCGATGCCGCGCCGTTCTCTCCTGTTGCCGATGCCGCGCCGTTCTCTCCTGTTGCCGATGAGCCAGGCTCGAGGGTAGTCTTGGACCACCTGAATTCAAAGGCTGCCTTTACCATTTCTGAGAAGTTGAGACGGGCGCCGATCGTGATCTTCTTAGCGCAAACCTTGCTGTCGTCTTCTCTCTGGTCGCTGATACCGTCAAGGATGACTTCTCTGAACTGGCTAGATGCGGGCGTGTAGTAATTAAAGCAATCCAGAGGATCTTCGCAGGCGTGGAAACCTTTGTGGCAAAGGCTTGCTTCGTTTTCTTCGTAGGTCTTGCCTTCTTCATACTGGAAGCCCCGGCATGTGAGGTCTTCGTTGAATCCTTTGTAAAACTTTTTCATAATTATTTAATCTTTAAGATAGTACGGTGTTATATATCCGGCGCCCTTGAGTGGCAGTCCGTCAGCCCATGCTGGTGTGTTTTTGAAGATCGCCTGGATGTCTTCGAGTTCTTCCTTCGCCATTACCTCGGTCACTTCGCTCACTATTTCGTCGTGTACATGAAAGACGATGTTATATCCGTTGTTGTACATCAGGGTCATCGTGTGGGCGAGGCAGTCTCGGGCTATTGCCTGGACGACGTTCTCGGTCAGCTTGCCGCCGTAGGTCTCTATCCATTCCCAGCGCTTGGTGGTGCTGTTGGTGCCCATGTATTTGAGGCTTTCCTTGCCCCATCGGTTCGTTCCGAGTGTCATGTTGCGGTAGCAGAGCAGGCGTCCTGACGGGAGCTCGACGGTCAGTGTTCCGTCCTCTGCTCTTCTGTGGAAAATCAACCCGCAGGTTGATTGGTCGAGCCCGGTGGTGCAGCAGCGCTTGACGGCTGTCTCGAGCTTGCTCCAGGTCTTCACGATGTGCGGGTTGGCCTTGCGCCAGTCGTTCACGATGCCCGCCATGTCGTCCTCTGTCAGTCCCATGCGCGCTCCGCCCATTGCTGCGAGTGCTCCTGTGCCTCCGCCGTAGCCGAGGGCAAGGACGGCGATCTTGCCCTTCTGTCGCCTCGGGTCGGTCTTCGTGATCTCTTCTATCGGGCAGCCGTACATCTGGGCGGCGGTCGCTTCGTAGATCTTACCATGTCCGCGGAATACCTCAAGGACCCACTCTTCGCCTGCCAGCCATGCCAGGACTCGGGCCTCGATGGCGCTGAAGTCGCAGACTGCGAAGGTCTTGCTTTCCGGTGCTACGAACGCCGTTCTGATCAGCTGACTCAGCGTGTCCGGAACGTTGCCGTAGCAGAGCTCGATGGTGTCGAGGTCGCCTTCTTTCAGGAGCTCGCGTGCGAGGTCGATGTCGCTGATGTGGTTCTGCGGGAGGTTCTGCATCTGGACGAGGCGTCCGGCCCAGCGTCCGGTGCGTGTGCCGTGATGCTGGAGGAGTCCGCGTACACGTCCGTCCCTTCCCACGACCTTCTGCATGGTCTCGTATTTCGTCGTGCTGGTCTTGTTCATCTTCGCGCGGATGTCGAGGACCCTGCGTACGTCCTCGTCGTCTGTGGCGTTCTTGATGTCCGGCAGGTCGTCCTTTCGGAGTGTGTCAAGCTCGAGCCCTGTGCGGTCCTTGATCCAAGTCTTGAGCTGTGCCGCGCTGTTCGGGTTGCTGAGTCCGGTGATGCGCTGGGCTTCTACGTTCAGGCGGGCTTTGTAGATGTTGTCGATTCGTACGGCGTTGTCTACGAGCTCGATGTCTACCTTTACGCCGTAGTCATTAATTTCCTGGTCTATCGCGTAGAGCTTCTTCTCGGTCTCGGTCGGTTCGAGCCATGCGAGGGCCTTGTCGATTTCGCGCTCCACCTCGACGTCCATGCGGCCGTATTCCTTGAAGGTCTCCCAGCCTTTCGGGTCGTCGGTCGGCTTCATCGGTCCGCCCTGCGATCCGAAGAGTCCGGCAGGGGCTTCGTGGTAGGTGCAGAACTGCTTGATGAGCTTCTTTCCTTCTGTCATCTTCTGCGCTTCAAGGCCGAGCGCCTTCGCGGCTTCGCCGAGGCTCATCGGAAGGCCGCAGCGGGCGCATTGTATCATGGTGCATTCCCATTGCTCCGGGTCGAGCTTCTGGCCCAGCATTGCGCCGATGCAGGTGCGTTCGAACGTTGCGTTGTGCGCGACCTTGGTGATCTTCGGGTCGATCAGCGCTCTGCGTACGGGTGCCGGCAGTGTCACGCCCTGGGCGAGGTCTATGACTGTGACGGGGTTGTCTCCGAAGGCGTACGCGAAGAGCAGGATCCTGAAGTCCGGATGTGCTGCGTATCTATGCACGCCGCAGTCTGCCAGCGCTTCCGGTGAGTACGTCTCGATGTCGATGTGCAGTCTGTTGTTTGTCATGGGTTATTACTTTATTATTTTATTACTGGGTGCCCCAGGGCAGGGTCAGCCGCCCTGGAGCTGTTATCTACGACAAACCTGCCTTGTCGTAGATGTCGTAGATCTTTAGACTACATCGTCGTCCTCGAATGGGTCCTCGATGTCGTCGAGTACTCCTGCGAAGTCCGCCTCTGCGCTTCCGGATCCGGTGCCGAGCTTTTCGCCGTCGCGGCTCTTGAGGAGGCTGTTAAGGCCGCAGGTGATTCCCTTGCTGACGCCGGTGTCGTACTTGTAGAAGGTGACGCTGGCGTAGCCGTAGCAGCCTGAGTAGAATTCGTCCTCGTCTGTGATTGGTACGAGCTGAACCTTGCCCATGACCTTGGCCTTCTTTACGACCTCGGGCTTGTAGGAGCTCGAAGCCTTGATTACGTAGAAGTCCTCGAGCTCGAACTTCTCGTCCCAGTCCGCGCCGTCCTGGATCTCGATGATGTTGAACTTCTTCGGAAGGGCACCGCCGTATTGTGACTTTGCCTTCTCGACGCACTCATTGATTGCGGCTTCGATTGTCTTGTAGAGCTTCTTGTCGCTCTTTGGGAATGAAAGGACGACCGAGTACTTCGGGTCGCTCTTGTCGTCGAATGAATCCGGAGTGAATACGTGCGCGAAGTTCATTCTTGCCTCGCCGATGAGGCACTTGGTGATAGTAGGATTTGCCATGATTGTCAAATATTAAAGGTTTTCGATTATGTCTTTGAAGTCGTTTTTCGCTTTGCTGAACGGCTCGCGTGGGTCGGCCTCTTCCACGAGTGTCGGCTTGCCTTCCGGCTTGATTACCAGGTCGCCGAGGATCGTCTTGAATCCCTTTTTCGTCAGGGTCTTCTCGAGGTCGGTTATGGTCTTGAGCTCCGCCGGCTTGAGGTAGTTCTCGGCAGGGATGCCGTTGCCTTCGAGCCTTGCCATCGCTTCGGCCACGTTGCTGATCTTGCGTACGCTTCGGCCCTCTACGACTTTGTATCCTGGTATGGTGTCGCCTTCCAGGGCGGCTTCGAGCGCGAACTCTTCAACGCTGCTGATCCAGCTCTTTATCGTTGCGAAGTGCGGCAGGAGCTCGGCTATCTCTTCGAGGCTCATGAGGCCCGGCTCCGTCTTGTCTTCTGTGACTGAGAGGGTGTAGTTTGCGAGGGCCTTGCATTTCGCTGCTACCTTGCAGAAGCGGCAGTGTTCGCCTGGGGTCTGTTCGCCTTCGCCTTTCCATGCCTTCTCGGCTGCGGGCTTGAGCTTGTTGTGCGCCCAGTTCAGAAGGTCCGGCGCTGTCATGGCCCAGCTTGATTCGTGTCGGAGTCTTGGCTGGATGATCGTCATGCGAACGTTTGCGATGTCGTAGAATTCACCCTGCCCGCAGTAGGCCCCCAGCGCGTAGCACATCATCTGTGCGTTCTCTTCCGCCTCTACCTTGACGCCCTTGCCGTATTTCAGGTCGAAGACCTCGAGGGTGGTTCCGTATATCAGTACGGCGTCGCTTGATCCGAAGCCTTCCGGTATGAACTCCGCCAGCTGGAGTTTCGATTCTATGAGCAGGACGGCTTCCGGGTCTTCGAGCTTTGCGCCGAGGTAGGATTCATATACAAGGCGGACGTAGTTGTCGTATACGGTCTCGGCCATTTCCTTCCAGTCGAGCTTCTCTTCATTGCAGTCGTTGATCTGGTGCAGGACTCGTACTTCGCCTCCGCTGAGCATGAAGTCTGCGTAGTCCGGCACGGCTTCGGCGTCAATGCTCAGAAGGTGGAGCAGCATTGCCTCGGCCATTGCATGGGCGATGGTTCCCTCGCGGGTGTAGGCGGTGTCTTTGTTCGGCACGGTCGCCTCCAGTCTCGCGCTGGGGGTGCATGTCATCCACCGCTTGGCGGATGACGGTGCGAGTAGTGCGTGCGCTCCCATTATGCTGCCAGTTTGTTGAGTCCGTCGATAAGCTCCTGGCGTCTCTCTGCCGGGCACTCTACGCTGGACGCGATGTTGAACGAGTTTTGCATGTACTCCTTGATGGTCTTTGCAGGGACTCCGCGTGATCGTGCGGCCTTGACTGCCTGTCTTGCGTCGTCCTCGGTCGGTGTGGCCTTTTTTGGAGCCGGCGCGTCGTCTGGTGGCAGGCCGTCATCGTCAGCTGGAGCTGGTTCAGGATCCGGAGCTGGAGCCTCGGGTTCTGGTGCTGGCTCCGCTTTCTTTGGCTTGCGCTTTGGTTCAGGCTGCATTTCCGTAGTTGGAGCAGGTGTCGCTTCCGGTTGTGCTACGATCATAGCGGTCCCGAAGATCCGCGCGAGTGCTTCGAGGGTGGTATGCTTCAGGCCGACCTCGACATTTACGTTGATTTTGATTGGGTCCATATTAAAACGAGTTTTATAAAGTGTTTTGGATTTGGCGAGTCTATGAATGTCTTTTTCCGAAGAGTTCGAGGGCCATGTGGGCGTCTGTGATGATCGTGCGGCCCTGCTGTTTGATTGCCTTGTTGATTACGCCTGAGCTCTTGATGTATCGGGCCTGTCGTTCGCTTACGCCGAAGATGCCGGCGATGCCCTTGATTCCGTGTACGAATCGCGGCGCGTTGTCTTGTGTCTGCTGGCGGCGTCCGAGGGATTCCTCTACGGCCTTGTCGATTACCTCTGCGAGCTGTGCTACGGTGAGGTCGATGATCCTTGTGTCTTGATGTATCATGTCGTGTCTTGTTTTGTTTGGCGACCGGAGAAGGGGTCGAACCTTCGTCGTCCTCGTGTCGCATGGTCGATGTTGCTGTCGAGGGGCTCTGCCTGTAGAGCTATCCGGTCAGGTGAGGGCCTTCCGGCCCTCTTTCAATGTTTTGTGCGTGAAAAGCTCCGCGCCTCACGGCGTTGGTTGATTATGGAATCTTGCCGAGTCTGCGGCCGGGAACTCGTCGGCAAGGCTTGAAGAACTCTTCCGGTCTTTTGGCGGCCCCGGGCGGTAGTCAGTCGCTCGGGGCCTTTGACAAATTATCACGTAAACTCGCGACCCGTCTCGGGCGGCTTTTGGAGGGAGGAGTGGGACTCGAACCCACATGCTCCGGGTTGCAGCCGGATGTCTATCCTTTCGGCCATCCTCCCATGGTGGCGGGCAGGGCCCCGCCGGTCAAACAAACACTATAATGATTCAAAACATCCGCGTGTTGCCCTGTACACGTGTTTTGTGTATCGATCGTCGTATACGTCATCAGTCAGCTCTCCAGTACCTTTGCATTTCGGGCAGGTACTATTCTTCCACGGGTGGAGTCCTGTGCCGCCACATTCGGGGCAGAGGATTGGGTCGGGATATTCATGCATTGTCTTCTTCGTTTTCTTCTGTCCGAAAAGCCAGGCACATGGCGAGGCTGATTCCGAATGTCATAAAGTGGTGGGTTGCTCCGGTGAGTACCGCGATCAGGCAGATGGCTGCCATGATGCCCCATGTGATGGTCCAGGCTTTCATTGTCTATGCTGTTCTAATGATTACTATCTTGTCGTCCATCTCTACGGTGTGCGATACGCTGAATTCGCGGCCCATAGTCTTGGAGAATTTGCTCGCGCACTCGCGTACGTAGCCGACATTTACCTCGGCCGCGTCGGCCTCCCATTTCTCTCGTTTTCTCATGGTGGCGAGCGTCTTCATGACGCTGATTCTGCCTTTGTTCTTTCCCTTTGCTGATTTGATGATTTCCATGTCTCTGTGTATTTAGTGGGGCCCGGAGGCCCGGGGTGTTTATCTAATGTCCGCGCGAGATCTTAATTTGACGAAGCGTCCGAATCCGTCCTCATGTACTTCGATGAGGCTCGCGTATTGCGCTCCGGGTGCGTGTTTCTCATAATAAGCCAGTGCGGCTTTAAGCGTTTTGTATTTTCTAACTCTGCCGCGTATATTCTTAATTGCCACCTCGTAATATTGTGTCATGTCTCGGCCCTCCTTATGCATTAAGTTTTTCGATCATGTCTTCGTACATGTGGCGCTCGTCCATGAGGCCTCTGTATTCGTCCTGCATGTCGTGGAGTCTGTCGATGATCCTGTCGGCTTCCGCGATGTTCTTGGCCTTTACTGCTGCCACCTTCTGTGCGTGGAGTCTGTCGAAGTTTGCCTCGAGGTCGTCAAGCTGGCTGTCGATTCCGGCGATCATCTCTTCGAATTCTGCGATCTGGTTTTTGATTTCCTGTGTCATGATGTTTTGAGTTTAAAAGGTTTTACCTATATTTGTTAGTGTGTTTGTTTGTTTGTTTCTGCAAATATAAGCATTTAGTTTTAAACTACAAGCGAATACTTTAAAAAGTTTGCAAAAACTTGTGGCTTCAATAAAAGCATTTACTTTTATTGAATGTTAAACCTTGTAAAAGCGATTACTATGACTGGAAATACTTTGAAAAAGATGATCCTCGCTGAAGGATTATCCGTTGCGGAGGTCGCCCGTCGTCTCGGGACTACGCAGCAAAACTTGACTTGTTCCCTGAGTAAAGAAGATATAAAAACGGGGCTTTTGGAAAGAGTCGCGGAGGCCATGAATCGCCCGCTGTCATTTTTCTATGGAGAAGCGTTCGGTCCTGTGCAGTCGGTAGGGGACAATAATACCCAGGTGACGCAGGTGGCCGGCAATTACTCGAACGTCTCGTCAGATCCGGGCGTGCTTGAGCTTCTGAAAATGAAGGACGAGCAGCTCCTGCTTACCATTAAACAGGTCAGCAAGGCTCAGGAACAGATGGATCGTGTCCTGGATAGGTTCTGTGGCCCAAAGGAGGCCGAGGATTCTGCTGAAAATTAGCGCGTTCATGTCTATGTGTTTGTCCGTTGATTTTCGGGCTTTCCATATCGCGTGCCAAATCGATAATTTGAAAAATAAATATTTTTATGTGGGAAATTCTTTCGACGCTGTTCTTTGTATGGTGTATCTGGCGCATCTGGGCTTGGCTTCGCGCCCGTCGTATGTTGAAGCTCTTGCAAAAAGAAGAGGCGGAGAAAAAACGCCTGGAAGAAGAACGCTCGGCGGAGTTTTGGCGTCAGCATAAAATTGAACACGAGGAAAGGCAGCGTAGGTACCAGGAGCTTTTGGAAGAAAAGAGGCAGGAACGCGAGCGCTGGGAGGCAGAGCGCCCTGCACGTGAGGCCGCTGAAAAAGAGCGGGCTTTGGAACGCGAAAAAGCCAAGATAGCCTCGAAGCTGAAGGAAAGGCAGCGCCGTCGCGAGCTTGAAGAGCAGGTCCGGATGGAACTTATCGATTCCGGGGAACTCTTCGGGGATCAGCCGAAGCGCCCGCCGATTCCGCGCGAGGTTGTCGATGCCGTCTATCGCCGCGACGGCGCCCGTTGCGTGTACTGCGGCTCGACTGAAAATCTCCAACTGGATCATATCATTCCTTTTTCGAAGGGTGGCGCCACTTCCCTGGAAAATCTGCAGCTGTTGTGTCAGAAGTGTAATCTCGAAAAATCAAATAAAATAGGATGACGCAGGAGGAGCATGATCTTATCGTTGGCCGGTTCTTCGAAGCGCTGGCCTGGTTGAAGGAGTCCCGCCAGATCCGCGGGATCAAGACCTTCACGGATCGCTACGGTATCAATCGCCGCAGCCTACGCCGGCTGCAGGTCACGCCCGGCACAAATGATTTCAAGGCGGCCTGGCTGACGTATCTCGTCCGCGACTTCGGTATCAATGCCGCCTGGCTCCTGACCGGGGAGGGTCGGATGCATGATTAAGCATATCACCGCTTTTGTCCTGGACCGCGTTCCCGACTCCGACGAGGCCCGTGTCCGCCTTCGCGTCAAATGGGAAGGCAGCCGGCGCATCGTCGCTCTGAACGTGGGCTGTCGTGTCAACGTATCCCGCTGGGATCCTGAAGCGCAGCGCTGCATCCCTCGGTCCTTCCATGGGGCGCGTCGTATCTCCGCGGCGTCCATCAACGCCGAGATCGACCGGTATGCCGACGCGGTCGAGGATGCCTTCGATTCCTTCGACGCCCAGGGCGTCGTGCCTTCGAAGGACGAGTTCCGGTCCAAGCTGACCGAGACCCTGGGCCTCGCCAGTTCCGAGGACGTGGGCGTCTTCCGTGCCTTCGATATATTCGTAGCCGAACGCGGTTCCCGGAACTGCTGGACGCATCGTACCTACCAGAAGCTCTGGGGAGTCAAAAATCATTTGCTGGCGTGGGATCCGGACCTTACCTGGCAAGGCTTCAAAGAAGAGGGGCTGTATCGGTTTGTCGCGCACCTGCGCTCCCAGACGCGCGTAAATAAACGGGCGGCGTCCGGTGTTACCTCTATAAAGGACACCACGGTCGAGAAGAACATCTCCGCGCTCCGCTGGTTCCTTATCTGGGCGGACCGCCGCGGCCTCCTGCCTTATAAGGATTACCTGGAATTCAAGCCGAAGCTCCAGAAGATGGACGATCCGATTATCTTCCTGGATTGGGAGGAGCTCATGGGCCTGCTGAATTTTGAAATACCGGAAAAGCATCGCGCCCTGCGTCCGGTCCGGGATGTCTTCTGCTTCTGCGCCTTCACGTCGCTCCGATACTCGGACGTATATGGTCTGCGCTGGGCCGATGTCCATGATACCTATATACGCGTGACTACCGTCAAGACCTCGGACGATCTCGTTATCGAGCTGAATAAATACAGCGAGGAAATCCTGGGCCGTTATGTCGACGAGGCTTTCCCTGATGATAAGGTGTTCCCGGTCCTGAGCAATCAGAAGATGAACGTCCGCCTGAAGGAGCTGTGCCGGCTTGCGGGCATCTGTCGGCTGGTCCGCGTCACTGAATACCAGAACGGCCGCCGTGTGGACCTTCTGCTTCCGAAGTGGCAGCTCATGAGCACGCATGCCGGGCGTCGTACCTTCATAAGCAATGCGCTCATGATGGGCATTCCGCCTAATGTCGTGATGCGCTGGACGGGCCATGCCGACTACAATTCCATGAAGCCCTACATTGCAATCGCGGACTCGGTCAAGGTCCAGGAAATGTCGAAATTTGACAAAAAGTAAAAAGTGGGACTAAACGCCCACTTTCGTTGCCTTTTGTGTCCTTTGCCTGCCGAGTAAGTTACGAGTAAATATGAAGTAAACGCGCGTATTGTCGTGTCTTGTCGTGTGCTGCATATTATTGTGATTCTGCTCGGGGCTACAACCTGCGTTGATTATCAACGAGTTATAAATGTGTAGGACTAAATCGAGGATTAAAGCGCCCGATTTAGTCCTTTTTTTGCCGTTTTCAGTCGTTGTTTTGGTCTTCGAAGCTCCGGATCAGTGCGTCTATGATTTCGCCCGAGGTGACTCCCTGTTCTGCTGCCTGTCTGGTGATCCATTCGCGCGCGTAGCTGCTCAGCCTCCAGCTGACTGTCTTCGTTTCGCGGGGCGAGCGCTTGCGCCCGGCTCCCGCCCTTGCTCCTCCGTGTGTGTTCATAGCGTCTTATCTTGTTACGATGATTTGTTTCTTTGCTACAAAGTCAGCGGTTATAATACCGTTGTGGATTTCGGTTCTTGGAACTCTAACTAGTGACCAGCAGGCCTTGTCTCCGAATGCTGTGTAGCAATTAATATATATTGCGGTCTCGGTTTCTTTTGCGATCTGGAATTTTGTAAGGTCTGCTGTTCTCATGGTTCGTGTTGTTTTTATTTGTTGATGCGAAGGTAACACTTTATTTTGAATTGCGCAATAGTATTTCAAAATTTTTGCAAAAAAAGTGACGATTTCTCGTCACTTGGTTCGTTTTCGTCTGCAGCAGTCGTAGAGATACGGCTGTATCATCGGGAAAATCTCGCGGGCGACTCCGCCCTTGAAGTACGCCGCCTCTTCTGTTCCGGGTTCTATTCCAATGAGCGGAAAGGTGAAAAGCGCGGCATGGTCCAGCTCATGCACTACGCTGTTGAAAAGCTCCGCGGCGGTCGTGGTCTGTCCGACGACCACCAGGGTCTCCCTCTCTTTCAGGCTGGCATAGGTGAGCCCGTTGTTCAGCTTTCCGCATTGCATGTTCGTGGCCGCGCTTCGCAGGATCTCGTCCGTGGCGCCCAGCCTCCAAAGGTGACGGATGATCTCGCCCGTCCAGAAGCATGATATCGGGACGTAGACTCGGAAGGTCCAGTCGTGCTGTGGAATGTAAAACGTGCGCTGGATCATAGGAACATTTCCCAATCTACAGGGATACGTCGGAAGATCATCTTCGTGTACCAGCATCCCATCAGTTCTCCGTCGGCTGCGTCAGGGTCATCGACGGCTCTCTTTACATATTGTGCCAGGCTTTTCTCGTCGCTGCTGTCCATGTCCGACTTTCCCATGTTGGCGGCGTAGACGTAATCCAAGCCCTTGTTTTTTTGAAGTTTGACTCCGTACTTCGCGAGCATCGCGTCCACCTCTTCTTTGCTCAGCGGCTTGATCGGCTTGTTGTCCATGCCTCGGAGGTTCTGTACGGCGTAATCGCAGGCCTTCTTATTGAAGTGCCATCCTCCGTTTTCTGCGATGTATATTTCCTTCGCCGGTGTGTTATACATGTTCATGACTGTCTCTTGTTTTATCTTGTAAAAGAAGGGCGACCTTCGCCGCCCTTCGATGCTGCCTAGAAGAGGCGCGGGTCAATGTTCGGATAGTTTGGATATCCTCCGCCGCCCCATCCCTGATTCGGGAAGCTCTGCGGGCCCGGGTGCATCCACGGCTGTTCGCGCTGGCCGTAGTTGCTGGAACCTCCGCCCTGGTTGTAACCTTGGCCGCCCTGGTTCCCGTTGTCACGCATGCCGTAGTAGTCGGTGCGCTGTCCGAAGTTTCCGCCGGAGCTCTGGAGGAACTTCTGGGCCTTGTGGACGAACTCCTGGAGTTCTCCCATGAATTTCATTGTTTCCTGGTCCATAATGCTAGATGATTAAAGTCTTTATTTTCTGAATGTCTGCGGTCGTGATTCGTGCCCCACCCAGACCGCCGATGATGAGGTCGCTGATAAGCCCGCCCGGGAACTGCAGGCAGATCTCTCCTTTGCCTACGACCGCGCCTATCGGGCCGAGGGCGTAGTCTGTCGGAGGCATCTCCTTCAGCATGTCGCATACCAGGTCGACGAGGCTGTCGCTGTCGATGTTCCCTTGCGCGTCTCCCAGCATGAGGAAGGCGGCGTCGACGCCTTGGTCTATCTTGTGATTGAAGCGCTCCACGATGTTAGCGGCGGCGTTCTTCAGCATTGCCCGGGCTGCGACTTTGTTTGGCAGCAGCTGGTCGATCTGTTCGCCAGCCCATGCGAGGATTGCGTCTTTTGCCTTACCCTTGAAGGCGCTGATGTCTGAGGTCTTCATTTCTTCTGTCCTCCCTTGGTCTTGAGATATTCCTCCCAGCTCATGTGGCTGTAGTTCTTCGTGTAGTCATCGAAGTCAGCAAGTCTCTTGTCCACGTTGTCTGCTGCGGCTTTACGCAGGAACTTGACGTTAGTCAGATGCTGCTCGAGCAGCTTCTTGCCTTCCGGGTTGGCTTCGATGCGCGGACGTATCAGCTGGAGCTGTACGGCTGCGACGTATTCCATGAGTTCGCCGAGGCTCTTCTGGTAGCTTGGGTCTGCCTGCATTGCCTGGAACTCCGCGGCCGTCATGTTATCGGTCAGCGTGTCGATATGGTCCCAGATTGGCGTCGGGCTGGTTGGTGTTGCTTCAGGGTTCTGAGTGTTTTGCGCGAGTTTCAGAATGCTTTGTCTCTGTTGCTCGATGGCTTTCTGTGCCTGTTCAAGCTCCGCAAGGTGGGCGGAGTAATCAGGGCCGGACCCCAGTAATGGATCCGTGCCCCGGTTAAAGTTGAAATTGATTCCTGACATGGCGTCTTCAATTAGTAATTACACGCTTCAAACGTTTACGCGCCCGCTTCTGCGGCTGTACCTGGGCACGGGCAATCTGCCGAATAGCCTGTGATGGTGGGTGTGCTAGGGAGCACGAGGCGTCCCGGGATGAGTCGGCAAGTCTTACGGTCCACGTAGTTGACGAGTGCTGTGTAGACTTCGTCAATCTTACACTGGATGAGCTTGTCCTGGTAAGGGCGTACTGCAGTGCTGATTGCTACCTGCTGGGCGAGGTCGTAGATCTTCGCGTTGGTCTCGTCGTCCTTGTCGCGTGTGTACTTGTACAGGCTGAAGAGCTCGTCGTTGATGCGTCCGTTGACTCTGTCGATGTTGTCCCTGTTGTTCACGTACAGACCGAACTTCTCGGCCACGTCGATTTCCCTTGCCTTCGCGGCGCTCTGCTGGCCCACGATGAAGAGGTCGTACATGCCCTTTGTCACGTTAAGAATGTCGTTGCATTCCTTCTCGAACGCGGCGCCCGGGCAGGTTGCGGGTCCAGTGTAGACTACCGTGTTAGAAGGCGCGCCTGTTCCTACGATTCCGCCGATGCCTCCCTGTCTTGCGAGTGCGGCGCCGCCGAGAACGGTTCCAGCGATGCCAAGGCCGAGCGCCCATTTTGAACGTGAGCTGGTGTTACCTTCCCATCCGCCGTGGTCTCTAATGACCTGTGTCTCTTTGATGATAGGTTCCATATATGTATAGTTTTACCGGGAGCGACATTGCTCCCAGTGGAACTCTTACAATCTCCGAACCTATGAGGCAGCAGTAATTCCCAGCGCTTTCCGGCATGCGTCCAATTCGTTTCCGAATTGTCGCCAGGTCGAAAATTCGCGGAATTGGATCGTGCTGATTATGCGGTTTATGTTCCGCTGTGTCATTCCGGTCAGTTCTGCTATCTGTCCGGAATAATAACCGAGGTCCGCTAGAAGTCGCACAGCTATCCAGCGGGCGTCATAGTAGATCTGTCCTTTGCGCCTTGAAAAGATGAAGGCTTCCGGGATGCCTGTGGCCCTGGAAACGGCGGCCAGAACGGCCTTGTAATCTGATAAGCTGTCCATGTGTCTCGTTCGTTTCCTTTCGCTTTCCACATCGCGTGCCAAAACGTAAAAAAGGGCACCCTTTTGAGGCGCCCTGTGCCAAGCCCCCCTGCTTGTCGGGCTTCCATTGCCGGAATTTCCGGCCAAATAGATTTTCTGAGTCTCCATTTGTTTGTTTGCTAATGTTACACTTACTAACTACACGCGTGCATCTGAACAATGGCAAGGCCTGCGCCATTCTCGAAATCACGATATATCCAACTCATCAAACAAGAAAGGGATGCATCACTGCATCCCATCTTACGAACTTATATGAAGCGTCTTACATAGTTATTGTCGTTCTTCCTTATAGCATCTATCGTGCCACGTTTTCAAAAACCGAGACCAGTTCATCGACTATCCTTGCGATAGTCACTCCATGCTCATCTGCCTGCTTCCTGATCCACTCGTTTGATTCCCTGCTGATCCTCCAGCATACAGGCACGGTGTCGGTCATCTTCTTGCGACCGGCACCTGGTCTTGATCCACCGCGATTCATTATAATTCATTTTTGAAATTCTCTACCAATACAAGATTTACATTCGGCACGATGTACCACCCAGTTTCAGGGTTGAATACAACATGATTAATATCTTCCGTGTATTTCATGCCATCGAACTCCATGAAGTCCTCCACGATTTCCATATCAGTAGCATCAACTTCCATCATATATATATACGATTCATCATTGTATTCTCCCATATCGTTGAGACCTAATGCATATTGCTTTGCTTCTTCGATTGAAGATGTCATATATAGGCTTATTCCGTTAGGCGTTTCCTGTGATGTTCCGTGATATAGTGTCATGTCGTTGTTGTTTTAATTTGTCAATGCAAATATAACACTTCTTTTTGATTCCTGCAATTTTTTTCAAAGAAATTTGTGATTTTTTATCAAAAAAAGCGATTCCCATCCGAGAACCGCTCCGTAATTGCATATAATGTCAATTAATTTGCAAATCTTGCAATCTTCGACAGCTTCCACGCCAGCCATGCTGCGGCCGAAACGAGAACGGCATACCCCAACGTCATGACGAACTGCTGCCACCTGTTCAGCTCCTTCTCCACCTCGACACGTTCAACAGTCCGCAGGTATCTGGTCAGTCCCTTTTCCTCATAATGCAGACGTTCCGGCAGACGGATGCTCACCGGGAGCATTGCATCGGTTCTGTTCTTGAGGGTGTGGTGCAGTCTTCCATCCTTTACCCATGCCTCCGACTCCGCAACCGATGTGCGAAGCCTTGACGTATCGGTATCAGGTAGCACAGCCTTGTCCGTTCCTTCCGGCACCTGAACAAGCACGACCGAATCGCGGAAAACGACCGAATCCCGCACGATTACGGCCACGGAATCCCTCTGATAATCCTGCACGGCCCTTGGAGCAGCGCAGGCCGTCACAAGCGCAGCAAACGCGCAAATCAAAGCCCTATTCATAAGCGTTGCGTATATATTCTATGATTCCATTGACATGACAACGAACAACGGCCTCTTTCCCGTCATCGGAAAGAAGGAAAGCCACGTCATCGAGGTTGTCCATGAAGAAGTTTTCAGTCAAGACTGCGGCACAGCTTGTGTTCCGAAGGATATACAGGCTCGCCTCGAAGTCGGGATTCTTACGATTAGCATATATGCGGATCTTTCTGCCAGGGAAAGCGGACACCGCGGCCTCGTACAGGCATCGCGCCACCTCATCCGATTCCGTTGTCCCCGGTGTCGTGTAAGCAGACCATCCCTTTGCGGCCAGCCAGTGCTCGCCATTTCCCGCAGCATTGACATGAACGGAAATCAGGATCACGTTCTTCTTTCCGTACTGGCGGCAGTAAGCCTCGACACGTTTCACGCGCGTAGCGAGGGGGACATCCACATCTTCCGGAGTAAGGAGGAAGGCAGACACATCATGCCCGCGCAGTTCCTCCGTTATCCGTCTGGCCACAGCCCGCGTCCACGCGTATTCTCGGAGCTTGCCGGACGGACTGCGCTTTCCTGCGGTCTCCCTGCCGTGACCGTTGTCAATAAGTATGATCGGCAGATTCATCGGTTATCCTCCTCATCATTATCTCCTATCGTCACCTCGGTATTGTCGTGGTGAAAGGTCACCTCCTTGCCGTTTGCGAGGTTCTGCCCGGCAATGCCTAACGCAGCGAATCCGAGGAGGATTCCCCCAGCCTTGAGCACGGAACCGTCAATCACTCCCATCGGAGGGCAGAAGAAGCCTCCGATGAATAGTGATGCTGCGATGATCAGGCAGACGATGAATATATACTTGTCCGCGTGGCGTTTTTTCATATCGTCAAGTTGTTTAATGGTCAGTAATTGTCTTTTTCAAGCCATTCGCCCCACGCCTGAACGGCAAATATGACTGTGGCTATAAGTGTGCCTACCGCACCGCAAATGCCCCAGAATACGCCTATCTTCGCGGCTGCTTGGGATGTGCAACAGATAGCCGCGCAAAGGGTGAGAAGGGCCAGCAGAACCCACCACGCAAATGGTAGGTATCTGCCTATTTTCTCTCTGATTTTATCCATAAAACTCGCCTAATTAGAAGCTCAATTTCTCCGGATAACCGCCTGTATAATCGTAGGCTTCCACAGCTTCCTTGCTCTCCATCTTCTGCACCTCTGCAATGTGGCTCTGTGTATTGTCATAACATGCGGAAGCATACAACTCAAGAGCAATCAGTATCTGCTGCGCAGTCTGCAATGGCAGAGTGTAGGACTGACCATTGCTCCACAATGTGGTCATCGGTGTCTCGTTATCCTCTGCGGTTGCCTTCGCTTGCTCGGCTTGGAAACGGAGCATCAGTCCGGCTCTTGTAGCTTTGTCAAGCCACATCGGAACACCGCCAATGCTGAACTCATTTACCGCCTCGCTGCTATCGTAGGCAAGAATCTCATCTATCTTGCCCTGCTTCACATCCTCCAATGTAGGCTCATAGACAGGAGCAACATACTCTGTCCATCCGTCTGCGAGAATCATTGACTCGGTAGGGTTGAATGTCTGCGAGCCATTACCCTTAACCACTATCTCGTCGGCTCTCTTTATGATGATCTTGCCATCTATTATCTTGCTGTATATCTTCATGATTAATTAATTTATAATCTAAATCTCGCACTGTCTAATGTTTGATTATACAATATTTCTTCCTTTGTTAATACTCTGTTGTATAGACGAATCGCATGGACTATGCCTTTAAAGTATGAGCCACTTGGTCTCCGACCTATATACAAGATTAAGCCAGTTCCATCGAAATTTGTTGAGCCGTCTGAAAGAACTTTCTCTCCATTGATGTATGCTCCTTCTACGTTATTTCTTGAAAAGGTCATAACTCCTTTGCCAAAAGGAGCAAATGGGTCTGGAAATGTTGGCTGATTTATACCTGAGTTGATAAGCAATGATTTAGTTGTTCTGCCGAAAGATATGCCTGTCGGCATCATGAATGCGACCTCCGTAGCATTATTGCCATAGAACTCTATGACTATCTCAAAAGTCCTTCCTCTTTCATCAGCCGAACCCCATTGATATACAGTACCTCCCACGCATTGAAGATATTGAGTACCGTCAAAAGAATACCCATTAGATATCTTCGTTGCGTTCACATTTTCAAAGTGATTGCCACCGACCAAATCCATCCATTTGCCATCTTCCCCTCCATCTTCTATTCCATCCAACATCATGAGAAGTCCATCTTGAATGTAGTCTGCAGCAGACAAACCACTTTCCGTAGGATGCGCAAAGTTTCCTCTACGGAGAAATATTAGACCTAATCCACTCATATCTCTACACCTCCCAAGATGTTGCAACCGCAAGATTATTTAAGATTGTCACTTGATAGGTTCTTCCGGCTTTCACAATAAACATAGAGGATGACTCAACTGGGAACACCACCGAACCCGGCATGGTTACTGATGTCGGAGCATCTGCCGGACACTTGAACTGAAATGCGTAGTTGGCTGCCTTGCCCTCCAATGGTGGCTCAAAACCTACCGCCAATGTCGCAACCTCTCCGAAGTCATAGAGCTTGTCCGTTTGCAGAATTGCAGCACCGCCACTCACAGAAACCACCTCAATATGTGGTGCGACCTCTACCTTGAGGACTGCATCCTGTATCTGCTCTTGCAGACCCTGCCACTCTTGAGATAATTGGGCGAGTTGTGCGTTCTGTTCCCCGATGAGTCCGCTGATCCCTGCCTGACTTATTACAGAAGTGGCGCTGTCGCCCAGCTCCTGTACGATGTTACCGTCAAAGCCTCGAAGTGGGAGGCTGTTCCATGGAGTTGAGCCGTCGCCTACCTTGTAGCTGTTCGGATGATCCAGTACGAAGCCCAGCTCTCCTTCCAGAAGAACCGGATTGTTAGCCGCCCAGTTGGCGGCGGTGTCGCGGCGCTGTTTCATCTGCGCCCTGATGATCTTGAGTGCCATGTCTATTTGCCTATGATCTTGATTGTCGTTCTGTTGCTTCGCATCTTGCCCTGGGACTTATATTCAGGGAATGTGTCGCAGTTCTTCGTGAGGTACGCGAGGGCTTCCGCCATGTAGCTGTCCGCTTGACTGAAAAGCTCTCTGTACTGTCTCTGTCTTTCGGTCCGTTCGGCGTCCGCGCTGTATTGGTCGTCTTTGACCACGGAGCCGTATGTTGTGGCCTGGATGTTTCCGTCTCTTGTGATCCGCGCCAGCGCGTAGTAGGCGAGCGCGGTCTTGATTCCCGTCAGCAGGTTCCTGCCGCATCTGTCCTCCCAGACGCCGCCTTCCAGTAGGACCTTGAAGCGGTCCTCGGGCGTTTCTTCCATGAGCTTCAAATATAGCGCATCGCCGAGGCGCGGCTTGATCTCTACGCGCTGTGCTTCCGCGATCATGGCTTCCGCCATCTCCTGGTCCGTCGTGCATGGGCGGGCCAGTCGGGTGATCTCTTCGTATGTAATCAGGTTTCTCATGCTTGTGTCGGTGTTGTGAGGTCTACGAGCGGCAGGATCGCGAGGTTGGCGTCGTCCGGCATCGCCGGCAGAGGCTGCGCCGTCGTCCATACCTGGAGAAGGGTCTTGTAGCATCTGGTCAGCGCGCGCTGGGTCTTGATCTGCCGTTTCGCGTAGTCCCTTTCGACGTCTGCGACAAGGGTACCGCTGAAGCCGACCTTGCCGTTTCGTATCGCGAGCCAGCCCTCCTGTCCGAAGGCCGCGTAGATGCTGTCCTTGACTTCCGCTGCCGTCGCTGTGAAGTCCTTGTCGTAATTGTTGCCCTGCATGTTGATGAACTCGGGCATCTCGTCCTTGCTCTCTACGGTTATGTCGAGGAACTTGAGCGCTTCTGTATCGCCTTGGAGTGCCGCGAGGTCCTCCGCGTATTCGCTGTCGTCCACCTGCGGCTCGAGGTCTGCATCGTCTCCTGAATACGGAGCGCCTTGGCTCTTAAGGCGTACAAATGCACCCGCCGGAAGGAAGTTGTTTCGGACGTTGCGGTTCATGATGTTACTGAGTCCTTCGTCAGTGCTCATGTCCGCGAGTACGGCGTGGAATTTCGAGTAAGGATAGAGCAAAAAGCCTAGGCTTGAATAGTAGTAAACCTGGCCCTTGTAGAACTGCGGGCCGCCTGCTTCCTGCATCTGCGCCAGGACGACCTTGGGATCCGGGTTGAATACGTCGAGATAGTCGACGGTGTCTTTCGTGATCTTGACCGGCTTTCCGTTCCTGGTTAGCTGTCCGGTCCAGTCAGGGTGCAGAGCTACTTTGCGCACGTTTCCTTCCTCGTCCGGCTCTGCGATTCGGACGTTTTCAAACGGTACCTGGTGCAGGCTGGTGATGTGCGCGTCGATGTCATAATTTACATGGATTGCGAATCCGTCATGCATGGCGAGGTCGCTCGACACTTGTGCGTGCAGGTCTGCGAGGGTCTCGCCGTCGAGGTTTACCACAAAGCCGGCCAAAGGCTGGGATGCGATTCCGCGGCCTTCGATGTAGTCTGTGTATCTCTCGAGGCATCCGTTGCCGGTCTTCGAGTTGAGCACTATGTTCCGCACGTTCTGCGGGTACAGGTTGTCAGCGTCGTACGACTTGATGCCGAGGTTCTTGAGGAACTTCGGGTCAAGTGCGGGCTCCGCCTTTGGCAGGTTTGTCAGCTTCATGGGTTATGCCTCCGTCGTGTCTGGGTTTTCGCTTACAAGTTTAGCCACTGCAGGGCTCACGTGCTCTTCTGGCACGCGCTCGAATTTCTTTCTCGCGTCCGGATTCGCCTTCAGGTAGGCCTTCGCGACCTTGTCTGTCAGGTTGTGGCGCGAGTACGCCTCGGTGCCGATCCATATAATGACACCCGGGCGGAGAATGTATTTCTGGTCTCTTGTCATTGTCTGTGTTCGTTTGAGTTTTCTGTATAGTTCAATGACCGCGTCGACATATCTGTCCTTGCATCCACATTCCCGAACCTTCCGGCCGGTCTCTTCCCAGTGGATGGCCTCTATGATCTGGCGGTCTTCACTGCTGAATACTGAATCGTCCCCACCCGCTACAAGCAGCGAGCGGAGACGGGTCAGTTGTGTCATTGCCTCCTGGTAATCCATGATGCAATCTGTTAGATATTACGCCTCCGCCTCAAGGATTGAGTCGAAAAGCGCCTTGCCTGCTTCGTAGGTTTCGCCGAGATACATGCGGGATACCGGTGCGGCTGTCTCTGTGAGAGTGTAGAGTCCACCGCCATAGTAATCACCGTATGCGTTCTCGTCCAGCGCTGTCAGGGTGAGGCCATTGTGGTAGCCCAGCACTTCGAAGGCTGATGCATGGTCCTTGCCTTTGTCCTTGCGCTCAACAATCGCCACGAACTCGCCGTTTAAAAGCGGATCCACGAACTGGCCGTATACGTCGCGGTCGTTGTTGATGACTGCGATGACCAGGTTCTTCGTCACGCTCCTGTAATAAGCGTTATCCTCGAGAGCTGCGTTGGTGCCAGTGAACGGCGTGCCGCCCATCTGATGGATCTCGTAGCCCACCTTTCCCGCGAGCAGTCCGAGCGATGTGATTACGTTTGCACGTTCCTCGGAGATTGTCACGTTGTTGAAGTCTATGTCCTCACGGTTGATGAGGATGGCGAGGCGTTCGTAGCCCTTCGCAGGCAGGTTCGCGCAGTCCCCCTTCGGGATGCCCTGCTTGATTATTCCGTTGCAAATGCTCATGTCGTCCTCCTTTTCTTACGAGATTAATAAGCCACCGCTGCGTATTCCTCAGCAAGTACGAGGGCGCCGAGTGTGTCCGCTGCATAGAGGTAGTTCTTGCGGGTTACGTCGTCGAATGTAACCTTGAGGTCTGCGACCTGCTCGGTAGACTTTGAACCCGCGCGGAAGTTGCCCTTCGCACCGTAGATTACACGGAACGGCTTGTCGTACGCGTTCGCGTTTGTAGTGTTCAGGAGGTACTCCTGGATGATCTCGTCGAACTGCGGAACTGCTACGAGTGTGATGCCCTGGTAGCTGCTCTTCTGGATGCCTGCAAAGAGAGACTCCCACTGAAGTTCGCTTCCCTTGTTGTTCTCCTGGATGTCGAGGTTCAGCATGTCCGCAAACGCCTGCGTTACGATGAACACGCGGTCCGCCATTCTGCGGAGCTTCATCGGTGTGTTGATGATCAGGTTGTTCAGGACACCTGTCGCAGCGCCTGGCTGGCGCATCGCCTCATACTGGGCGGCGACGGTTGTCTTGGTGTTCGCGTCGATGGTCACTCTTGTAGTCTTGCCGGCTGTCACGCCCTCGAAGAGCTGCTTGAAGATTCCGTCGATGAGGTCGAAGTATTCAGGATCCACTCCGTCCTTGAGTGTTCCTTCTGCGTCCTTGTCTCCGAAGAAGATGAAGCGCACCATGAGGTCGCGGATTGCCTGCTCGAGGATCGGGCGCACAACCTGCTCCATGTAATCGCTTGAAGTGAGGTCGGCCATGTCTGAGCCGTTAGCTGCGAAGTGCTCGGCGATTGTATTCTCAAGCTCCTTGTAGCAGATTTCCTCTGCGATCTCCCACTCCTGGAGGTCCCAGGTCTTCTCCGATGCCTGGACGAGGTTCTTTGCATATTCAGGGTCGCAGCCCTTGGCCTTCTTACCGAGGAGGCCGGCCTTGCCTACGAAGCCCAGCTTCTTGCCGTTTTCTTGGCGTGGCATAAATGTGACAAGCTGTCCGAGCTTGTCGTCCTCGATGAGCTCCAAAAAGATGAGCTCCGCGAGGTCCTGCACAGCCCCTTTCTTCGGGGTCAGTGATGTGAAGTCGATTCCTGCCATATATGTCAGTGTGTTAAGGGGTTATTATTCCGATTTCTTTGCGCGGCTTTTCCTGCGCTCCTTGATCGCGTCGAGGTCTGATTTGATCTGTGAAGCCTTGGGCTCCACTGTCTGCTGATTGCGCTGGCGCTGCTGCGGCTTGTAGTTCGACTGGAGGGTCTTGTCAAGCCATGCCTTTCCGCCGGCCTTGGTGACCTTCGCCACGATGTCCTTCTGGTCGTCGGTCATCTGGTTCGCCTCGAGCTCCTGGATGCGCGCCTGAAGCGATGCGATCTCGGCGTCCTTCGCCTCGATTTCCGCCTTGTGCGCTTCGTCTTCTGGATCAGTCTCCTGCTCTGCGTCACGGATCTCTGTGATTACTCCGTCAGCCACTACGATGGTGGTACCGTCCGGCATGAGGAATTCTCCGTCTGGTGATGCGGCGTCGCCCACTGCAGGGTCCTCGCCTTCCGGCTTGTCGATTGTAATCTCCGTGCCGTCCTGTGCGGCCAGCACGTAGCCTACCGGGGCCGGGTCAGCCTCCATCTTCACTGAAAGGCCGAGAGCCTCAGCGAATGCCTTGAATGCTGAGGCGAGTGTCTTTTTGTTTTCCATATCTGTCGATGAATTGGTTTCTTTACGCTTCCAGGCCTTCGGCTTGACGCTTGCGCTTGCCGGTTCCAGGATCTCATGGATGAAGCCGAGTTCCTTCGCCTGCTCCATGTCGATGAATTTGTCCTCTTTCATGAGCGCTTCGAGGGTTTCTCGGTCTGCGCCGGTCCTCTCTACCATGAAGTCCAGGGCGCGCTGGTTGTCTTCGTCAAGTGACGCTGCGAGCTTCTCCAGGTCTTCCTTGTGGTATGCGCCCGCCAGGGTGTATTCTGGGAAATATGCGTCATGAATGAGAAGGCGTGCGTGCTTGTAAGCCTTGCGCTCCGATGCTGCGAGCAGTATGATTGCCGCCATGGACGCGGCGTCGCCTTCGATTGTGGCGATGATCTTCTTTCCGGTCGCGCGGAGCTTGTCTATGATCGCCCAGCCTTCCGGAACGCAGCCGCCTGGTGAGTTGATGCGCATGTCGATTGTGTCGTCGTCCTCCGGAATAGAGGCGATGAACTCGTCAATGCTGTTGAATGATACGCCGTCGAGGCCCATCCACTGCATATACATGCGGTCTTCTTCGGGCATTATCGTGCTATAAACTTTCAGGATCATGTCTCGCGTTGATTTGTTTTTTTTGCAAATAACGCAAAAAGTGGCGCACTGGGCGCCACTTTGTTTGATTTTTCAACTATCAAGTTGTGATAGTTAGCTATTTAGATAGTTTTCTCCATGCTTCGAAGTATCCGCCAGACCGTCGCCTCCGATATGACGTAGCGGATCATGGCTTGATGGACGCAGTAGTCCATCTTGTTGCCGTCGCCCTTCAGCTTCTGCACGAATCGGTAAATCTCGGCGTTCTTCCAGTCCTGGACCGCGATTCCCGCCATGGCGCACTCCTGCAGCACGCGTTCGTGTTTTTCTATGAGTTCGTATCTTTTCATGGGCTTATCCGATTGTGCTGATGTCCTTGATGTCGTCGACTCGGCCCTGCACTCGGCTGACCTCGTCCACCGCTACGGAGAGCTTTACAGACTTCATGCCAGCAGCCACCGCGCTTGCGAGGAATTCGTAACCTTCGCGCTGCCCGCCTGCCGCCGGGTTGAAGGCGATGCCTCCGCCTGCCTGGTTCAGGCTTGAAAGCAAAGGCCCGAACATCGCCGTGCTCTTTGCGTTCATCACGCTTTCGCCATTGCTGAGCATTGCCGGGATGCTGTCGCTGGTTGCGGTGCCTGGTCCGCTTACCAGTCCGCCCGTTGCGAACTTGGCGCCCTTAACTGTCGAGATAGCCGAGGTCATTCCGGAGATAATGGTCGCTATGGTTGTTGCTATGGCCGCGAGGTTCGCTGGGAATGGGACGGACATCGCTGAGCTGATTCCCTTCGCGGTGGCCACTCCGGTCTCGATTGCGATCTGTGCGAGAGCGATTACCTTTGACAGACGAGTCAGCTCCTTATTTTCTTCGCCAAATGTCTGCAGCATGCCGGCGATGCTTCCTGCTACATTGGCAAATGCCAGCGCAGTCTCTTCCGCCATTTCCTGCTTCGCCTTCTCCTGCGCTATCTGTTCCTCGAAGGCTACGCGTCGAGCCTCTTGCTCCGCGAATATCGCGTCGAGGTTAGCCTGGAGCAGCTCGTCTGCGACGGCTTGTGCCTCTTCCTCCCATGTGCGCTCCAGCTCCGTCATGTCTTGTGTGAACTGCTGGCGGCGTAGCTTGATGAGCTCGTCTGCGCCCTCTTCGTTCGCGAGGCGCTGCATGTCGATGTCATATTCGACCTGCAGTTGTTGCTGTTTTAGCTGGAATTCGGCCAGTGATCCTTCCTCGACAAGTCGAAGGCGCGCTTCGATTTCGCGTTTCTTGATGTCGAGCTGCTTCTGGATCTGCTCGTCTGTCGCACCTTGTGCCTTCGCCAGCGCCTTCATTTCATTCTCTGTTGCTTTGAGGCTGGCGTCTCCGGCGGCCTTGGCCTCGGCTGCGATTTGCTTCTTCGCTTCCACAAGCTGTGCGGTCAGTTCTCGGGACTTATCGTAGTATGAGCGCTCCGCGTCTCGCATCGCCGCGTATGACTGTGCGAGCTGGTCATTCTCTTCCTTGCTGTTCTCGGCCAGCTTCGATTGCTCTTCCTGTATTCTGTAGCGCTCCTTTGCCAGTTCCATTTCGCGTCTTGCGATTGCTTCTTCTTCGGCCAGCGCCTGCTCCAGGAATTCGACGCGCTGCTTCGCGCTGTAATTCAGTTTGTCAGCGGCCTGGGCGCGTAGCTGTGAGACCTTGAGCTGGCTGTCTGCGTTCTGTCTTATCACCTCGCGTTCGCGTAGCTGCAGGGCGATCGCGTCCTTCGTCAGCTGTTGCTCGACCTTCATGGCTTCGTTTATCAGTCCGAGCTTATCAGCCCATGACGTCAGCTTCGTTACTACCTTCGCGATTCCGTTTCCAAGCGCCTGCATTACCTTCGTGAGCAGTCGCCCTCCGGCGTTCAAAGGTGCGAGCGCGGTTGTCACTGCGTTCATAGTCGCCTCGGAACTCTTGAGGTTCTGGATCACTTTCTGAATTATGGTCACTAGGGCGCCTAGAATGGCAATCAGCGGGGTGGCCGATATTGCGTTGAACCCGTTTTTTACGAGGTTCATCGGGCCTTGCATCTTGCCCATGGATCCGCCCATGCGCGTGAAGGCCTCGACGAATCCGTTAGCGTAGTTTCCGACGTTGCGGTAAAACCGCCCAGTCTCCTGCTCGCTGTTCTTGAGCTGGGCTGTGATCACTTCGATCTGCTGTTTGAGCTTCAAACCGTCCGCGGCCTGCCGGTCGGCTTCCGACAACATGTCGTACTGTTTCGTCACGTTGCTCAATTCGGCACGGAGGGCGCGAAGTGATCCGGCTTGCTCGGTGTCCATCTTGATGTTATTCTGGATTTCCTTGCTGAGCTCCTGAACTTGACGGCTGTATGTCTTCGTGACTTCTTTACTTTGCGCCATCGCTTTGTAGTAGTCACTTTGAGAGATCTTGCCGTCTGCGTAGGCCTTTGCTAGTTCGGTTTGCTTCGCCTTCTGCTCATCAATCAAGCGATTGTATTCTGAGATAGCGCTGACGGCTTTGTTGTTGTCCACGACTACCTCGAGTATTTTTGTCGTTGTTTCGGCCATAGGTTATGCGATTTGTATGAGTTCCACTTTGCAGAGGTCCGTGTCGGACGTCTGAATCTTGAGTATTGCGTAGTATCGCCCGGTCTGTCCCAGGTACACGGCACGCGTCAGGTCCATGTCCGCCAGGTCCAGCTCGTTCAGTCGTACCAGGCAAGTGAGGCGCACGGGCTTGCGGATAGTCTCCTGCAGTTCCTTGTAGAAAGTGTCACGAAGGCCCTCGCCGCGCAGCTCATCCGGATAGTACAGGGCGGCTTCGTAGGTTCCGTCTTCTGCTGTCTCTGTCGTCACTCGGAAGATCCTCGGATTCATGTCGATATCAGTGATCTTTCCGTCGGCCTCAATCTGATAGTGCAGGGCGTTGCCCTCGTTAGATGCTGCAAACGGGAGCTGATACCACTCGCGGTCATCCTTCAGTGTCTCATCGTCGACTTGGATATCCGCCGCCGGATCGGCCTCGAGTTCGGTGTTCTCTTCGAACGCTATGCGGTTGTGGCGGGACCATCCGTCCATGCTGTATGACACTTCGGCATCCTCCGGAAGTTCCGCCTTACATGTCCAGTCGTAGGCGTCTGTCGTGTCCAATATCTCGCGGGACTCGACGAGAGAGAGCCCGCCGTCTCTGATGACCGGCACGAGTCCAAACAGTGCCATGCAAGCCTTCACGAAGTCCCACTGCGCTATGTCTGGAAGGTTTCCCTCGATAGGGAAGCGCCCGCCGTCGAGAGCGATGTCTAACTCTTCGCGCACTCGGCCTATCTGTAGCTGAGGCTTATCGGGGTCATGAGCAAGGAACTCTACATAGGGGAGGCCAGTGTAAGGCAACCCAGACTGATAAAATTCTAGATTATACCAAAGAAAGCCTGATACCTCTACGGCCCCCTCGAAAATATAGGCGTTATCGGATAGCCTGATCTCGGCAAGGGTAGCATATCCTCCCTCGCCCCCTCCGATGATTCGAAGCTGGACGTCCTGGAATATCGACCGATATTCTTCAGGCACCTCGATGTTGATATGTATCAGCTGCTGCGACTCGTCTTCTATATCGAAACCGTAGCCATCCGGACTCATATTAAGGGGGTCCCAGCCGTCAACTTTTCCTGAACCGAACAATATACTTGAATCGGTGCCCGTATATGTTACGGCAAACGAAGACCCCGATTCCAGTGCCATGGCCCTGTTAGGCTTATGAGACGGTGCCGCAAGCAGAACGGTCTCTCGGAGCCAGTAAGCCACGCGGTCCGACACCGCGTACGGAATACCCGCCCCTCTCAGAACTGCGTCCAGCAGGAAGGAAAGGCGGACGCAGGGGTGCGTTGTGGCGTTGACCTGCGGATAGCTCCTGCCTCCGAGGCCCGAGTTGTAACGAGCGAAGAAAACATCCGCATCGGGCACTGGGCTGTAATCAACAGGCACCCTGCTCATGGTCGGCAAATCAGGCAGATCGTTCAGCGTGGCCTTCGACTCGCTCAGGCTTCGCAGGGCTTCGAGCGCTTCACGTACCAGGGCGATTTCATATTCTTCTGACGTTGTGCGGAGGATGTAGGCACGCGCGGGACCGAGGAGGTCGATGCCGTTCTGGATGAAGTGAGCAGTAAGGAATCGGCGTGTCTTTGAAGACTCGCGCGCCGGGATCTCCGGTGCGTCGAGGATCCTGGCATTATGCAGGGTCCTCGGCAGCTTCAGAGTATAGGACCTCGCGAGCTCTATCTTGCCGATGTCTCCGAACAGGTTGTTGACGTACTCGAGGGTGATGTCGGTCTTGTCGGTCAGGTCAACATGCTGGCCGTCGATGATCAGTTCGCGTCTCATAGCTTGACGGTGTTACGCTCCGGCAGCTCAATGACAAACTCGAGGTCCTGCCTGTTCGGTGTGTCCCTCCTGATATTACGGGTGAACGTGCCAGCTGCCACTGTCACGCGCTGCCACCTGTACGGTCCGCTGCCGCGCACGTTCGTGGTGGCGTCGCCGCCTTCCACCTGAGTCTCTGCTCCGTCTGCCGCTTCGATGGCCGTGCTGGCGGTAGTGGTCGAGTCGCCGCCGTCGTATGCTACATTAAGCTCTGTATCTTCCTCGGGGATCTCCGGTACCAAGCGCTCCACGACAGGAGAAGTCGCGAGGTCGCACAGGTCCTCATACTCGTCGCGGCTCAGTCCTACGGCTCCGAGCACCATCTCTCGTGCCTCTCGGTAGTCTGCCTTCCTGCTGTTAGTATAGATCGAGTCGCTCTCCGGAGCTGCAGGGTCACCTGGATAGTAGCGGACGAAGGATTCCCGCACGGTCGTCGTGGTACGCAGCTGCGAACGTACGAAGAGCCAGTAGCTGACTTCTCCGCGTCGGTTCAGCCAGCGCAGATACGTGCCGCGCGTAGAGCAGTCCGGTATAAGCGTAACGAGGCGATAGGCCTGCTCTGTGGCGCTGCCGTTCTCGACTCGGGCGCGCCATGTAAGACCGAGGTCGCGCAGGGCCATGCCTTTGCGGAGTTTCGCCAGCAGCTCGGTGTCTCCTTCAGCCTCGAGGGTGCCGATGATGTCGCACTCCATTACGGCTGGGGGTAGGGTGATATTCGGGTATACATCGCCGATGGTCACGTCCTGTCCAGGGGCGATGTCAGGCATGTGATAGGCGTCTTCAGTCACAAAGGCTATCTCGTTGTAGCGGTTGCGCCACAGCGCGATGGTCTGCGGGAAGTTGACCCATAGGCGTCGCTGGGTGTGCTCTCCGTAGATCTCCGTCTGGTCGAGAGCCCCGTACATGGCTGTGATCGTATCGGTCTGCGGGTAGTATCTGATGTTGTACAGCGCCCCGTCCGTGTCCGTGTAGCCAAGGCGCCACGTGAAGACTTCCGCGAGGGTCTTGCCTTCGTTGTAGTCCACGCGGCTGAGGATGCTGTCAACGTCAGGGGCCAGCAGCTGCATGATGCGGCTGAGGTCGAACTCGACGCGTTCACGGTAGAACCAGCGGGTCTCGGTATGGTGTCTGCCGCTGGCCACATGGGTGACGGTCAGACTGACGGGAAGGTTGCCGGCGCTTGGCCCCAGGCTTTCCACTGTCAGAGGCTGGCGCGAGTACATGAAGACGACGGATTCCGGGAATCCCACGCGCAGCTGCAGAAGACTTGGCGCGGCGTCTATCGTTGTGTCGATGTATCTCATACTTCTATCTTGGTTGGTTCGTTCATGGTTAATCGGTTAGTAACCAGCACCGCGTACTGGTCCAGGATCCGGTCCCCGATGCGGTCGACGGACTTCTGTAATTCCGGAGAGTAGATATCTGCGCGGCCTCCGGATCGGTAGAGCTTCGAGCCCTTGTGGATTATCGTGTGGGCGACGGCCCACTGGTTAAGGTCGAGCCCGCGCTGGTCTATCCATTCTCCGATGAGATCTGCAAACCATTTGGGCGTGCGCTTCGGCTTGCGGCTCCATGGGCGGCTTCCGGTTTCCAAGGTGGCGAAGGCCTGACGTCCTGTCAGGACTCCGGCGTTCCCCTGGACGCTGGCTTGCATGGAATCTCTGGTCTTGCCGCTGACAATCTGATCCGCGCGTCCCATGTTCTCCGTGATGCGCCGCTTCAGGTCCTCAAGCTCTTCCAGGAGGATCTGTCTTATCTCTTCGCTCAGCATGTCTGTGGCATTTCGGTAGCGTTGAAGTCCAGGAGCACCCAGATAAGGTTTCCGTCCTGCGTGTTGTATAATACCTGGTACGAGAAGGAATCGATCTGCGCCCATTTGTTCGTTGCGTTCATGCGCTTTATCAGCTCGCGGCCCATGTCCAGCAGACGCTCTACGGTCTCGATGCTCTTCTCGGGATCCTGGTCGAACTTCACGGTGTCCGCGAATCCTACCTGGACGCGGCGCGTCCGCAGCTCCGTCTGCCAGTATGGCGACGCCGAGGTCACCTCGGAGCCCTCCGCCGTCTGAATGTGAAGGCAGGCCGGCATCTTCTTGTCCCTGCGCATCCTGTCGGTCTGTGTGTTCAGGAAGTACGGAGTGCCGTAGCAGTAATGCGGCGTTATCTCCTGGGCGATTCGCTTGATTTCTCTGTCGGTGTTCATGCTGTCGTTACTTTTTGGCTTTCGCCATGTTGGTCCTTATGTTCTGGAGGCGCTTCTGGTACTCCGCCTCTTCGATGTCGTTCTTGCGGCACTGCCAGATGCGGAGCCACGGCGTGTCGAAGGCGTCGTCGTGGTCGCTGATGCCCATGCGCCTGGCGTACCAGTCCGCGAGGCCGAACATGCCGAAGTTGAGCCCTTCGATGCCCGCCATTATCTCCGCCGGCTCGGGATCGCGCGCCAGGGAACGGAAGAGTCCGGCGATCCGGTCCTGTTCCTTGACTACCATGTTACGCAATCCGAGCATCTCCATCGCGGGCGCCTTCGCGGCCCAGTCTTCGCTCTTGCCCAGGAGCACGACGGCAATCGCGGCAAATACGCCCTTTTCCGCCCCGATTGACTCCAGCTGGATAAGTTGCCCCAGCGTGAGGTCGTTAAGGTCTTGTGGGGCTTCTTTGCCCCCGACACGGGCGGGTGGCGCGATTTCCTTCAGCGCGTCTATCCGGTCAGCCTCAAGGAAGGGCTCCCAGCGCAGCACATCGGCCACGGTTTTCATCTTGAATCTCTTTTGCATGTTATCTTTTCAGTTTTCCTGTTCTGACTGTCGTGTTCTTTGGCGGTCTGAAGTCCGCGAGCTGGCCGTATGCTGCGTAACGGAAGGCGTCCATGCAGTGGTCGAATTCCTTGATAGGCTGATTCAGCTTGTTGCCGTCCTTGTCTGTGTCCCAGAGGTAATTCCTGAACTCGTGTATCATGTTCACCGAGCGCTTGGTCACGCAGATGTCCCATTGGGACAGCCATGCGATCTGGTCGACGATTTCCTTGCTCTTGTCGGACGCCCAGATGTTGTATCCGTAGAGTTTGAGTTCAGCGTTAGACTTAGGCTCTGCGCAATCCGCGTATAGCCTCGGGCCTTTCTTCGGGAATCCGTAGGCAGCGAGCGCTGTCGCGATGTCCCTGTTTAGCATACCCAGGCCATAGAACATCTCGTCCAGATAAAGGATCCGTTTTCGTTTATCGGCCAATATGTAAACGCCCGCCGCTTTGGAATTAGTAAAGCCGTAGTCGAGGCCGCCGATGCGTACGAGGCCCGCGTTGTCCGGCAGGGCGTCTATCTGTTCGAACTGGTAGATTACGCCTTCGAGCTGTCCTGTCTCGCCGAGGCCGTAGACGCGCCACCAGTTGGCGTTTTTCTTTCCACGCTCGATGTCCTCTACCTGTGCGGGCGTGAGGAAGCGGTTGTCCTTGTAGGTGCTGACGATGGTGCGGAAGCGCGGATCCGTCGCGAGCTCGGTGTGTACCCAGAACTCATGCGTCGGGTTATAGTCCACGATGATGAACTCGCGCGTTCTGATCATGAGCTGGCGAGCTGTTTCCCAGCGGATGTTCTGGCCTTCGTTGATGAACAGAATATCTCGGGACGGTCCGTGTACCTTGCCAGGGCTATCCGCTGAGAAGAACTCGATGATGGTACCGGACGGGAAGCGGAAGACGCGGTCCGTAGCGTTCCACCTCGGATCGTCCAGCAGGGTGCCCGCGATGATCTTCTCTTTCTGGAGTATCTCTTCGAAGTCTCGGATGGCACCCTTCTTCAAGTGCGGCAGGGTCTCTGAAACCACCGAGATTACGAGCTTACGCGCAAGGCCTACGGCGAGGAACACGAGGAACTGCAGCGCGCTGTACGTCTTTGTGCTTCTCGTACCTCCGCGGCTGTCCACGCCTCTGAGTCCGTCCCTGTAGGCCTTCGCGATTTCGTCGAATACTCGTGTCGTCTCCATGCCCTGTTATTTGATCTCCCCAAGTATGCGGCCCGTCCGAGTGGCCTCTTCCAGGCGTCCCTGGAATCCCTGCGGCATGCTCGGAGCGCGTCGGCCGCCTGGGGAGCTGTTCTATTGTTTATCCTTGTCCATGATGTCCTGGAGCACTTGCGCAGTCTCCGGGTTCGTCACGTTTACCGTTACGCCCTTGACCTCTGCGCTCATGTCGACCTCCTGTCGTTCGATATAGCCTCGGTGCTTGGCTTTGGTCTTCAAGTAGAAGATCATGAGGGACTCGGATCCCTTGTCACCTCGCTCTATCTTTTTGAACATGCGAGACTCCACGAAGTCGATGGCGACCTCTTCGCACTCATGGCAGGCGTTGTCGAACTCCGGGTATTTCTTGCGCCACTCCCAGATGGTCTTGCGGCACATGTTGGTGGCTTCGCACGCGGTCTTGAGCACTCCGAGGCTCTTCTCGTATGCTACCAGGAATTCTGCCATGGCCGCCTCGCGGTCCTTGGCTGTCCTGTATTTCCTTGCAACTTTACTCGTTCTCATGGTGTTGCTTGTTAAGTCGTTCAATTATCTGTAATTCGCGTTCCGAGAGTTCCCAGCGTTCCGCTTTCTCCCGTTCCGCTTTCTCCCGTTCCGCTTTCTCCCGTTCCGCTTTCTCCCGTTCCGCTTTCTCCCGTTCCGCTTTCTCCCGTTCCGCTTTCACTCTATCGCTCACGATGTAGCCCTTGCCATATATGGCCTTGCCCGCGGCCTTCTGAGAATCGAGGACACTGATGCCTTCCGACTCTGCCACGGGCACGCAGAACTCAATGCCCAGACGGGACAGGATGCCCACCCATGAACTCGTGATGATATATGGCGGGTATGAGTACTTCGGAAGCTGTTTCTTGAGGGTCTTCGTGAATTCGTCGATGCCTTCCTGGACCATCGCCTGCAGCTTCGGAGCCGAACGGAATCGGATGCTGCGCGGTTCGAGGTTCGTCAGGAACGAAGTGTTGACGCTGGCGCCGTTCTCATAGATAACAGTGAGAGTGCAAGGCAGCGCCGTGCATGTCCTGGCAGAAGAAGAAGAAGAGAACAGCGTGAGCGTCGGAGCAAACAGGAAGAACTTGATGCCCTTGCTGTCGTAGAAGCGCAGGATCTCCGCCAGGATGCTGAACGGCGGATTGTCCACCACTACGCAGCCCTCGGGATAGCTCTCGTTTCGATAGTCGCCGCCTGGATAGAAGGGGCGCACAAAGTTCGCACGGTCCAGCCCGTACTGCTGCTCCACATAGCGCGCCACGGCGTCATACACGGGCGCGGGAGTATAGCAGTCATCCGTGGTCTTCTTGAGCTTGAACTTTTCGAGGAATTCCTGGTACTCTTCGTCCTCTTCCGAGATCTCGCCGCGCGCCATGCGTTCCTTGAATTCTCTCTGCATGCGTTCGATTTCCTCCTGCGGCGTCTCGCTCACGGACGCGTCGGGCGCCGGCCCTGCGGTGTCCCATGTCACGTTGATGCCCCAGTCGCCGAAGTCAAACTCGCTCCAGTCCTTACGGAGCAGGCTGAGATCCCAGGAACCGAACGAGCTGTTGTCCTTCAGGACGATCTCCTTGAGCTTCTCCACAGGAGTATCCGAAGGCACCGTCACCACGGGGACGAATCTCATCTTGTTGTACTTAGCGCCAGCGAGGCGGAAGTTACCGCCGAGAACTACGAAGACCTCGTCACACTGGTAGCAGATGAGAGGGCGCAATTCAAAGAGCTCAGGAGTCTCCTTCAATGACTTAGCCAGTTGCTTGAGCTCGTGATCAGTCCACTGTCTAGGATTTGCAGGAAGCCCCTGAATCTGGCCGGTATTAGGGCGCACTTTGTCAATGCTGACCCAAACGGTAGGAGTCTGAATCGCCTGACCCTCATAATGCACTAATTCATCGTGTCTCATGCCATGACGTCCTCCCTGCCGCCCCAGCCCTGGATCGTGCTGATGATGCCTATCTTGCAATGAGCGCAGTTGATCGCTCCGCGCCAAAGTTCGCCCGTGCGCTTGTGAGTGTTCTCGAGCCACAGGCGGTCGCCGTCTATCTCGACAATCTTGCCGACCAGCTTGCGGTCCGTGCCGCGCTGATCCTGGTAATAAATTATTACGCGGTGCCCGAGCAGTCTCGCGTAGTCTTCGGCGGCATCTCCGCCGGCGTTGAAGAATTCATCGTTCATCTTGGCTCTCAATTTTTTACGGGTTACGGACGTCACGGGTTGGCTGTGCAATCCTCGTGCCGCGAATATAATAAAATGGCGCTAATGGCGCCACGTTTTATTTGAGTTTTCTGCATGCATCCGGCGTATTATTGCCAGCAGGGACTCCTGGGCGGTGTCTTTCGCTGATATTGCGTCGATTACGCGGTTGTCGATGGTGCCCTCGCAGATCAGTCGGTAGCAGAGGACGGGGCGTTCCTGGCCCTGCCTGTGAAGGCGTGCGTTCGCCTGCTGGTATTGTTCCAGATTCCACGTCGGAGTGTACCAAACGAGAATATGTCCGCCATTCTGCATGTTAAGCCCGTACTGAACCGAGGCCGGCTGGCACAAAAGGAGGCGGATTTTGCCCTCGTTCCACTCGCGTAGTGTCTCAGGCTCTCCGGAGAACGTTACGGGCTGTAACGCCTTGAAACGCTCCAATAATCGCGAGAGTTCGTGCTTGAACTGGTAGAATACCAGGACCGGCTCTTCGTTCGCGGTCTCGATGATGTCTTCGAGCGCCCGGAGCTTCGCATCGTTCATTACGTGCCAGCCATGCTCCGTGTCGTACATCGCGCCGCCCGTGAACTGCAGGAGCTTGTTTGCCAGCGCGGCGGCTGTGACGGCTTCGATGTCCTTCCCTTCGAGTGTCAGCAACTGGTCCCGTTCGAATTCCTTGTACGCCCTGGACTCGGAAGGGGAGAGTGCGATCCTGATGTTGGTCTCTATCAGATCGGGAACCTCGAGCCAGTCTTCCGCCTTCATGCTGACGGTGATGTCCTGGATCTTCTCGCTTATCTCGTCGCCGGCTCCGGGTCTCAGGATCCAGTCATATACGACGTGCCCGTTGGAGCGTCCGGGCTTGAAGTACTTTGTCCGGTAGCTTGTCAGGGTCCGTCCGAGTCTCTGCCCCATGTCCAGGAGCCATAGCTGCGCCCAGAGGTCCATGTGTCCGTTGGGGCTTGGCGTTCCAGTCAGCAGGATCATGCGTCGGATGTGCGGCCGTACCTTGCGCAGCGCCTTGAAGCGTCGGGCCTGGGGATTCTTGAAACTGGAGGATTCGTCGATGATCACGGTATCGAAAGGCCAGCCCATCTGGCTGTTGACCAGCCATTGTACGTTGTCGCGGTTGATGACGTAGATGTCCGCAGGTGTGGTAAGTGCCTTGATGCGATGTCTTTCGTCTCCCATCACGACCGAGACGCGCAGGTGCGCCAGGTGGTCCCACTTGGCACACTCGGACGTCCATGTATTCTCCGCGACGGACTTCGGGGCTATCACCAGGACGCGCTCGGCTTCGAGGTAGTCTTCCAGGAGTTCCCGGATTGCTGTCAGTGTGGTGACGGTCTTTCCGAGTCCCATGTCTACGGTCAGGAAGGCGTAGCGGTTCTCGATGATGAAGTCCTTGAGTCTGGTCTGGTATGTGTGCGGGTTGTATTGCATTATTTCCTTTCGATTTGTTTTTCTGCGCCACACAGGGTCGCTATCGTTGCGCGAAGCGCGGCGTTCTCTTCCTTGAGTCGTTCCGCTTCTTTGACTGCCTCGTTCCTTTCGCGTTTGAGGTTTTCAATCGCAATTTTCAGCGCGTCGACTGTGAGATCTTGTAGCTGCTTCAATATGCTGTTCTTGTATCGTGTCATATTTTGTCAGTTTTTGGCAAATTTGGCGATGCCTTCGTCTAGGATCTTCAGGACTTCCTCGAGCTTCTTGGTGCTGTCGACGACCACGTTCGGGTGTCCCATGCGGTCCAGCTGCTCCATGGCGTGCTGCTGCAGCTTGGTCGGTTTCTTGCCGGTGCTCTTGAGTTCCACGAAGATGCTGAGTCCTCCGGGCAGCAGGCATATTCTGTCCGGAATGCCTCGGTGGAACTGGGACGTGTATTTCAGGGCCATTCCGCCTCGGGCCTCTATCTCTCGGACCAGTCGGGCCTCGAGTGTCTTTTCGCTTTCTTTCGGTTTCATATTTCGTCTATGAGAAATCCATTCCTTTGGGGTGCCACCTGTGTCCACAGTCTTCGCATCTGCAGACGGTTCTGTTTATTTCATCTTACTCATGGTGTTCTGTGTTTTGTTAAAATTTCGGTCAGTGTAACAATGCAACAATTTTTTTTCTATGGAATCTCTATAATACGCGTTTAGGTACGTGTGCAGACACTTTTGCTGCCTAATTGCATATTTTTATAATTTCAAGCCTTTTTTATTGTTACATTGTTACCTCGTGCGCTTAATTTGTTGATTTACTTTTTATTATCTCTGTAACAATTTTTGTAACAATGCCGCGCGATATTGTTACATTGTTACACCTCTCGGCGCGGTTGTTACAATTATTGTTACATGTCATTTTCGGTGATTTCGTAGGTTCTTTGTACGCCATAAATCCCGTTCCTTTTTAGGCCTACCGAGCGCAGCCATCCGAAGCTCCGCAGGATCTGATTGATCTCTTTTGTCCGGTACCTTGTGCGTTCGTCTATCTGCTGCCCGAAGCATTCCGCGAGCACCTCGACGGCGGTGATGGTCTTCCTTCGGGTCTTCTCCACGAGTGACGTGATCTCTCCGTGGTCTCCGTACTGGAAGTAGTCGCGGCGCTGCTTGGCGCTCATGTCCTTCCAGTCCTGCGGGATCTCCTTCCGGATGAAGGCTTCGATGATGCCGGCCCTTTCGTCTGCTGCGACCTCGTTGTGCTCTTCCTGGCGCTGCCGTGCCGCCTTCTCCAGCTCGCGAGGGAGATAGAGCCTTTCGCCCTGCCTGAAGCGCTGGACGGCCTCGGCCCATATCTGTTCGCGTTCGTCCGGCAGCGTTTCCCATACGTCCTTGAAGATGATGTCCTTGTCGCACTCTACGGTCCAGAACCTTCGGTTTCCGGTGTCTCCCTTCAGGAAGGCGGGCTCGTTCGTCGTGGCGAAGAAGACGCACTGTCTTGGGTAGACCTCGACCTTGCGGCCGAACGCTGGGCGATATGAGTCCTCCTGCTTGCTGATGAAGGCCTTGTATGCCTCGGAGGTGGATTTCTTGTAGTTGGTCAGCTCGCCGAACTCGATGAGCCATTTGCCTCGGACCTGTTCCATGCCTTCCTTGCCTTCTATGCTTGTGAGGCTGTCGTCGAACCAGTCGCCGCCCATGATCTTGACGAGGGTGGACTTTCCGATTCCCTGGGGGCCTATGAGCGTGAGGATGTAGTCGTACTTGCAGCCCGGTCTCATCACGCGCGCCACGGCGGCAGTGAAGTGCTTTCGGGTCATCGCCCTGGTGAGGTCGTTGTCCTCGGCTCCGAGGTAGTCGACCAGCAGGGTGTCGAGCCGTTCCTTGCCGTCCCATGTCAGGCTCTCGAGCCACTCGCGTACCGGGTGGAAGGTGCGCTGGCTCATGGCGAGGTCCGCCGCGTCCAGAAGGGCCTGCTTGCCAGTGAGTTGGTAGGTCTTACTTATATAATCAATCAAGCCGTTGTCGTCACTGTTTCCCCAGAACGGATCCGCTTCGCTTGCCGGCCTCCATGGAAGATCTGAGCAGACGCAGTCGCGTCCTCTGAAGGCGTCGCGCCTTACCTTGTCGCGCAGGTTCGGGTCGTTGCGGACTATGAGTCCGAAGTTATACGGTGAGGACAGGAAGTGGCGGCGCTTCTCGTCCATTTGCATCTCTTCCATCCATGCCGTGTCCTCGGTGTCCGGAACGTCTGCGAACTCGTCCGAGAGCTCCTGCATGCGTTCCTTGGCTCTCTGTCCCTTGACCTTCCTGTCGTCCCTTGCGAGGCGCTCCATTTCCACGAACGACGGGAGCTTGTTTACGGGTGTGAGCTCGGGATCCGTGTCGCTGTCCAGCTCTCCGTACAGGTGCAGGCGTACCAGGTCGAAGGCGTTGCAGAGCTTGCCTCCGCATGGGTCGGTGCCGTGGTGCGAGAACGCCCAGAGGTTGTCGTACGTTACCATGCCGCCGTGTGTCGAGCCTTCCGCGAAGGTCCAGCGGTCCTCCTGTGCGGTCGGTGTGTATACGCCCGGCAGGAATGTCTCTATGGCTTCCGCGATGCCGTAGCAGCGGCAGAAGGCTCCGATGATGCCGGTCTTCGTGGTCGGGTCTTCCTGCTTCGTTCCCTTGGCCGAGGTCTGCATGCCTCTCGGATCCACCGGCCACTCGGCTACGTTGCGCCAGTCGGTGTAGGAGTTCAGGATCGCGTCCGCGTCGGCTGGGTCGCCTTCGCCTGTGAGTCCTATGAACTCGGCGTCTCTCGAAGCGCTCGGCCAGTACATGAGGCGGCTCGGCTCGTATGTGCTCATGTCGAAGAGCGTGATGCCTATGTCGTCAGCGATGCGTCTTGCGATCGGGCCGTACTCTTCCGCTGTTACCTCTCGGCTCAGTGGGACGACGAGCCTGAAGCGCGGGTCCTTCGGCGTGTGGCTGTGCGTGGTGTATAGGCACCAGGCTGTGCCGGCCAGCATGTCCGCTACGACCTCGGGCGTGTTGCTGGTGCCGTAGTCGATGTCGAGGGTGACGAGGGAGCGTCCGGTGACGTCGGATGCCTTGCGCCTTGCGCCCTGGAGCGTTCCGCCTACGAATCCGCCGCAATCCTTGACCTTGCCTCGCTGGGTCTTGGTCATGGCCTTGTACTCCGCGACGGACTCGGTGGTGCGCTTTGCCTTGGTGAGCATGGCGCAGAGTTGCTGCCACGTGATCTCGCGCCTCTTCCACTCTGTCTCGAGCCTTGAGCGTCCGGTTGTTATGTTATAGGTTTTCATTTGTGTTCTTGATATTGATGCATAGACTGAAATTCAGCCATCCTATTGTGATAGTGGTTTCTTCGTCGCCTTCCTGCAGAATTGTCAGCAAGGGCAGGACAAGCAGCCAGTCCGCGTGGAACCCGAAGCCGAACCTGATCATAGGTTTTCAATTTTTACAGGCTCGCCATTTTTAAGAGTATACCATGTGTCGGGGAGTATTACGTCACCATCAACCTTGAAGGTCTTGATGTCTTTAATCGGATATACCTCGCCGTTCCAGTCATCGTGTTCAGCTAGGATGAGCCAGCATCCTATCGCCCCTTTCGCGCGGCCGTTATATCCAAGAGCTGCGGCAATTCCTTCTTTTCCTGTTGCCGATGCCGCGCCGCGAGTTCCTGTTGCCGATGCCGCGCCGTTCTCTCCTGTTGCCGATGCCGCGCCGTTCTCTCCTGTTGCCGATGCCGCGCCGTTCTCTCCTGTTGCCGATGCCGCGCCGTTCTCTCCTGTTGCCGATGCCGCGCCGCGAGTTCCTGTTGCCGATGCCGCGCCGCCCCATCCTGTTGCCGATGCCGCGCCGCGAGTTCCTGTTGCCGATGCCGCGCCGCCCCAT
>JAFSHA010000071.1 GCA_017440565.1 Eggerthellaceae bacterium | reverse complement strand
CCTCAGCGGCGAAGGCCATGGCCGGGACCATGCCCACTGCCAGAGCACCTGCGAGGGTTGCGGATACAACCTTCTTCATGTTGCTTCCTTTCTATAACATGTATATGAAAAGGAGCGGTGTCGAAAATAGCTGTTTGATCTGGGGAAACATGCTGTCGTGAAACATCTTGGCGCAGGGCTGCGGGCAAACGATCGAAACCGCGCACCCGCTACGGCTTCACCGCACCGCCCGTTTGATGGCGAACGCGCGTCAATTCCCCGCCGCGTCTTCCCAGCGCTAGGTTCTTGTGATATAAACTCCTTGGCGGCGCGAGCGCTGCTATCAAGTGCCGGGGGCTGATCCCCCGGCGATTTTTATATTAGGGGGTATCTAGGATTTGAGCGACCTGAGCGTGTTCGTGGACGAATCCGGCTCGCAGGAGGGACGGTCGGCATATTACGTCGTAACGTATGTCCTGCACGACCAAGTCGAGGACGTCGCGGCCCGATTCGCCATGTACGAAGAATCCCTCGCCAAGAGGGGCCTTCCGAACATCCCGTTTCACGCCAACCCGCTCATGAGGGGCAACGAGGATTACGCGGGCATGTCCATCGAGGGGCGAAAGTACCTCATGGTCTCGTTCGGCATGCTCGTGCAGAAGCTGCCGATACGCTACAGGTCCTTCGTGTACAGGAGCAGGGAGTTCGGTACCCCGGACAAGCTCCAATCCCTCATCAGGCGCGATCTGGCCGCCCTGCTGGCCGACAACCTCGAGTACTTCCAAAGCTTCGACTGCGTCAAGATCTACTACGACAGGGGCCAGCCCGCCGTTACGGGCGCCCTCGAGGCGGCGTTTGGCTACGTGCTCTCGAAGGAGGCGGCGGTGCGCCGCGAGTCCGACTATCGCTGCTACAGATTGGCGCAGGTCGCCGACTACCTTTGCGAGATCGAGCTCGCCGCCGTTAAGTACGAGCACGGCGAGCAGACCGAGACGGACAACAAGTTCTTCGGCGGAAAGGGCCCCTTCAAGAAGAACTGGCTGAAGCAGGCGCGGCGCAAGCTCCTAGGGTAGAGCAGCCGGCCCCGCGCGGGCCCTACCCGAGCGGGTTGTCGGTGATGGGGCTGAAGTCCGTGGCGGACTCGGCCTCGCCCCGGGCGGCGGTTACCTCGGCGGGGGCGCCGAAGGAGATCGTCGCTGCGGGCTCTTCGTCGGCCGCGGGCGCGGGCGCAAGGTGCAGGAGCACCGAGAGCCAGTCCTCGTAGACCGACGCCACGAGCTCGCCGAAGGCCCCGTAGCTCTCCTCCTTGAACTCCAGGAGCGGCTCGCGCCTGCCCACCGCGCGCAGCATGATGCCCTGGCGCAGGCGGTCCATGTCCTGCTGGTGGAGCACCCACCTGCGGTCGAGGACTTCCAGCAGGGAGCGGCGGGCGACGCTCTCGAAGGCGTCGTCGCCCAGGGCCTCGCGCTTCGCGGAAAGCGCGTGCTCGAGGGCGTCGGCGAGCACGGCCGCCAGCGCGTCCGGGTCCTCGCCGTGCTCCACGTCGCGGATCGAGAACGCTCCGCCGTCGGATCCGGGGAGCTCGAAGGGGCTCGTCCCCGTCATGGAGAACCACCAGCCCTCGAGGGCCGCGAGGTTCCAGTCGTCGGAGGGATCGCCCGCGGGGCAGCAGAGCGCCACGGCGTCAAACGCGCTGTCGCGAGCCACCTCGCGCAGCAGCGCCTCCACGTCCTTCTCGCCCTCGAGGACGGCGTTGCGCTCCTTGTATATCGCCAGGCGCTGCCTGTTCATGACATCGTCGAAGTCGAGCAGGAACTTCCTCTGGCTGAAGTGGGCGGCCTCCATCTCCCTCTGGGCCGCGGTGATCACCTTGCTCACGGCCACGTCCTCGATGGGCGAGTCGTCGCCGAGGCCGCGCCTCTCCATCATGTCGGAGACGGCCTTGAGGCGGTCGCCCCCGAAGGCCACGAGGAGGTCGTCCTCGAGGCTCAGGTAGAACCTCGTCTCGCCGGGGTCTCCCTGGCGCCCTGCGCGCCCCCTCAGCTGGTCGTCGACGCGCCTAGCCTCGAAGCGGGCGGCGCCTATGACGAAGAGGCCGCCCAGCACGCGCGTCGAGTAGCCCTCCCTTTCAACGATGGAGTCTGCATATCGATGCGCGCTTCTGTCCATCCAGTCGAAGGTCTCGCCGTTGTTCCACCTGACGAGGCTCTCGAGGTGGTCCTCCTTCAGCATCCTCCTGTTGCCGCCGAGCAGGATGTCGGTGCCGCGGCCGGCCATGTTGGTGGAGATGGTGACCGCGCCCTCGCGGCCCGCCTGCGCGACGATGCGCGCCTCGGCCTCGTGGTTCTTGGCGTTGAGGACGCTGTGCAGGATCCCGCGCTCCTCGAGCATCTTAGACAGCGTCTCGGAGCTCTTGACGGAGTCGGTGCCCACGAGCACGGGCTGGCCCTTCGCGTGGCGCCTCTCCACCTCGTCGGCGATGGCGCGCATCTTGGCTTCGGCGGTGCGGTAGACGTAGTCGGGATGATCCTTGCGGATGACGGGCGCGTTCGTGGGGATGGCCACGACCTTGAGCCCGTAGGTGCGCTTGAGCTCGGAGTCCTCGGTGAGGGCGGTGCCCGTCATGCCGGAGAGCTTCTTGTAAAGGCGGAAGTAGTTCTGCAGCGTAGTCGAGGCCATCGTGAGCGACTCTCGCCTCACCTGCACGCCCTCGCGTGCCTCGATGGCCTGGTGCAGGCCCTCCGAGTAGCGCCTGCCCTCGAGGATGCGCCCGGTGAAGGCGTCGACGATCTTCACTTGGCCGTCCTTGACGACGTAGTCGACGTCCCTCCTGTAGCAAAAGCGGGCGCGCAGGGCCTGTCGCAGGTGGTTGGCCAGCCTGCCCGTGGCGTCGGCGTAGATTTCCTCGTCGAGCATCTCCTCCACCTTGTCGAGGCCGGCCTCGGTCGCCCACGCCACCTTCCTCTCGGCGTCGACCACCACGTCTCCCTCGGGGTCGAGGGCCTCCACGACATTCACGAGCCTCTCGTACTCGGCTGCCGCGGCCTCGCCCAGGCCCGAGATCACGAGCGGGGTCCGCGCCTCGTCGATGAGGATGGAGTCAGCCTCGTCGACGACCGCGAAGCCGTGGCCGCGCTGGACCCTTTCCGAAGGGTCCTTGGCCATGTTGTCCTTCAGGTAGTCGAAGCCCATCTGCGCGTTCGTTCCGTAGGTGACGTCGCAGGCGTAGGCCGCGCGGCGCTCCTCGGGCTTCGACTCCGCCTGGATCAGGCCCACGGAGAGCCCCAGGAACTCGTAGAGCGGGCCCATCTCGGTCGCATCTCGCCTCGCCAGGTAGTCGTTCACGGTCACGACGTGCACCGGCCCTCCCGCGAGGGCGTTCAGGTACGCGGCGGGCACGGCGGCGAGCGTCTTGCCCTCTCCCGTGGCCATCTCGGCCACGCTGCCTGCGTGCAGGGCCATCGCGCCCAGGAGCTGCACGTCGTAGTGGCGCAGGCCGAGAATCCTCTCGGAAGCCTCGCGCACGAGCGCGAACGCCTCGGGAAGGAGATCTTCCAGGGAGTCACCCGCAAGGGCGCGCCCTCTCAGCTTGGCGGATGCCGTCTGAAGTTCCTCGTCGGCAGCTGCCGCAAATCCGGCAGCGAACGCCTCGACCTCCTCGAGGCGTGATTGGTAGGCGCGCAGCTCGCGGTCGGAGCCCGTCCCGAGGATCTTGGAGATAAGGTTAGCCATGGGAGCTTCTCCCTTCGTTCGGTACAGATCATGCGTCGATCGCCCCACCTCGCAAAAATCCCCCCACGCTCGCACTCAGGGCGTGAGGGGATTTTCGCTCTTTCGGAGCCTCGATCGACAGCGTTAGCTCGTTGGGTCAAGCCCTGAAGGCTTACGGAAGGGTTCAGGAACCCTTCCGTAAGCCTGCTCTCATGAGCCTTCGTCAGGGAAGGGGTGGGAACGCCGACGAAGATGTCGCAGCAGCAAGCTCTCGCAAAGGGCCGACGCCGTCGACCAGTTTCCAAGGAAACGAAAGCCCTCGACGCCAGAAGCAGAGGCCGCGAGGATGCATGACCTCTGCTTCTGGCGTACTTGCGCTTGGAGCCATTTGCTACGGCGCCACGAAAGCACAGCCCCGAGGGAGCGCGTTGGCGCTCCCTCGGAAGCAGAAGCGGTTTACGCTTACTTCAAGGTAGCCGGACGGACGGGCTGGAAGTTCACGGCGATGGCCGCGGCCTCCTCGCGCTTGATGTTGGCGGTCGGGTTCAGGACCTTGCCGTTGCCGGCGATGTCCTCGAGGACGGCCCAGGCGAAGACCTCCTCAGCCCAACCGGACACCTTCGCGCCGTCCGGGTAAGCGGCGAGCGCAGCGGCGGCCTCAGCGGCGGTCGGGGCGTCGTACTTGCCGATGGCGGCGGCATAGTTGGCCAGCATCGCGATGGCCTCCTGGCGGGAGATGTTCTTGTCGCCCTTGAAGGTGCCGTCGTCGTAGCCGTTGACCACGCCGGCCTGCTTCGCCCATGCGAGGGCCTTGGCGTAGTACTCGGTGCCCTCGACGTCCTTGAAGCTCTTGTAGGTCAAGCCGGGGGCGTTGCTGCCGTCGGTCTCATCCTCACCATTGGTCGGGTTTGCCATGTTGTAGAGGACGCAAACCCAAGCGCCGCGGGTGATGTCGTCGCCGGCGCCGAACAGCTTCGTGCCCTTGTAGCCGGTCATGTAACCGAGGGACTTGGCATCGTAGACGACCTCGGCGAACCATGCGTCAGCCGGGACGTCGATGTAGACGGAGGTGTTGGAGACGACGAACGTATACTGGGGCGCAACGGTCAGCGTGTAGTTGTCGTTGGCGACGTCAACGAGCTGGATGGTGTAGATGCCGGGCTCCTTGACGGAGGTTGCCTTCATGGCGTTGCCGAGCATGTCGGTTGCGGAGACGACCTTGACGGTGTAGGAGTCGGCCGGAACGGCAATCTGCTTGCTGAGGACGGTCTGCAGCGCGACGGGGGTGATCTCCTTGCCCGTGTAGAGGACGGACGGAACATCCGTGCCGCCAACCTTGGTAGCGAAGAGGCCCTCGACGCCGGTGACGGTGATGCCCTTCTCGGTGACGGTGATGACGACGGTGGCGTAGCCATCGGCGATCGTGTAGAGGTCGCTCTTGACGGTCAGCGTGTAGGTGCCGACATTCAGGATCTCGTCGACCACGACGGTCTGGCCCTTGGCGTTGACGGTGGTGGCGACGACCTCGTACTCGGACGCCGGAACGACGGTGCCGTTGGCGGTCTTCACGGAGACGGTGATGTCGTCGAGGATGTCGGAGCCAGTGAACTCGATGCTCTTCGTGTTAACCAGCAGCTCCTTGCCCTGGTAGGTGAAAGCAACGCTGGTGTCGGTGATCGCGCCCTTGGTCACTTCGACGGTCATGTAATCAGCGGTCGTGCCAGCGATGGCGTAGGCGAACGCGGAGGAGTTGACCTCGGCGTAAACGCGGTACTCGCCCGGGGTCTTGAGGTCGGCGAGCTCGCAGGGAACCGGATTGCCGCCCTTGACCTTGTAGTACTTCAGGTTGTACTCGCTTGCGGTGAGGTTGCGAACTTGCTTCGTGACGGGATCCTGGGCCTTGACGGTCACCTTGGAGGGGTCGAAGTCGGGATCGCTGTTCTTGCTGGAGTAGTCGATGTCGAGGTCGGCCGCGGGGTTGCCAAACGCATCGGCGCCGTAAGTGGCGGAGAGGTTGCTGGCAGCAGCGCCGTAGACGTTGAAGGAAACGGTCTTGGAGCCGATGACGGAGCCCTCGAAACCGGCGGTCTTGATGAGCGTCGCATCAGGCACGACCTCGACGGTGTAGGGGCCGGGCGCGGTGCGCAGGGCGTTGTAGGAGCCGAGGTCGGTGACGCCGTCGATGAGGCCCATCGAAGCGGTGATCTCGCCGACGGAAGCCAGCGTAGTGGCCTTTTCCGCCTCGCCAAGCTGGATGTCATTTGCGACAATGTTGACGTTGCTGAGGTTGAGCGGCGCGATGGTGAAGGGGATCTCGGCGGACTTGCCGGCGTAGACGCCGGAGTTGCCTGTCACGCGGATGACGTAGTCGCCGGCAGCCTTAAGCGTGACTTCCTTCGTAAGGGCCTTGTCGTACACCTTGATGGTGAACTTGCTGGTGTCGAGAGCGACGCCACCGATCTTCAGGCCGAGGGTGTTGAGGTCGTTGCCGGTGAAGTCCCAAGCGGTGTTGTTGAAGGTGTAAGACTCGTCGGTGAGGATGGTGGAGTCAACGAGGTTCTTCTCGTAGATCTGGACGCCCTGGAGCTCCTGGGCCACGACGGAGAATTTGACGACCTGGGTGACGTACTGACCGTCGGCCACCACGCCGATGGCGTAGTTGCCTGCGGCGAGGTTGTCGATCTCGTCCTGGGTATCGAGACCGCTAGAGCCGGAGGAGGGGACGTAAACGAGCTTGCCGTTGGCGTCGACGGTGCACTTGGCGGATTCGGCCCACTTCACATAATCGGCGCCATCCTTGAATTTCGGGCTCGGCGTGCCGGTGGCCGGCGCAACGGGGAGCTTCATCAGCCATACCACGTCAATCGCCTTGACGGCTTCGGAAGAGGTGGTCTCGGCCGGCTGCACGCCCACCGGGACGAGGTAGGGGTTGTCGGTGCCGGCGGTGAACTTGTCGCCCGCTGCCTGTCCGGCCTTGAACAGGATGGTGCCCTGCTGAATTGCGGTGGCAGCATCGAGCTCGAGCAGGTCCATCTCCTGGTCGGCCTCAGCTGCAAAAGCCATGGCCGGCACCATGCCTACGGCAAGGGCACCTGCGAGGGTTGCGGATACAACCTTCTTCATGTTGCTTCCTTTCTATAACATGTACATACGCGATTCCTAGTCCCACCTCCTTTGCTCTCCAGTATCGAAAAGGCCGCTGCCGCCCAACTAGCCAGCTTTCATTCGTCGGGCGGCATTCAGCCTCGCAATTCAACCTCGCATACCTCCGAGCAACGCCTCAACTTGCCGCTTTTTTCACCCGAATCCGTTGGGTCATTTTGGGTCATTTTGGGCGATTTCAAGGGCTGTTCCCAACGCCGAATCAAACACCTCGCTCGAGTGCCTGTCGGCCGAAAGTCCCGGCTTGATATAACGCATATAGGTAGTCGCCAAATTCGCATGCCTAAGCCGCTTTGACACCAATGCGATGTCCTCTCCGCTTTCAAGAAGGATTGTGGCATGCGAATGCCTCAAGTTTTTTATGCAAACATATGGCTCATCGGGCAGCATCTTGCGGTAATGCGTTCGATACGCCGCCGACGCCGAACTAGGGTGATACCTTGCACGGCGGCCGTTCGGTCCCATCTTCGCAATCGCCCCCGACGCCGCCCTACGTCCCGACCTCGCGGAAAGCCTTATCTCGCGCATGCGATCCCGCACGACAGCAGGCACCGTCACCGTCGCCCCCGACTGAACCGTCTTCGGGGGCAGAAACATCGTCTTGCCGCCAACTTTGTGGTACCCCCGCGTGATTACCACCGTGCCCTCGTCCCAGTCGAAGCACTCCCAATCAAGACCGCACGCCTCGCTGCATCGAAGACCGCATCCCGCCATCATGAGCACGATGGGCTCGACAGCATGCCCTCGAAACGCTTCAAGAATCTTTGCAAGAAGCTCTGGTGACGCCGTCTCTATCTCGGGCGCGGGTTTGCGTGGCCTTTCGACGCCAGTGAATACATCGTGGGATTTCGGAATGAAACCCCACGTCAAAGCCTTAAACCACACTGCACGCATATCGCTAAAGGCATTAAACCGCGCCGACGGTCCCTCCACTTGGTCGAGGCACATTTCAATATGCAAGGGAGTAATTTTATTTAGTGGCACGTTCCAGACCGGACGACAGCATGTTTTCAAATTTGAAGCTAGCCGCAAATAGCTGTTCTGCCTGAATTCGCCACGCTCGATTTGCTGGCGCTTGCGCGGAAGAAACACGCTTTCCACGAAGTCGCCAAAGGTAATGCTACCCCGGACGTATCCGATGTCTCCAACTTCCACCAGCATCCTGGTTCTCTCGTTCAGGGCGTCTGTTTTCGTGCCCCGGATGGTTCTGCTTAGACGGATTCTCTTGCCGGTTTCAGGGTCTTTGCCCCCAGAAACACGCACCAACCATCGGCCCTTGCTCAGCTCTTTGATGGATCCCTTATCTGCTCTTGTCATTTAAGCGTCGCCTCCTTAATGAGATGCTGCCAAAGTCGCATCATGGTAGCGAACGCGCACATTAAACAGCCCTCGATCAACCTGGGGCGAGGCGAAGCGAAGCCGCCGCAAGCGAAGGCCCAAAATCGAGTCATATGACCCAACTTTGCCCAGATTTTCAAGGGGGAAGGCCCGAACGATTTCAAGTTACGAAAACAGCCCTACAACAAGGAGCTAACGCCAAGGTGAGCTGCCGCATCGTGTCGATGCGCTTCACAATTCATTTACATCTCAGAAATGGAAACTGCCGTTGACGTGGGAAGACTGAAAAAACGCCGAGAAATCTGAGAGAAACCTGAGAGAAACCTGAGAGGAATAGCTTTCTCATCGTCATGTTCGTTGACCAAGTGTTAAAATTGCGCGCGGAAGTCATAAACGTAATGAGCCAAGACAGCGTGAAATCATTGGGTTAAGTGACTATCCAGATATGTACATGTTATAGAAAGGAAGCAACATGAAGAAGGTTGTATCCGCAACCCTCGCAGGTGCTCTGGCAGTGGGCATGGT